>NZ_QTVL01000016.1:0-72527 GCF_003460565.1 Blautia sp. AF32-4BH | reverse complement strand
TTTAATTATCAAGGATCTTTGCCGTTCCGACTCGGATCAGCTCATTTATTTTACCATAGAACTTTTCGTTTGTCAAGAACTTTTTTGATTTATTTTTTGAAGTTTTTTTAACTTCTTCGCCGTTCTTTCGATCAGCAACTCGTTTATTTTATCAAACTCATTCGCTTTTGTCAAGAACTTTTTTAATTTTTTTTGAGATTAGTTTTTTCAAACCCATCACCAACTCTGCTATCTTATCAGATGTGAAGCTGTTTGTCAAGAACTTTTTCCACAAAAAATATCATTTTGTTTTTGGCTTTTAAACGGAGAAGGAGGGATTTGAACCCTCGCGCCGGTTACCCGACCTACACCCTTAGCAGGGGCGCCTCTTCAGCCACTTGAGTACTTCTCCAAATGCCTAAATATAAAATGATATGTGCGGTCACTCATTCGTGACGCATGGTTTATTATACAAAAACCTTACGTTCTTGTCAACCCGTTTTTTCGAATTTTTTGTTTTTTTCTTACTATTATAGAAAATATGCCTTACAGAACCCAAATCAGCCCCCAGAATAGCAGAAAAGAGCGCATATCACGCTCTTTTCTGAAACCGCTACGCGGTTACGACGGCTTCAATTCTCTTCTTTACCATCTCGGCAATCTCTGTTGTCTTCATTCCCTGGTATTCCTCGTATGGGATCGGGTCGAGAAAATGTACTTCTACCGTTACGGGACGGACGGTATTGGAATCAAACGGAACAAAACAGTTTTTTAACGCAACCGGCACGATCGGGCATTTTGCTTTTACTGCGATCTTGAAGCTGCCGCTTTTAAACTCCAGCAGCTGGTTTCCCTTTCTGCTCCTCGTTCCTTCCGGAAACAGAATGACGTTTTTGCCTTCTTTTACGACATTGGCCGCCTCATTGATAACCTGCATTGACTGCCGCAGATTCTCCCGGTCCATAAACAGCGCGTGGATGCACGCAAAGACCTGTTTTAAAAACGGAATATGCTCTACCTCTTTTTTGGCAACAACTGTAAAGGTACGCGAGCACGCTCCTGCGATCGCCAGCACATCGTACAGTCCCTGGTGATTCGGATACATCACAAAACCGTCCTGCTCCGGAAGATTTTCTGCTCCATAGGATTCCACAATGACGTTTCCGCCTTTGTTCGCCCGCTGTACAATAAAGCGCAGCATTTTAAAGTGCTCTTCCAGACTGTACTTGTCCGGATGCGCTGCATGGTAACAGAGCCGGCACCACATCCACGGAACCAGAAGCAGATTCCGCAGCACCATCAGTAAAATTCGTTTCATATTTTTCTTCCCTTCACCAAACGAGAAAAACGTGCCTGAGCTTTTTTCTCTCAGACACGTTTTGCGACGCTGTATTATTCCTGCGTTTTCTCAGAAGCCGTTTCGTTCTCTTTCTCCGAAACCGGAGTCTCCTCGGACGCCTCTTTGTCTCTTACTTTTGCAATGCTGGCAACCTTGATTTCGCCGTCCACATCCATCAGCTTAACGCCGGATGTGATCCGTCCCATCACAGAAATGCCGGAGCATGGCGTACGGATGATGATTCCCTCTGTGGTGATCATCATGATCTCATTATCCTCGTTGACCGCCTTGGAACCGATCAGGTTTCCGGTCTTTTCGGTAATCTTATAGCATTTGACACCCTTGCCGCCGCGGAGCTGTACGGTAAACTCTGCCATCGGCGTCCGTTTGCCCATGCCGTTTTCGGATACGACAAGGAGATAGTCTCCCTGCGTGCAGATCTGCATGCCGACTACTTCATCGCCGTCCAGAAGGTTGATGCCGCGTACACCCATGGAAACACGGCCTGTCGTACGCACATCGTTTTCCTTGAAGCGGATACACTGGCCGAATTTCGTTACCAGAATAATCTCTTTCTCGTTATCAGTTGTCTTAACTTCAATCAGTTCATCATCATCGCGGAGCGCAATGGCAGCAAGACCCGTTTTTCTGACGTTCTCGTACTCTTCGAGCGGCGTCTTCTTCACCAGTCCCTTTTTCGTTGCCATAAACAGATAATGGCCCTTCTCATATTTGCGCATTGGAATAACAGCGGTAATCTTCTCTCCCGGCTGCAGCTGGAGAAGGTTGACAATCGCCGTTCCTCTTGCGGTTCTGGACGCCTCCGGAATCTCGTATGCTTTCAGACGGTAGACTCTTCCCGTATTCGTAAAGAACATGAGGTAATGATGGGTCGTCGTCATCAGAAGCTCCTCGATGTAGTCGTCCTCGATGGTCTGCATGCCCTTGATTCCCTTGCCGCCGCGGTTCTGGCTGCGGAAGTTGTCAACGGTCATACGTTTGATATAGCCCAGTTTCGTCATGGTGATGACGGTATTCTCGCGCGGAATCAGATCCTCCATGGAGAGATCGTACTCATCAAAGCCGATGGAAGTTCTTCTGTCATCGCCGTATTTTTCGGATACGGTCAGAATCTCCCTGCGGATAACGCCAAGAAGCACCTTGCGGTCTGCGAGGATGGCTTTTAACTGCTCGATGCGCGCCATCAGCTCTTTGTACTCGTTCTCGAGCTTCTCCCGTTCCAGACCGGTCAGAGCGCGCAGACGCATGTCTACGATTGCCTGGGCCTGGGCATCACTCAGATCGAAGCGTTCCATCAGGTTCTTCTTTGCCTCTGCCGCATTCGCGGATGCACGGATGATATGGATCACTTCGTCAATATGGTCAAGCGCTTTTAAGAGTCCTTCCAGAATATGGCTTCTCTCCTGCGCTTTGTTCAGGTCGTATTTCGTTCTTCTCGTCACAACCTCTTCCTGGTGCTGCAGATAATACGTCAGCATCTCCAGAAGGTTCATGACTTTCGGCTGATTGTTTACCAGTGCAAGCATGATCACACCAAAGGTATCCTGCATCTGGGTATGTTTGTACAGCTGGTTTAAGATGACGTTTGCATTGGCGTCGCGGCGCAGTTCGATACAGATGCGCATACCCTCACGGTTGGAGTGGTCCGCAATGCCGGTGATGCCGTCGATCTTTTTATCTCTTACCAGCGCGGCGATGTTCTCGATCAGGCGCGCCTTGTTTACCATGTACGGGATCTCGGTTACGATGATCTCGCTCTTTCCGTTCGGCAGTGTCTCGATGTTTGATACCGCACGAACACGGATTTTACCGCGGCCGGTACGGTAGGCCTCGTCGATGCCGCGGGTGCCGAGGATTTCTGCTCCGGTCGGGAAGTCAGGGCCTTTTACAATGCTGAGAATCTCCTCGAGATCTGTCGTACGGTCCTCCTCGATGATATTATCAATAATTTTTACAATGGCACTTACCACCTCGCGCAGATTGTGCGGCGGGATGTTCGTTGCCATACCGACTGCGATACCGGAAGTACCGTTTACCAGAAGGTTCGGGTAGCGGGCCGGCATAACAACAGGCTCTTTTTCGGTTTCATCAAAGTTCGGGGCGAAGTCTACGGTGTCTTTGTTGATATCCGCCAGCATCTCCATCGAGATTTTGCTTAAACGTGCCTCGGTGTATCGCATAGCCGCAGCGCCGTCGCCGTCGACGGAACCGAAGTTTCCATGGCCGTCCACCATCGGATAACGGGTTGCCCAGTCCTGTGCCATGTTGACGAGTGCTCCGTAGATAGAGCTGTCGCCGTGCGGGTGATATTTACCCATCGTATCACCGACGATACGCGCGCACTTACGGTGCGGCTTATCCGGCGTATTGTTCAGTTCACTCATGGAGTACAGAATACGTCTCTGTACCGGCTTTAAGCCATCGCGGACGTCTGGAAGTGCACGGGATGCAATTACGCTCATCGCGTAGTTGATGTAGGATTCCTCCATCGTGTCTTTCAGATCGACCTCGTGAATTTTATCAAAAACATTATCTTCCATCTTTTCCTCCACTTCAGTTCACAGGACTTTTTAGATATCCAGGTTGTTTGCGTATTTTGCTCTCTCTTCGATAAAGTCACGGCGCGGTTCTACCTTGTCGCCCATGAGCGTATTGAAGGTAAGATCAATTTCAGAAGAATACTCTTCATCGAACACAACGCGGCGCAGAACACGGCGTTCCGGGTCCATGGTGGTCTCCCAGAGCTGCTCCGCATCCATCTCTCCCAGTCCTTTGTAACGCTGGATCTTATTATCTCCGCGTCCGATCTCATTGAGGATCTGATTCATCTGATCGTCGTCGTATGCGTACCATACTTTTTTGTTTTTCTCAATCTTGAACAGCGGCGGCTGTGCCAGGTAAACGTGGCCCTGTTTGATCAGCTCCGGCATGAAGCGGTACAGGAACGTCAGCATCAGTGTGTCGATGTGCGCGCCGTCGACATCGGCATCGGTCATGATGATGATCTTGTCGTAGCGCAGTTTGGTGATATCGAAATCGTCGTGGATTCCGGTTCCGAATGCCGTAATCATCGCTTTGATCTCGGCATTGGCATAAATTTTATCGAGACGTGCTTTCTCTACATTCAGGATTTTTCCACGCAGAGGCAGGATCGCCTGCGTTGCACGGCTTCTCGCGGATTTTGCGGAACCGCCCGCGGAATCTCCCTCGACCAGGAAGATCTCACAGTTTTTCGGATCCTTGTCGGTACAGTCTGCCAGTTTTCCAGGCAGGGACATACCGTCCAGTGCGGATTTTCTTCTCGTCAGGTCACGCGCTTTTCTTGCAGCCTCTCTCGCACGCTGGGAAAGCAGGGACTTTTCAACGATCGTTTTTGCGACAGCCGGGTTCTGCTCCAGGAACAGCTCGAGCTGAGTGCTCACGATATTGTCGACTGCTCCTCTCGCCTCGCTGTTTCCAAGTTTCTGCTTCGTCTGGCCCTCGAACTGCGGCTCCTCGATTTTGATGCTGACAATCGCCGTCATACCCTCGCGGATGTCTTCTCCGGTCAGGTTCGGCTCGCTGTCTTTTAACAGTTTATTTGCTCTTGCATATTCATTAAAGGTTTTCGTCAGCGCATTCCGGAAGCCCACGATATGGGTACCGCCCTCCGGTGTCGTAATGTTGTTGACAAAACCATACGTATTTTCCTGATAGGAATCGTTGTGCTGCATTGCAACCTCAACAAGAACGCCGTCTCTTTCTCCCTCGCAGTAGATGATGTCCGGGTAGAGCGCCGTTTTGCTCTTGTTCAGGTAGCTGACAAACTCTTTGATACCGCCCTCGTAGTGGAATGCTTTTTCCACTACCGGATCCGTGCGCAGATCGCGCAGAACAATGCGCAGTCCCTTGGTCAGAAATGCGGTCTCGCGGAGTCTTGTTTTTAAAACGTCGTAATCATAAACCGTCTCCTCGAACATCGTGTCATCCGGCAGGAAACGGACCTCGGTACCTGTTTTTTCGATCGGACAGGTATCGATGACCTCCAGCTTATTCATGGTTTTTCCGCGCTCATACCGCTGGAAATAAACCTTTCCATCGTGATAAACGCGCACCTCAAGCCAGTTGGACAGCGCATTTACAACGGATGCACCAACGCCGTGCAGACCGCCGGATACCTTGTACCCTCCGCCGCCGAACTTTCCGCCTGCGTGCAGCACCGTAAAGACAACCTCAACGGCCGGAAGGCCCGACTTATGATTGATGCCGACCGGAATACCACGGCCGTCGTCGATGACGGTGATGGAGTTGTCCGGGTTAATCGTAACGTCAATATTTTTGCAGTATCCTGCCAGTGCCTCGTCTACCGAGTTGTCGACAATCTCATAGACCAGATGGTGAAGTCCCCGTGCGGAGGTACTGCCGATATACATACCTGGGCGCTTCCGTACGGCTTCCAGACCCTCCAGAATCTGAATCTGGTCTGCACCATACTCTGTCTTTTCCATGTTCTCTGTACTCATTTAGATTCCTCCTGTTTCTTTGTGAAACACAGATCCCTCGACCACCTGGAATACGCTGTTTGCCTCAAAATGATTTTCGACAAACTCGTCCAGTCCGGTACAGGTAATCAGTGTCTGTATGCTGTGAATGCTCTGCAGAAGATAATTCTGCCGGCTGCCGTCCAGCTCCGACAAAACATCATCCAGCAGTAAAACCGGTGTATCGTGAATTTCCTCCTCGACCAGACGGATCTCCGCCAATTTCAGCGAAAGCGCCGCCGTCCTCTGCTGCCCCTGGGAACCGTATTTACGGATATCAATGTCGTTGACCCGCACACAGAAATCGTCCCGGTGCGGCCCGGTGTAGGACTGTCCGAAACGCAGATCACGCTCTCTTCCGGCTTTTAACTCTTCGGAAAACGCTTCCTCGGACACATTCGGTTCATAGGTAATCAGAATCTGCTCCTTTCCTCCGGTCAGATTCTGATGGATCTCGGATAAAATATCATTCAGGCGGCTGATAAATTTTTTCCGCTCGGAAATAATGCTTGTTCCATAGCGGACCATCTGCTCATCCCAGATCTCGAGCGTATCCGCCATTCTGCCGGAAAACGAAATCTCTTTAAGCAGCTTGTTTCTCTGCGCCACCACTTTATTATAATTGGCAAGCTCGATCATGTATAGTCTTGACAATTGACAAATTTCGCTATCCAGGAAACGCCGGCGCTCCGCAGGACCGTTTTTGATGATATTCAGATCCTCCGGAGAGAAAAACACAATATTTACAATGCCAAAAAGTTCCGACGCTTTGCGGATCGGAACTCCATCAATGGCGATTCCCTTGGATTTATTTTTTTTTAGATGCATATCGATTTTATGCGTGCTGCCGTTCCGCTCCACCATCATCCGGATATGGGCTTCCTCCCGGTCAAACTGGATGATTTCGCGGTCCTTGCTGCCACGGTGCGATTTTGTCGTACCCGCGAGATATAAAGCCTCGAGAATATTCGTCTTTCCCTGGGCATTGTCGCCGTAGAGAATATTCGTTCCGGGGCTGATATTTATGCATAAACTCTCATAATTCCGATAGTTCTTCAGTTCTAAAGATTTGATATACATGAGCACTCGTCCGTGAAAAATCAGCTTAAGTTTTTAAGCCTTATTTTTTAATTTGTATCTCATTTCCATTGTAGCAGACAACATCTCCGTCATAGAGCTTGCGGCCGCGGCGGGTATCTACTTCACCGTTTACGGTCACTTCGCCGTCCTTGATGACGAGCTTTGCTTCCACGCCGTCTTCTACCAGAGCCGCAGCTTTTAATGCCTGGCCCAGTTTGATGTAATCTTCACGCAGCGTAATAATTTCCATTTTTTCCTCCTGCACTGCCGTGCCTTTTCCTCACGTAAGTTCGCAGTTTTCAACCTGTGTGGCTGTAAAACCGCTGAAAGTTCTTTCAGAAAAGGTTCCGGCAGATTTCAAACTTATGTGACTTATCTCACGGAATTGAAGTTTACCGGCAGAATCAGGTAGATATAGCTCTCTTCTTCGTTCCGGATAAAACATGGAGCCTTCGGGTTGACCAGATAAATCGAAATCTCCTCGTCGTCAATAACACGAAGTGCATCGATCAGGAATTTCGGGTTAAAACCGATCATAATATCCTTGCCTTCTTTGTTGATATCGATCTCTTCTTTCATGGAACCCATCGCGGAGTTGATCTGCAGTTCCATCGCTCCATCCTGGATGTCGATGATGATCGGTTTTTTGTCGCCTTCTTTGACAAGAAGCGTCGCACGGTCGATACAGCTTAAGAATTCTTTTTTGTTGATCGTCACTTTTGTCTCGTAATCACTCGAAAGCATCTGGTCGATGCGGAAATATTCACCGTCGATCAGTCTGGAAACGACCGTTGTATCATCGAACTTGAACATAATGTGGTTTTCCGAGAAGTAAATATCAATCTGATCATCCATCTCACCGGACAGAATTTTGCTGATTTCGTTCAGGGTTTTTCCCGGAACAACGACTTTTCGGTCCGGATACGAATCTTTCAGCTCAATTCTGCGGATCGCAATACGGTGTCCGTCCAGAGATACGACGCGAAGTGTGTTATCTTTGATTTCAAAAAGCTCACCGGTCATCAGTTTGTTGTTCTCATTGGCTGCAATGGAGAAAATGGTCTGACGGATCAGTTCTTTTAAGGTGAACTGGGAAATGGAAACACAATCGGAAGTTTCGAGAATCGGCAGATAGGAAAAATCTTCTCCTGACTGTCCCGGAATGTTAAATTTTGCTTTTTCACACGTAATCGTGGTTACCAGATTTTCATCTGTTTCTATTGTAACCTGATTATCCGGAAGTTTTCTTACGATCTCAGAAAAAATCTTTGCATCCAGAGCAACAATACCGCGTTCCAGAATCATACCTGTGACGATGGTTTCGATTCCGAGTTCCATATCGTTGGAGGTAAATTTGATCACGTTGGAAGATGCATCAATCAGAATGCATTCCAGAATCGGCATGGTTGTTTTACCGGAGACAGCTTTCATAGCGATACCAACGCTTTTTACAAGGTCTGCTTTGTCAAACACTAATTTCATAATTGTGGATAACTCTCCTTTCCTCACTGCTTGGTGAGTCTGCTTATAAAGAAAAAATATAGTAAAAATCCGTAGTCTTAGTCGTAGGGGCTGTGGATATGTGGAAAACCCCGTCAAGAATGCGGAAATACTGGAAAAATCGATCTGTATAACTCTGTGAATAATCGAACGTGAACCTGTGTATGAAATGTTGATAACTTCAGGCCCCAAATTTGTCCACAATTCATCCACAGGCTTTCCACATCGGTTTGTGTATAAATAAGGGCCTGTCAACCGATGAGTTTCTTCTTATATAAATGTAAATCGTTTTTAACCGTTTTGACAGAGTTACAAAGGCTCCGCCTATTTCGACGGGTTGATCTTCTTCTTTAAGATGTCTACCGTGTTGCGGACACTGTCTTTAGCACTCATTTCCTTTTCGATCTTCTCAATGCCGTGCATGACAGTGGTATGATC
Source organism: Blautia sp. AF32-4BH (assembly GCF_003460565.1). Taxonomy (NCBI): domain Bacteria; kingdom Bacillati; phylum Bacillota; class Clostridia; order Lachnospirales; family Lachnospiraceae; genus Blautia; species Blautia sp. AF32-4BH. The sequence continues at coordinate 63,650 of NZ_QTVL01000016.1, read as the reverse complement.
GCGGTCGCCCATCATTTTTCCGATTCCGGTCAGCGGGGCATCGAGCATTTCGCGGCACAGATACATTGCGATCTGGCGCGGGAATACGATTTTGCTGCTCCGCTTGCTGCCGACAATGTCGGACGGCGTAATATCGAAGTGATCTGCAACGGTGTCGATGATAAATTCCGGCGTGATCACCTTCTTCTCGTTCGGGGAGATGATGTCGCGCAGCACCTGCTCTGCAAGATCAATGTTGATTTCACGTTTTTCAAGGTTTGCGTATGCAATGATTTTGTTGAGAGCGCCTTCCAACTCACGGATGTTCGATTTAATATTGGAAGCGATGTATTCGATCACATCGTCGCTGACGGAATAGCCGTCTAATTCCTGTTTCTTTCGGAGAATGGCGATTCGCGTCTCATAATCCGGGCTCTGGATGTCGGCAAGGAGTCCCCATTCGAAACGGGAACGGATGCGGTCTTCCAGGATATCCATGTCTTTCGGGGGACGATCCGAAGAAAGGATGATCTGTTTGTTGGCGCCGTGCAGAGTATTGAAGGTATGGAAAAACTCTTCCTGCGTGGATTCCTTTCCTATAATAAACTGCACATCATCGATGAGAAGTACGTCGATATTGCGGTATTTCTCACGGAATTTGGTCATTGCGGTGTTGTTGCTGTTTCGGATGGCCTCGATGACTTCATTGGTAAATTCTTCACTCGTTACGTAGAGAATCCGCGAAGACGGGTTCTTCTGAAGAATAAAATGTGCGATCGAGTGCATCAGATGGGTTTTGCCCAGTCCAACACCACCGTATAAAAACAGCGGATTGTAGATTTCTCCCGGGGATTCGGCCACGGCGAGAGAAGCTGCATGGGCAAATTTGTTATTGCTGCCGACCACGAAGGTATCAAAGGTATACTTTGGATTCAGGTTCGGCACATAGAGATTTTTCTGGACGGGAGCAGGCGCTTTTTCCTGTTTCACTTCTTCCGGAAGAATAAAGCGGATCTCATAGTTGACACCTGTGATTTCCGCGATGGCCACTTTAATAGGAAGAGTATATTTTTTGCTCACGTAATCGAGACCCATTTTTTCGGATGGAACCAGGATTGTGATCAGATTGTCCTCAACCGAATGGATCGTAAGTGGTTCAATCCATGTAGTAAAGGAGATCTCAGATAATTCGTGCTCGTCCCGCACTCTCTGCAGTATTTCTTTCCATTTATCTTGTACGATTTCCATGCTTTTTCTGTCGCTCCGCTTCTATAATCATTGCTTTTTGGGGATAACTTCTGTCTGGAAAACGAAATTTTCCCCGAATAGTCGCATTTTTACTTCTATATGATATAATAAAATGCCGTTTTATTCAACCCAAAAATGTGGATAATTATTTTTTTATCCACAGAATGTGTAAAAAATTTTCCTGTTGATGAAATGGAGGATAGTTTGTGGATAACAGGGAATCTTATGTTGATAAAATTGTGGATAGAGGGCTGGAAAAACCGAAATGTGTAAAGTCTGGAAAATTTATATACACATTATACATGGCGTAAATACTGGAAAAATTGGAAATGCCCACAGGTTGTACACAGCAAAACCGAAAGTTATCCACAAGGTTATCCACAGATTGTGGATAATGTTGATTACGGTTACAAGATATCGTGTGGAAAGCACAAAAATCGAACTGATATTTGTACGCGTGCGGCGGACAGTGTGGATAAGTTGTGGATAAACCGAAAATCAGCACACGGAAGGCACGGGCAGCGGCAGACCGGAAAACCGCGTCAGAGCGGCATTTTTCCCGAAAAAACTGCGAAAATTATTGATTTTAGGGTTGACGAAACAGGGGTTTATGAATATAATTGAAATGATGTTTTCTGTCATACATGTAGTGAAATACTGCCTTGCAGGCAGTTATTGATTAGAATTTAAAGGAGGTGCCTTATCTTATGAAAATGACATTTCAGCCGAAAAAAAGATCCAGAGCTAAAGTTCACGGATTCAGAGCAAGAATGAGCACAAAAGGTGGAAGAAAAGTTTTAGCTGCAAGAAGATTAAAAGGAAGAAAAAAATTATCAGCATAAAACCAAAGGCCGCATAAAATTTATGTGGTCTTTTCTTCTATCTAAAGCTATTCAATGAAAAGAAAATTTAGACAAATCATGAAGGAAAGAATGGATTCATGAAATATTCGGAAAGCCTGAAAAAAAACAGAGATTTTCAGCTGGTTTATAAGCAGGGAACATCGTTTGCAAACCGATTTCTGGTCATGTATGTGAAGAAAAATCAGCTGGGACGGAACCGGATTGGAATTTCAGTAAGTAAAAAGGTTGGAAACAGCGTTGTGCGCCACCATCTGGCGAGACTGATCCGGGAGAGTTATCGTCTGCATGAAGAGGAATTTCAGTGTGGAATGGATGTAGTTGTGATCGCAAGAGTTAATGCAAAAAACTGTACGTATTTCGAGATAGAGGGAGCACTTTTGCATCTGGGAAAACTGCATCATATATTAAAGGAAACAGAAAAATGAAGACGGTATTGATAAAAGGTATCCGGTTTTATCAGAAGTACCTGTCTCCTCTGAAGAGGGTGCACTGCCCTTATACGCCGACCTGCTCGCAGTACGGGCTGGAAGCGATTCAGAAATATGGTGCTTTCAAAGGAAGTCTGCTGGCATTATGGAGAATACTGAGATGTAACCCGTTTTCACACGGAGGTTACGACCCTGTGCCGTAGATAAATAAGGAGGAAAAGACGTTTTGGATATCGTACTGAGTAAATCAACGTGGCCGATTATCGGGTGGGTATGCCAGATCCTCGGCTGGCTGATCAATGGAATTTATTTTTGTCTGGAAAAAATTGGAATTCCGAATATCGGTATTGCGATTATTCTGTATACGATTATCATTTATCTCGTTCTGACGCCGCTTCAGATCAAGCAGCAGAAGATGTCGAAGATGATGAGCGTAATGCAGCCGGATCTGCAGAGAATTGAAAAGAAATATCAGAACAAAAAAGACCAGGCTTCTCAGATGAAAAAATCTGAAGAAACCATGGCAGTTTATCAGAAATACGGTGTCTCCCCGACAGGAAGCTGCAGTACACTGCTGATTCAGATGCCGATTCTGCTTGCACTGTACCAGGTTATCTATCATATTCCGGGATATATCGGAAGTGTCCGCAATGTATTCCAGGGACTGACAACACAGATGATGGGTGTATCAGGATATTCTGACATCCTGACACAGTTTATCACAGATAACCGTGTTACCATGTACAGTAAAGTAAGTGAAACATTAACCGAAAATAACCTTCTGGACATGTTTTATGTGCTGAAACCGTCCCAGTGGACGAAGCTGGCTGACATCAGCGAGTTCTCCGGTATTGCGGATACCATTACAAAAACCGCCGCGGAGTCCAAGCATATCAACATGTTCCTTGGATTTAATATCACACAGTCTCCGATGGATGTCATCCGCGAGGGTATGGCAAACGGATCTGCGCTTCTGATTGCAGGAGCAATTCTGGTGCCGATTCTGGCATGGTTTACCCAGTGGCTGAACTACAAGCTGATGCCGCAGGCACCATCTTCCAACAACGGAAATAAGACAGCAAACTCCATGGAAAATTCCATGAAGACCATGAACACGGTAATGCCTGTTTTCTCCGCATTTATGTGTTTATCATTCTCCATCGGTATTGGTATTTACTGGATCGCCGGTGCGCTCGTTCGAAGTGTACAGCAGGTTATCATCAACCGCCATATGTCCTCGATCGACATGGATGAGGTGATCCGCAAAAACCAGGAAAAAGCTGCAAAGAAGAGAGAAAAAGCCGGCCTTCCGCCGCAGAAAATCACACAGGCTGCAACGCAGAGTGTGCGTAATATTCAGGTACAGGAGAACGAAGAGCCGTCTGCTGAGGAAAAAGAGGCAGCAAGAAAGGCTTCGACTGAGTATTACAACAGCAATCAGGAATACCGCGCCGGAAGCATCGCTGCGAAAGCAAACATGGTAAAACAGTTTGATGAAAAGAACAGCAAAAAGAAAAAATAGGGGGTAAATCTTTATGGAGTTTATCGAAGTATCCGCAAAAACCGTGGACGACGCCATTACAAAAGCCTGCATCGAGCTTCAGGCTGCCAGCGATAAACTGGAGATCCAGGTCATCAGCGAAGGCAGTTCCGGATTCTTTGGAATCGGAAGTAAACCGGCTGTGATCCGTGCCGCTGTAAAAGCCGCACCGGAAAAAGAACCGGAAGCACCCCAGAAACCAGAGAAAAAAGAGGCAGCTCCTGCACCGGTAAAGGAAGCGCCGAAAAAAGAAGCTGTAAAGAAAGAAACGGAAAGAAAATCTGCTCCGCGTCAGGCAGAAACTGCAAGACGCTCCGAGCCAAGAGAAGAGCGTGAAGTAGTTCAGAGAACAGACGAGGAAATCGCCCAGATCAAGGCAACGGCACTTGAGTTCTTAAGCGGTGTATTCAAAGCCATGGAGCTCCCGGTTGAGATCCAGATGGAGTATAATGCCGAGAACGGTTCTCTTGAAGTTGATTTTGCCGGTGAGGATATGGGCATCCTGATCGGCAAAAGAGGACAGACGCTGGATTCCCTTCAGTATCTGACCAGCCTTGTAGTCAATAAAGAGCAGAAGGATTACGTTCGTGTCAAACTTGATACGGAAAATTACCGCAAGCGCAGAAAAGAAACACTGGAAAACCTGGCAAGAAACATCGCTTACAAAGTGAAAAAGACCAGAAGACCGGTTTCCTTAGAGCCGATGAATCCTTACGAGAGAAGAATCATCCACTCTGCACTGCAGGGAAATAAATTTGTGGAGACCTACAGCGAGGGCAGCGAGCCATATCGCCACGTTGTTGTAGCGCCGAAACGATAAGAAAGCGTAAAAAATATGCAAAAAGACGGTACCTGTGTAAAATACGGGGTACCGTCTTTTCTGGTTTTCTGCTAAAATGGAACTATTCAGAGCCATGCGAAAGGAAAGAAAAAATGTGGATCTGAATACTGGGATCCCCAAAAAGAGAGGTTTTAGAAAGGACTGGAAACAATGGCAGGATTTCATTTGGATGATACGATTGCTGCGGTGTCCACAGCGATGGCGCCGGCGGGCATTGGTATTGTAAGAATCAGCGGAAACGATGCGTTCGAAGTGGCGGACCGCGTATTCCGTGCAAAAAAAGAAGGAAAAAAGCTTTCCGCGGTCAAATCCCATACGATTCATTATGGCTGGATTACCGAAGGGGAGGAAGTGATTGATGAGGTCCTTGTCATGGTGATGAAAGGGCCGAAAACATATACGGGCGAGAATACCGTCGAGATCGACTGTCACGGCGGGGTGCTGGCGGTGAAAAAAGTGCTCGAGGCAGTCTTAAATGCCGGTGCGCGGGCAGCAGATCCGGGCGAGTTTACGAAACGGGCGTTTCTGAACGGAAGAATGGATCTGACGCAGGCCGAAGCGGTCATGGATGTTATTTCGGCAAAGAGTGCTTATGCCTTAAAAAGCTCTGAGAGCCAGCTTCGCGGAACAGTGAAAAAGGCGATCCGGACAATTCGCGAGAAGCTGATTTATGAGATCGCGTTTATCGAGTCGGCGCTTGATGACCCGGAGCACATCAGTCTGGACGGATACCCGGAGCGGCTGGCCGTGGTTGTTGCGGAGCAGAAAAAGCAGGTTGAAAAGCTCCTGGCATCTGCGGATGAGGGTAAGATGATCCAGGAGGGCATCAAGACAGTTATTCTTGGAAAGCCGAATGCCGGAAAATCGTCGCTTTTGAATCTGCTGGCCGGAGAGGAAAAGGCGATTGTAACGGATATCGCCGGAACGACGCGCGATGTGCTCGAGGAAAATCTGGTCTTAAAGGGCATTTCCCTTCGGATTCTGGATACAGCGGGGATCCGAAAAACGGCGGATACGGTCGAGAAAATCGGTGTGGATCGTGCTTTGGAGCATGCAAAGGACGCAGATCTGATTCTCTATGTGGTGGATGCATCCGTGCCGCTCGATGAGAATGATGCAAAAATCATGGAAATCCTGAAAGGGCGCAAGGCGATTGTGCTGCTGAATAAGTCGGATCTGACTGCGGTGATCGAAAAAGAGGAGATGGAGCAAAAGACAGGCGCTCCGGTCATCAGCATTTCCGCGCGGGAAGAGACGGGTATGGAAGAGCTGGAGGAACAGATGAAAAAGATGTTTTTCCAGGGCGAAATTTCGTTCAACGATGAGGTTTACATCACGAATGCGCGCCACAAGCAGGCGCTTCTTGCAGCAAAAAAGAGTCTGGAACTGACGGCAGAAAGCATCGAAATGGGTATGCCGGAGGATTTCTTTTCCATTGATCTTATGAATGCGTATGAGGAGCTGGGTTCGATCATCGGTGAAGCGGTGGGAGAGGACCTTGTGAATGAGATTTTCAGCAAGTTCTGTACAGGTAAATAGTCACGAAACAGTTCGTAGAGTTTAGATAGAAAAGGACAGGAAAAATGGCAGTTTTAGAAGAAACAATTGATATTGCCGTCATCGGTGCGGGCCATGCGGGATGCGAGGCAGCACTTGCGGCAGCGCGGATGGGGCTGGAAACGGTTGTATTTACGGTAAGTGTCGACAGCATCGCGATGATGCCGTGCAATCCGAACATCGGAGGAACCTCGAAGGGACACCTCGTAAAAGAGATCGACGCGCTCGGCGGCGAGATGGGTAAAAATATTGATAAGACGTTTATTCAGTCGAAAATGCTGAATAAATCAAAGGGACCGGCGGTGCATTCGCTGCGTGCGCAGGCAGACAAGCGGGCGTACAGCCAGTCGATGCGCGAGGTTCTCGAAAATACCGATCATCTGACGATCCGCCAGATGGAGATTGCGGAGCTGATCGTGGAAGACGGCGTTCTGACGGGCGTAAAAGCCGTTTCCGGCGCGATTTACCACTGTAAGGCTGCCGTTCTCTGTACCGGCGTTTATCTGAATGCACGGTGTATTTACGGTGATGTGAGCACATATACGGGACCGAACGGCCTGCAGGCGGCAACACATCTGACGGATTCGCTGAAGGCAAACGGCGTGGAGATGGTGCGCTTTAAAACAGGAACTCCGGCGCGTATTGACAAGCGGAGCATCGATTTTTCCAAGATGGAAGAGCAGTTCGGTGATGAGCGTGTTGTGCCGTTCTCCTTCTCGACCGATCCGGAGAGCGTACAGATTGATCAGGAATCCTGCTGGCTGACGTATACGAACGAGGAGACGCACAAAATCATCCGCGAAAATCTCAGCCGGTCGCCGCTCTATTCCGGCATGATCGAGGGAACTGGTCCGCGGTACTGTCCTTCGATTGAGGATAAGGTCGTAAAATTTGCGGATAAAAACCGCCATCAGGTGTTCCTGGAGCCGGAGGGAAGATATACAAACGAGATGTACGTCGGCGGCATGTCGAGTTCACTGCCGGAGGATGTGCAGATTGCGATGTATCACACCGTGCCGGGCCTGGAACACGCGAAAATCGTGCGGAATGCGTATGCGATCGAGTACGACTGCATCAACCCGAGACAGCTTCTGCCGTCCCTCGAGTTCAAGGCGATCAAAAATCTGTTTTCCGGCGGCCAGTTTAACGGCAGTTCAGGATACGAGGAAGCTGCGGCACAGGGCCTGATCGCGGGCATCAATGCGGCGCTCCGCGTGCAGGGAAAAGAGGAGCTTGTGCTCGACCGTTCCGAGTCGTACATCGGTGTTCTGATCGATGACCTCGTAACGAAAGAGAACCACGAGCCGTACCGAATGATGACGAGCCGCGCGGAATATCGTCTGCTGCTCCGTCAGGACAACGCGGATCTGCGTCTGCGCAAATACGGCTACCGCGTGGGTCTGATCAGCGAGGAGCAGTATGAGGCACTGAAAGTAAAAGAACAGCAGATTCAGGAAGAGATTGAGCGCGTGGAGAATACGTATGTGGGAACGAGCTCGAACATCAATGAGCTTCTGGAAGAGTATGGATCAACGCTGCTTTCCGGCGGAAGTTCGCTCGCAGAGCTGATCCGCCGGCCGGAGCTGAATTATAAGATGCTGGCGGAAGTAGATCCGAAAAGACCCAAGCTGCCGGAGGATGTGCAGGAGCAGGTCAACATCAACATCAAGTACGACGGCTACATCAAGCGCCAGATGAAGCAGGTGGAGCAGTTCAAGAAGATGGAAGAGAAGAAGATCCCGGAGAATATCAATTACGACGAGATCCAGAGCCTGCGCATCGAGGCGAAACAGAAGCTGAACCTGTACCGTCCGATCAACATCGGCCAGGCGTCCCGTATTTCGGGCGTTTCCCCGGCGGATATTTCGGTTCTGCTGGTGTATCTGGGACATAAATAAAGGACAGATATGCATGGCTGAATTACATTCTTATGCAGCGAAACAGCAAGTGTTTTGATACTGCGTGGACAGGAACAAAAAGTGCAGCGGGCACTTGGAAGAATAGAGTAGAACGGAGAACAACATGAAAGAATACAATCTTGAAGGATTTGAGCGCGGCCTTTTTGAGCTTGGAATCACACTTTCCGAGGAGCAGAAAACGCAGTTTCTGCAGTATTATGAGCTGCTTGTAGAGTGGAATTCGTTTATGAATCTGACGGCGATTACGGAGTTCGATCAGGTGATTACGAAGCATTTTCTCGACAGTCTGTCGCTGGTGAAGGTCTGTGATGTGGAACAGGCGGGACGCATTCTCGACGTGGGAACGGGAGCCGGTTTTCCGGGAATCCCGCTGAAAATCGCGTTTCCGGAGGTGGAAGTTGTACTGCTGGATTCACTGAATAAGAGAGTGAAATTCCTGAATGAGGTGATCGGACAGCTTGGCCTTTCGAAAATCACGGCGGTTCACGGAAGAGCCGAGGATTTCGCACGCCAGAAGGATTACCGGGAGCAGTTTGATCTCGTGGTATCGCGGGCAGTGGCGAATTTAAGCTCCCTTTCGGAATATTGTCTGCCATATGTGAAGGTGGGAGGACGGTTTGTCTCGTATAAATCGGGCAAATTGAATGAGGAGCTTGCCGCAGCTCAAAAAGCGATTCATGTGCTTGGCGGCGAGGCAAAAGAGCCGGTTTATTTCCAGCTTACGGGAACAGAGGATGAGAGATCGTTTGTCTGCATCGAGAAGGGGAAGGCAACGCCGAAAAAGTACCCGAGAAAAGCGGGAACACCGGCGAAGGAGCCGATTCAGTAAAAAATAGTATATTTTGAAAACTGAGAGTCGCATTCTCGTTACTTCAATGATGAGTTAGACGCGCAAAATTTTGAATAAAAAAGCAAGGCAGCATACCACAGAGAAATTTGTGGCATGCTGACTTGCTTTTTTGTTGGGAGAATAATGGTCAGATAAGTGAACATAATAGACCATCATATAAAAAATATGTGTTCCCAGAGATGCTTTATTATAATGTGTTTGAAAAGAGAAGTTGATGAAATTTTGTGATCACAAGATTCACGTCGAGCATGTAAAATTTTCTGTGATGCAAAATTTTATAAAGAAGGGAACACGCTATGAATATTTATGGTTACATACGAGTAAGTAGCCGAGATCAAAATGAAGATCGGCAGTTATTATCGTTGAAACGAATTGGTGTTTTGGAAAAGAATATTTATCTGGATAAGCAGTCGGGCAGAGATTTTAACCGTCCGCAATATCGTAAAATGATACGAAAATTAAAGAAAGATGATTTGTTGTATATAAAAAGTATTGATCGACTGGGAAGAAATTATGAGGAAATTTTGGAACAATGGCGTGTGCTGACAAAAGAAAAAGGTGTTGATATTGTTGTCCTTGATATGCCATTGCTCGATACTCGAAGGGGAAAAGATCTGATGGGAACCTTTTTGAGCGATATTGTTTTACAGGTGTTGTCTTTTGTGGCAGAAAGTGAAAGCAAAAATATTCGTCAACGGCAGGCAGAAGGAATTGCAGCTGCAAAAGCAAAAGGAGTGAAATTTGGCAGACCGTCGCGGTCGGTACCGGATAATTTTGATGAAGTTCATAGGGAATGGAGAGAAAAAAAGATAACGTTAAAGGAAGCTGCGAAAGCATGTGACATGCCGGTTGGGACGTTTTATGGGAAGATAAGAAAAATGGAAGATGAAAAGCAAATGACAGGAGAGCAGAATTTGTAAATGTGTACTTTTGCAAATTCTGAAAATTCAAGTTACTTTGTTGTATTATACAATATTAGGAAGAAAAAAACAATGTATTTTAGTGAAAATATATAAAGAAATAGAATGTATTTTCTGATCTGCAAAAGTACACTTTCTGAAAACGGGGGATTAGGTAGGGGGGATGAAAAAGAAAAAATCGAAATCCAAAACCAAAGATATAGAAGCAGGAGGAATGTGTTATGACACGAAAAAAACAGATGTATTTGTTTTTAATGGTCTTAAGCATGATGATGCTAATTGGATGTGGTAAGTCAACATCGGGAACCAAAGAAGTTACAGATGGCAGCATTGTGGTTCAAGTTCCAGAGGGCAGTACTGTAGAGAGTTTATTTGATTTTACATCTACAGAGAATATCAGCTTAAGTGGTGCAGCAAGTGGAATAATTCATGTGGGAAATTTGGCAAACGGCAACTCAGTAGTATGGAAATCAGATTCAGTTTTTCTGTATCTGCAAGGAAAAGCCCAAGATGTAAGTGTGATATATTACTCGAACAGGCTTGATGATGATCCGATTCCCTATAGCGAATTTAAAGAATAATTTATGGTTCATGTTTGAAAAGAAGGAGAAAAATTAAATGACATATATACGTATCGGTGGCAGCAGTTTTTCTGATAAAGATATTTTTGCGTTTGTTATAGTTGTTTTAGTGATAGGAATCGCTTCCTGGATTGGATACTTTATTTTGAAATCAAAGGACAATTCCAAGCCACTGGAAAAATCGAAAGTAAAAATTCTTGAGAAACCAGTACAAAAAGGAAACATTGAATGGTATGTGGTTGAATTTGAAAATGGAGAGCGTAAAAAGCTTAGAAGTTTTCATGCAGACACCATATTTATTGCAGTAGGAGATGAAGGCATCCTGGAATATCGGGGAATTACAATTCAATCGTTTCGGCCATTAACAGCAAAAAAATAGATAAAAAAATAAATTAAGAGAGAAGGAAGGATATGGGAACAGCTACATATGTAAAAATTTGTTGTCCACGGTGTGGAGAAAAAGACTTAAATATTATAGGAGATCGGGATATAGGAGGTGCTGTAGCAAGCGGAATGGGTGTTTCTGTATTTGCTGGTACGAAAGCTGGAGTATTAGCCGGAGCGAGTGGTTTACAACAGAAGATATATTGGATCTGTAAAAAATGTGGAAGAAAATTTAGAAATCCAGATGAACTTACGGCAGAGATAGAAGCATACCAAAAACGGGCTAAAGGATTTAAAATTGTAGGAATAATAATGTCAGTATTGATGCTGGTAGCGGCGGCAGGAATGCTCATTAATGGAATCGGAATCATGGCATTGTTTTTCTTGATTCTGGATGCACCATTTATTTTATGTATGCGGGTATCTGCATACCAAGTTCAGAGCCGAAAACAAGAGCTGAACGAAATTATGGAAGGGATGCAAAGAATGTGGCAATCTGGATCCAAATAAAATAGTGTTCGTGATAAAAATTTCAAAATGTGGAGGGAAATAAATGCTTTGCAAAAAATGCGGAACAGAAAATCCAGATGGGGCAAAATATTGCAGTAAATGTGGAAAAGCGCTAAATGAAAAGTCACCTGCAAAAAAAAACAGAGAAAAGGGTATTGTATTAGCAGTGTGTGTGATTGTAGCAGTCGTACTTCTTGTTTATACACTTGGGGGAAGAAGCTACAAAAAGACAATAGATACATTTGTAACGTCGCAGTTTGCGGTAGATGCACAATCTATTGTAGAATTGCTTCCGGAAAAGGTAGTAGATAAAGCATTAGAGGAGACAGGATATAGCAAAACAGAGTTGGTAGATGAGGCGAATGATTCTCTCAAGAAACAAGTGGATTCCTTGGATCAATCGCTGGGAGATGACTGGAAACTGTCTTATAAAATGACAAATGTTGAAGATGTGACAGATGATGACCTGGATGATTTAAAAAGCAATTATGAAGATATAAACGTAAAAGTATCTGCAGCTAAAACTGTAGAGGTTGAGTTTACTTTGAAAGGAGATGAAACAGAAGTAAGCAATTCTCTGGAAATATCTGTAATAAAAGTAGATCGTTCTTGGTATTTAGATCTGTATACAATGGGAAACCTGTTTTAGAAGAAAAATCAGATGAAAAAGGACTCTGTATGTTTTATACGGGGTCCTTTTTTGAAAGGAGCACAAATGGAAAAGAAAATGAGGAATATTTTGATCGCGTTGATAATAGGGTTTCAAGTATTTCCGATTACGGTATATGGAAAAGGGAAAGATGCTTTTCTGGCGTATCAGGAAGCAATGCAGAAAACAGTCGTGTCAGGAAACTGGAAAGAAGAACTGGATATGGATGCAGATATGACAATTATCCAGGGAAAAGCAAAAACGAAAACGAAAGTTACATTGGATGCAGTTACAGAGGTATCTGGTTATGATGAGAATGACAGTTCTGCAGTTCAAATGACAGGCTCTGCCAGTATGGCTGTACTTGGACAAAAATATATATGGAATATGACGTATCGAGATGGGACGGCTCATTATGAATATAAGGAACCAGTAAGCAAAACGGTAGATGTTGAGATGAATCCAAATTATTTTCAGTTCTCTTCATTAACGCAGAATATGATGAAAAAGAGTAAAATTTCTGGAAATGAGATTACCTTTACAATTCCGGCAGAGAAAGCGAATGAGATAGGAGTAGCCGCTGCTCAGATGGTAGAGGGAGTAGAAAATTTAAAATACAGCGATGTAGAAACAAAAATAACCATAGATAAAACAACAGGAAAGATTGATGAAATTCTTATGGACTTTCAGGCATCTATGCAGTATCAGGGATATGATGCGGATATGCAGTATACAGTAAAATATAAATTTTTAAGTCTCGATCAGGGTGGAGCAGAGGAAACGGAACAGCAGAAGAATGAGGAGGAAAGCACACCAGAAGATGGATTAGCGGTTTATTCAGATTATACCAGTCTGAGTATTTGTAAAGATAATATCATTACGTTAAGTGCTGGAATTTTCAACAATGGAGAACTGATGGATGATGTTTCCGGAATTACATTTTGGGTAGATGATTCATCAGTTCTTGAACTAAAAAAAACAGGTGTGGCAGATAAACGACGTTATACAGAATGGAAAGGAATTCAGACGGGAACGGCACATGTGTTTTTTCAAGACACAAATACAGGGTATATGAGTGAGATTCCAGTTACAGTGTATAAAGACCATGAGCATTCCTATACGGTAAATGCTGTGCCTGTACAATATATTGAAAAAGAATATGCTACCAATATTTATAATATGAATGGTTTATATATTGACAATTATGCATATGAAATAAATAAAGATAATAGGACAGCAAGTGTATCGTTTGATGTATACAACAGCAGTTACATATATGGAAGTGTAGAGACGTATGATGAAAATGGACGTTTAAAAGATGTGATTTTGATTAAAAAGATGAGTTCCAGTAATACGAGTATGAAAGGTGCATTGTGGGATAACACAAGTGGGTTGATTTCTGATTTGAAAGATGGAACAATAGGAAGTTATCGACAGAAAAGTGGATTTTCAAAAAAGACGTCAGTCAAGATAGAAATACCAAAAGATGGGTATATTAAAATCAGCAATGATCCACAGGATTCGGCAGTGGTCAATATTATAAATTCAGCGGATCTCCTGATTGGCATTGGCAAACTGGCAAAGACGATCAAAAATTTTGATGTGGACAGTGAAGTATTTAGCAAAGCATTGACTAAAAAACTGCTGGAAAGTAAAACATTTGTGACTTTAATTGAAGATGGAAGCGAGCTTCCGCAAAATTTATGTAAAGGTGTTTCAGATAAAGTATTTTTTTCGACAGAATCGTTGGGTTCATTTAGCGAAACCATTATAAAAAATTTAAATGAATTTGATTTGATGGAGGTCATTGAGGATACAGCTAAAGATTTCGGTGTGAGTATTGGCGAAAAAATATTTCATTTTGTATCTGGTCCGGCAGGAAAAGCTTTAGATGCAATATTTGTTATGGGAAAAGTTGAAAATGAATTTTTGCAGCATATGAATTTTATCAGGTCGCAGGGCGTGGGTTCTGTTTATATTCAAAATCAAAAAGGATTTCGGGCATCGCAGCAGATCAGGGTGGAGAGCAAAAATGGATTTTCAGATGAAACATCGTTGAGCGTTTTTAAAGTGGAGTTGGATTCTGAAAAATTGGAGGAACTAAAGAAAACAAATTTAGCGGCTTACAATGCGATTAAAGATCGAACATCTTACACATACAATATTTCACTTATGGAAAGCGGAGAAGAAATACAGCCAGAACAAAATGTGCAGGTATATATTCCAATTCCAGAAAAAATGAAGCTTTTTGCCTATCTTGGAAAAACAAAAATTTACAGGGTGGAAGCGGATGGATCCTTAACAGAAATGGATGTGAAAATAAAAAATGGAGAATTTATATTTGAAACATCACATTTTAGCGTTTATACATTGATAGAGGAGAGTCTAAGAAAAGAGATTATGTTAGTAATATTAAGCATTTTAGTTTTTGCTGGAATATTAGTATATTTGAGGAAAAGAAAAAAATAAATTGTAGGGCATTGTGTAACAAAAAAAGAATGTATTAAATCAAGTATAAAAAAGCAAATAAAGGTCATATCCAGTTATGGTGTAGAATTATGAAAACAAAATATTCCGATCAGCCAGACACTGGAGATTTACTGTTCCACAGTTGCTGATTCGTCTTATATCGAAACTGACGATGCACAAGGAGAAACCAATATTGTCCTTGATGTTGCAGATCAGCCGGTGAAACATCAAAATAAGATGTTGGTAATTATTTTAGGAATTGGGATTCTGGCAATTGGTGTTATAGCTATTTTAGCAATTAAAAGGAAACAAAGAAAGTGAAAGGAAAGACCGGATGAAACATATCTAAAAACTAAAAGCTTGTAACGAAGAAACAGGTGCTATCTGAGAAAAAGAGATAGCACCTGTTTCTTCGTTATCCACAGCAGCCCGGAATCAGAAATCCGATGTAGCTGATGAGAAACAGTACAAGCCAGACTGCTCCCGGCAGGAGTGTCAGATGGCAGGAGGCGCGTTTCCACTCAGCGGGAAGTTTCGCGGTGAGAGAAGAGTAGCCGTCATCGATCCAGACCATCAGCGGGACAAGCGCCGGCATCAGGTAGCGGCCCTGCGACTGGTAGTCGCTGAAATACGTGTTGTACATGTCCATGAACAGCGTGATCAGGCAGGCGAGGAGCAGCATCACAAAGAGGAGAAGCTGCGGCTTTTTGCGGAGCCAGTGCGGGATCATGGCAAGAAACAGAAACAGCAGGAATCCGAACGCCATCAGCGCACCGTACAGCAGGTAAAGCACCATCGGAAGATGGACGGTCATGTAGGAGAACGAGCCGATGAAGCTGCTGACGGTGGAGAACAGCCAGTTGGAGGTGCGTCCCTCCGGGGTCTGTAAATACGTCTGCTTAAAGCTCCAGCCTTCGGATGCCGGTGTCTGGCGGTTTTTCGGTTTGTACTCCTCAGTGGCATACAGCGATGCGGATTCCTTTGTGGTGCGCATGCCGAGCAGGTCTCCGTCGTGGATGACGGCATTGCGGATGAAGAACCAGCCGCCGATCAGGAAGGCGATGGCAAAGACCAGAAGAGCTTTGGCGAAGATCTCCTTTGCCGGTTTCCTGAAATGTATCATCAGCGCGAAGAATAGAAGAATGCTGCAGAGCAGATACGCGTAGGCGTTGTAGTACGACAGCGCGCAGAGTCCGCAGCCTGCTCCAAGGCCGATGCAGTCTTTTTTACAAAATGCGCTTTTCATGCCGCGAATCCAGAAATAGATGATCAGTGCGACCGTGAAAACGGCGAACGAGTCGTTGTTTACATAGCAGGAGAGGAACACGAACTGCGGCAGGAAACCGACGAAAATACCGCCAAGCAGTGCCGATTCGCGGCGTTCAAAGAGCTCTTCTCCGATCAGAAAGACAACGATCAGTGTGCCGGTGCCGGAAAGGACGCTGGTGAGGCGGGCGGCAGTTAAAAGAGCCGCTGCACTTTTCGTAAACAGCGATGTAATGGCCATAAACACGGAGCTGATGATCGCGGTCAGATACGGATACAGCGCATAGGAGAATCCCCACAGCGGATGGCGCACCGATTCTTCCATGCCGTTCGGCAGTGTGTGGTGTGAGACGATGTATTCCGGAATCAGCATCCGCATCGCCTCATCGGGGGCGTGTTCGGTTTTCAGGAAAATCGAGGTGCCAAAAGAGATGCAGAAAAAGCCGAAAATCAGCATATACTTGGCCCAGTAGTAGTCTTTTTTATTCATAGAGTCTCCTAAAATCTCCAGTCCCGGACGGGAAAAAGTCCGGCGTAATATTTTGCGGCGGAACAAAAATGGAAAAGCGTCCGTCCGCGGATACGTTATAGTATACATGATTCTTATGGTAAAAGAAATTGATTTTTCGTCGAAAAACAAACAAACTGCTCCATGGCTTCACTGTTTTTTCACAAATTTTCCAGCAAATTATCACATTTTCAGAATAAGATAAAGTGTCTTTAGAAAATGAGAGCATCTCCGGCTCTTTCACCCCCAAGGGCGGGCTGGGACTGCTTTAAGAAACAAGGAGGAAGGAACATTGATAGAGGTTAAAAATCTGGTGAAACGCTATGGCGACCACGTAGCTGTCAACAACCTGAGTTTTACCGTAGAAGAAGGCCAGATCTATGGTTTTCTTGGCCCAAACGGTGCCGGAAAATCAACGACCATGAACATCATCACCGGCTATCTGGCATCTACGGAGGGCGAGGTGCTGATCAACGGCCACAATATCCTGGAGGAGCCGGAGGAGGCAAAGAAATGCATCGGCTATCTGCCGGAGCTGCCGCCGGTCTACACGGACATGACCGTTCTGGAATATCTGAAATTCGTGGCGGAATTAAAGAAAATTCCAAAGGATCAGAGAAAGAAACAGATTCTTGAGGTCATGAATCTGGTGAAGATCACCGATATGCAGAACCGTCTGATCAAGAACCTGTCGAAAGGATACCGACAGAGGGTCGGACTGGCACAGGCAGTGCTCGGTTATCCGCCGATCATCATCCTCGATGAGCCGACGGTAGGCCTGGATCCCAAGCAGATCATTGAGATCCGCGACCTGATCAAATCACTGGGTAAAAAACATACCGTTATCTTAAGTTCCCACATCCTCTCCGAGGTCAGCGCTGTCTGCGATTACGTCATGATTATTGCAAAGGGACAGCTCGTTGCGAGTGATACCCCGGAAAACTTAAGTAAACTGATGCTTGGATCAAACACGGTTACATGTACCGTTCACGGAACGAGAAAGCAGCTGGTTCCGGCGCTTAATGCGCTCGATGCAAAAGAGATCCAATATGAAAATACGCCGAATGAGGAGCAGATTAAGGTAAAAATTACCACGGAAAAGGATAAGGATATCCGCGAGGAGCTGTTCTATGCACTGGCAAAGGCCAACTGCCCGATCCTCGAGCTGACTTCCTCCTCGATGTCTCTGGAAGACGTCTTCCTGGAGCTGACCGATGATTCCGGAAAGGCTGCAAGAAAGCTGAAAAAAGCAGAGAAAGAACAGCTGAAACAAAAAGAATGTGAAAAAGAATGTGAACCAGAAGCAGACAAAACGGCTGTCGGGGAAACGTCTGAAGAAAAAAGCACAGATGCAGCGGAATCAGCCGCTGAAACAAAACAGGAGGAGGGAGACGCACAATGACGGCGATTTATAAAAAAGAGTTAAAAAGCTATCTGACAAGCATGATCGGATATCTGTTTATGGCGTTTACTCTGGCGCTGTTCGGCCTGTATTTTACGGCCATCAATCTGCAGCAGGGTTACCCGGAGATCGGATACGCGCTGCAGAATTCCGCATTTATTCTGCTGATCGCAGTACCGGTTCTGACAATGCGTGTCCTGTCGGAGGAGCAGAAAAATAAGACGGATCAGCTGCTCCTTACCGCACCGGTAAAAATTTCCGATATTATCCTTGGAAAATATCTGGCACTTCTCACCATTTATGTGATTCCAGTGCTGATTATGTGCCTGTATCCGCTGCTTCTTGGAACCCACGGAACAGTTTCCTACGCTGTATCCTACACTTCGATCCTTGGCTATTTCCTGCTGGGAGCAGCCTATATTTCGGTCGGTGTGTTCGTTTCCTCCATCACCGAGAGCCAGGTCATCGCAGCCGTTGTCGGCTTTGTGATCCTGTTCCTGTGCTACGTGGAGAGTGGTATCGCAAACTTCTTCCCGGAAGGAGCCGGAAGCTCTTTCTTTGCGTTCTTTATCATCATTGCACTGGTATGCCTCTGGATCGGCAGTATGATTAAAAACCCGATCATTACCGGTGTGATTGCCGTGATCGGCGAAGGCGCGCTGACGGCAGTTTACTTTACAAAATCCACCCTTCTCGAGGGCAAAATCCAGGATCTGCTCGGTGTATTCAACATGGCAGGCCATATGGATAACTTTGTGAACGGTATTCTGGACATTGGCGGTGTTGTTTACTACCTGTCCGTCATTGCAATCTGCACTTTCCTTGCAATGCAGTCCCTGCAGAAGAAACGCTGGAATTAGGAGGTGGAGACGATGAGCAGCGAAAAGAAAGAAAAGAAACAGCATAAAATGAATTTTAATATTAAAGAAAAGCTGAAAAAGACGTTCTCCAAAGAACATCTGAAGGAAGTGTTTACCGGCGAGGAGCAGAAAAAGCATCTGAAACAGGGCTCTTATTCTTCGATTATGACGGTGATTGTTCTGGCCGTGATTGTAGTTATTAACCTGATTGTGGCACAGATTCCGACCAGTAAAACGCAGATTGACCTGAGTACCCAGAAAATGTACTCCATTACAGATGAGACGAAAACGGCATTAAAGGACCTCGATCAAGACGTCACCCTGTACTATATCGTACAGAAAGGCAGCGAAAACGATACGATCGAGAAGCTGCTGGAGCACTACGATGAGCTTTCTGACCATATCAAAGTAGAGACAAAAGACCCGGATCTGTATCCGAAATTTACGAGTCAGTATACCGATCAGACGGTAGCTGCAAACAGTGTAATTGTCGTATGCGGCGATAAGAGCAAGGTGGTCAGCAACAGTGATATGTGGGAGACTTCCACAAACTATCAGACCTATCAGACACAGACGACCGGCTTTGACGGCGAGGGTCAGATTACCAGCGCCATCACGTATGTGACGAGTGAAAACAACCCGAAGGTTTACTGGGTAACCGGCCACGGCGAGGCTTCCGAGAGCGATCTTTCTACGAACTTCAGTGATGCAGTTAATAAAAACAATGTGGAAATTAGTGATCTTGCCCTGATGACAGACGATATCCCGGAGGATGCCGAGGAGCTTGTAATCATGTCCCCGACCACCGATTTTTCAGAGGATGAGGCAAATAAAGTCATTACCTACCTGGAAAACGGCGGAAAACTTCTGATGTTCACCAGCTATACCGGAACGGATATGCCAAATCTGGATTCCATTCTGGAAAATTACGGCGTGAAACGCTCCAGCGGAATTGTTGTGGAGACCGATTCCCAGCATTATTATCCGCAGATGCCGTATTATCTGCTGCCGAACATTCAGAGTGATGACATTACAACCGAAGTAAAGAGTAATTACATTCTGATGCCGGTTGCACAGGCAATTCAGAAGCTCGATTCTTATCGTGATACCATTACGATCAAGAGCCTTCTGACGACCACCGAGGACGCTTATATTGAAAATGACCCGGAGAACAGCACCTGGTCGAAGAGTGCGGACAGTGAGACGGGCGCATTTGACCTTGGCGTTTCCATTACAGAAACTGTAGATGATAAAGAGACACAGATCATTTATTTCTCGAGTGCATCGATGCTGAGCAGCCAGATTGATCAGGCAATCAGCGGTGCGAACTCGAAGCTGGCAGCGACTGCACTGACCTCCATGTGTGATGTGGAGCAGACCGTTGTTATTCCAAGCAAGAGCACAAGCTATACAAACCTGGTATTTACACAGGGGGCAGTTAACACCTGGTCTATTATTACCATTGCGGGAATTCCGCTGGTACTTGTTGTGATTGGCGTGATGATCTGGATGAAGAGGAGAAAACAGTGATGAAGAAAAAAGGAAAGATGGCGGCCTGCCTGATCCTTTTGGTACTGCTTCTTGCCGTACTGGTGGTGCTGACGAAGAAAAACAGCACCGCCGATGCGGACAGCGGCAGTTCGAATTCTGGTGCAGACGCCGAAAAAGTGGTTGATTTTTCAAAAGATGATGTAACAGCGCTTTCGTTCCAGATCAACGGAGAGACGGTGTCCTTTACGAAAACAGCAGGAGACGATGATACCGATATCTGGACATACGATCAGGAGGATGGATTCCCACTGGATGAGGGCAAGATAACGAACGTTTTAAGCTCTCTTAGCAGCATGACAGCAGAAAGAGTCATTGAAGGCGATGAAATCGATTCTATGGCCGATTTTGGGCTCGAGACGCCGTCTCAGGAGGTTGTAGTGACTGCGGGAGACGAGAAAACGACGATTCATGTCGGAGATAAGAACAGCTCGAGCAGATACTATATTTATCTGAACGATGATACGAGTAAGGTTTATCTGGTAAGCACATCGCTTGGAACGATGTTCCCGTCCGATATGATGGAGTGGGCGACAACGGAATCCATGCCATCTGTGACGGCGGAAAACATTACAAAGCTGCAGGTGGAGGGTGAGAACGGATATACGCTGACAAAAGAAGTAAGCGCTGCTGATTCGGCACTTCAGACGGATGAATGGCAGGTTGTGGACGCAGATGGAGCGGCACATGGCGGTGATGCGGATTCGATCGGCACCATGACAAGTGCAGTGGCATCTCTTAGCTTTGGAGATCTTGTTACGTACAACGCATCGGATCTTTCCCAGTATGGACTGGATCAGCCAAAGACGACGATCCGCGTGCATTACACAGAAGAGCAGGAGGTTGCTTCGGATGATGCGACGACGGCCGATACTTCTTCGGATTCTGCGGCAGATTCTGCATCAAGCGACAGCACTGCAACGAGCTCTTCTTCCGAAACGACAACCGTTACGGTGGAGAAAGATCTGGTATTGTATGTCGGCAATGCAAATGAGGACGGCGGTTCTTATTACGTGAAGCTGGACGGCTCGAATGAAGTTCATCTGATGACGGCTTCGAATGTTGAAACCTTCACCGGAAAGAAGGCATCTGATTTCTGGAACATGTATATCGGCATGGAAAATGTATCGGATCTGACGAGCCTTGATATTACGTATAACGGCGAGACGAAGACGTATGTACGCCATGTGGAAGAGAAAAAGGATGACGACAGCGATTCCACAACACAGGAAATCAGTTACATCTGCGGCGATGAAACGATTGATAAATCAACGTTTACCACGTTCTATTCTTCGCTCATTGGCCTGAAGGCGCAGACGAAGGATGAAAGCCTCGTGCAGGCCAAGGATACCGAGTTTACCGCAGTCTTCCATATGACAGACGGCGACCTGACATTTGCTTACAGCCCGTATGATTCGAGCTTCTATTACACGGTAGATGAGGACGGAGTGCCGTCTCTTGTGAATAAAAATAACGTGAAGACCATGCTGGAAAATTACGGGAAACTGCTTGCGGCAAAGACGGAAGATGACAGTTCTTCAGACAGCACGTCAGAATCAGCGGAATAAAGAGTCATTAAAATCTGGTTAAAATTGAAAACGGAGGATTTACTGAGAGTGAAAAAATCAGTAAGTCTTCCGCTTTTTTATGGGAAAATGAAAGCGGAAGAAGTATAATGGGAGTATAACAAAGACGGTGGATGGGGGGGTGAAAGGATGAAAAAGGTTTGTTTGACAGTATTGTGTATTCTGCTGGTGGGCTGCGGTAATGCAGAAACGGCGGAAACAGAGGAGAAAATGCGGTTTGAAAATCTGGATCCGGCAAAGGTAAATATGCAGTACGGAGGGTTGAAGGAGTGGGATCGGTTTTATAATAGCTTTTATGAGCAGAAAGAGGGAAGCGATCTCATTGTTCTAGGAACGGTAGAGGATTATAGCTGTTTTGCCGGGGGAATTGAGATTGCAACCGATATTTCACTGCGGGTGGATGACGTTTTGAAAGGTGATATGGAAGCCGGAGAACATATTACGGTTCGAAAGCCGGGCGGAGCAGTTACGGTGGAAGAGTATCTGCAGTCCATGGAGGATGCGGGAATTACGTACTGGAACGCAGAGGAGCTGAAAGCGGAGTATTCGGAGGAGGAACGGCGGGAGAACTATATACAGATCAGCTTCTGCGACCTTGATCCGGTGATCGGGCAGAAATCCTTGTATTTTCTGGAGAAAGATGCGGAAAAGGAGCTTTATTACCGGCTTTGCGACGGGTTTGGACAGTATGTAGAGACTGCGTCGGGTGAATATGTAAACGCGTATGAGATTGCAGATGAGAAAAGAAATGCGGATGAGCCAATGATGCTTGCACTGGGAGAAACGGTGGAATTTGACCCGGATGCAGCGCCGGAGGAGAGAATTAATATTTATACGATGGATGAAATAAAAGAGGGAATGGAAACGTATACAGCGCCGCCAACGGATTATCCGGGCGCAGAGGAAGATGCGTTGGAAATGGACTGTGAGCCGGGTTAAAAATGGAAAAACGGAGGATTTACTGACATGGAAATATCAGTAAATTCTCTGTTTTTTTGTCTCATTTTTTTCGCTCGAGGCCGGGAGCAGAAGGGGGTATTACTGTACCGGTGCGAAGAAGATCTGGATCTGGTCTAAGAGGGCCTGCGGGGCCTCCATCTGCGGCATGTGCTTTGTTTTCGGCAGGATCTGGGTTTCGATGGAGGTGTTGAGCGCTGTGTACAGCGCAAAGGTTTCTGCGATGCCCGGTTCCTCCTCACCGCCGATGAGGAACATGCTGTTGTCGATGTGTTTTAAGGCGTGGCCGATGTTGAGGTTCACGTAATTGCCCACGAGGCTTGCGAGAAGGTACTTTCCGGCGCTGTTCTGGAGGTGTGCGGACTCGTAGAAGGCGTCTACGTCCTCCGGTGAGCGGTGGAATGGGTTGTGATAATAGCTCTCAGTGAATAAAAGCTCGATGTTGGAGCGGCCGGTGAGCGTGTGGTACAGCAGCGTGCCGACGAGCGGGAGCTCGATCATGCGTTTCAGGAAGCGGCTGCGTTTATCCGGGATTTTGTTGAGCTTGGCAAGGTCGGTCGGGTTGATCATCATGATTCGGCCAAAGCATTTCGGGGCTGTATTGCAGGCGGTTACGACGAAAGAACCGGATAAACCGGATGCAATTACGTCGGTTGGACATCCGATGACCTGCTTGATGAAGGTGACGATGAGCTGTACGTATAAAAAGTTCGTGTACGTGATCGCCGGCTTGTCGGAACGGCCGCAGCCGAGAAGATCGAGTGTGTAGACGGTGTGATCCTTTGCGAGAGTATCCTCAATATACTGCCATTCGCGGCCGCTGGAGGCACAATGTAAGTCATGAAGTAAGAGCATCGGGGTTCCGGTGCCTTTTTTTGTGTAAAAAATATCGCCGAACTGCCAGGAGAAGATCTCTTTTTCGGTCGCTGCGAGCAGGTTTTTCCGTATGGCAGCGGTATCGAGTGTCTTATTTAAAAAGTAAATCGCTGCACCGGACATCGTGGTTAATACACTGAGCGTAACCAGTTTTTTGCTGTGTTTCATATCTAAAACTCCTTTCAGGGTTCTCCCAAAGGGGATGGATTCGGGGAAAATGTGGTGCTTTTTACCCATTATAAGCGAAAAAGGAGAAAGATACAATGCAAAAATGAAGGGAAAGATGGGAAAAAGAGAAAAAACAGAGGATAATTGAGCAAATTGTAGCGGCAATTGTGGACAACAATGATTATGTAAACCAAAGATAAAACGCGTTACTAAATAGTTTACATAACTATGAAAAATGAGAAAAAAAGCAAACCTGATGACTACAAAAACCTGAAAATACGAGAACGAAATAAAATCCTGACAAACGGGTGAAAAAACCGAAAAAAGAGGGCCAAGATCGGGTTTAGTAAATGGTTCGGAAAATACGAAAAAACGAATTAAAAAGTTCAATTTATATAAAAATACAAAAACATAATTAAATAATTTAATAAAACGAAGAAATGGAAAGTATAAAACGGTGTGAAACATGCGAAAATATGGGAAAAACAAGAGAAAAGAATAAAAATATAAAAATGGAAGAAAAAATACGAATGTTTTAAAAGTTTGAAAGACGAAAAACAGCTGGGGAACGAAGGAAGAGGATAAGAAAACTGCTTCTCCATGAAGAATGAGAACTGGAAAATGTGAAAAATGATGTTTCACGTGAAACATTGGGAGAGGTGTGAAATATGAAAAAGAGGGAGTGAGAGAGTTACATAAGTAAAAAGTGAAAAAGATGAAAAAAGGCAAAAAAGGAGAAAAAAGAGGAAAAAGAGGAAAAAGGATAAGAAAGGCAAATGAAGCAAAATATGAGTAAAAAAAGAGAAAAAGAGTAGAAGAAGGGTAGAAGAAAGGAAAGGACAGCACGACGGACAAAAAGAGAAAAAACGTAGAAAGTAAAGATGGAGCAGCAACAGCGGAAGAAGAAATAGAGACGTTGGCTGAAAAGAACAATAGACATAGGCGAAGAGGGGGATTGGGATGTAGCGTGAAATGGAAGAGAAATGGTAAAAAAAACAGAAAAATGTGCTACTGGTAATAAAAAGGGGAACAGAAAGAGAAAAAACAGTAAAAAAGGGAGAAAAAAATGTTGCACGGCTCGCGCTTCTTACTGATGGAACTTAAAAACAGAAAAATAGTAAAATCTCATAGAAAAAGCACTAAAATGTAAAAAATGGGATCTGAATCACGCTCAAAAGCTTTTTCTTTGCTAAAAAAAGAGATGTTTACGATCCTGGAAGGCCTGTAAACATCTCTTTTTGCTGATTTTTTGTAGAAATAATGGTTTAGAGCACGTTTGAAAAAATATTTCTGAGTCTATGCGCTGCCATACATCCGAAGGGATCTGTTACGGAAAGTTCCCCTCGGATGTATGGCAGCTTTGCAATATATTTTGCTCTTATTAGTCGACATGACGCGTAATGTCTCTTTTTTTACCCTACAGAAAAAATATTAGTACTGAAAAACGGATTGTCGGCTGGATAAAGCATGAATTCCTGGATGTAAAAAGTATTTTGAAACATAATCCAAAATTTTCTAAAAAAGAGCACTCATACTATCTAAATGATACCTGTTCAACACATCTTTCACCCCGGAAACGATTTCTTCCCTGCTGTAGTTGTGGTCTTCCAGAAAGTCATTGTCCAGCTGATTCAAATGTGAATAGAAGAGAAGTGCAGTCTTTAACGATTCCATATTTTCTGGATTCTGTGTGAAATCATATAACTGATTTTCTGCATCGTTAATAAATCCCTGATCAGCGAGGTGAATCAGCGAATATAACGTTTTTTCTGCATCCTCTGACTCAAAAACAACAGATACAGGATCCTCCTCTTTGAAATCAATATGAAAAAGCAGTTTTAAAACCGTTCGAACCATTTCTTTGATCAAACGCAGCAGATAATCATCTTCAAACATGGCGAAAACCTCCTTTCTTCGGTTGTGAGCAAGTTCGGTCAAAAAATAATGGCCGGAATAGATATAGTATAACATGAAAAAGCCTTGAAAAACGTTAAAAAAAGAAAAATCCCTTTGTGAAACAGCATCTTTTTAAAAATGTTTCACGTGAAACATCGCCAAAAATCTCCAAAATTCACCGGTTTGGTGTCCCGCGATCATGTAAAAATGCAGAAAATGTTTCACGTGAAACATTTCCAGTAGTAAAATCCGGCGTAGTATGATAGAATATTCTTGTCCCAAATTGGGGCAATTTTAGATAGAAATCTGAAGAAATCCTCAGATATACTGGCGCATGAAGAGAAAAATTATTTCCTTGAACACGCCGAAATACCTGCCGCATAGTTTCCTGTTTCCCGAAAAAATGCCGGCAGGTCATTTCCTGTAAAAGGGAAAAACAGTAAAAAAAGGAAAACAAAAAGATGAAAGGAGGCAATACATATTTTGGGAAGAACAATTGCAATTGCCAACCAGAAAGGCGGCGTAGGGAAATCTACCACCGCAATCAACCTTTCTTCCTGTTTAGGGGAAATGGGACAAAAAGTTCTGACCATTGATATGGATCCGCAGGGAAATACAACCAGCGGAATGGGAGTGGAGAAAAACGAAGTAGAAAATACAATCTATGAACTGCTTCTGGGAGAGTCGAAACTGGAGGATTGTATTATTCCGCTGAAATTCGACAATCTTTCCCTCGTTCCTTCCAATGTCAATCTGGCCGGAGCGGAAATTGAGCTGATCGGGGTGGATGATAAAGAATTCATTCTGAAAAAAGCAATCGATCAGGTCCGCGATCAGTATGACTTCATCATCATCGACTGCCCGCCGTCCTTAAATATGCTGACGATCAACGCGATGACCACCGCGGACACCGTTCTGGTGCCGATTCAGTGTGAATATTACGCACTGGAGGGATTATCACAGCTGATGCATACGATTGAGCTGGTGCAGGAGCGTCTGAATCCGGATCTGGAGATGGAGGGCGTTGTCTTTACCATGTACGATGCGAGAACCAATCTTTCTCTGCAGGTAGTGGAAAATGTAAAGGATATCCTGAAACAGAATATCTATAAGACCATTATTCCGAGAAATGTCCGTCTTGCAGAGGCACCGAGCTATGGCATGCCGATCAACTATTATGATAAGCGTTCCACCGGTGCAGAGAGCTACCGTCTCCTGGCAGACGAAGTGATTCACAGGGGGGATGAAGAGTAATGGCGGCAAGAAGAGGAGGATTAGGGAAAGGCCTGGATTCACTGATTTCACCAGGACTCCCATCTAAAGCAGAAGCAAAAGAGAAAAAGGCAAAACCGGAAATTAAGGTTGTCGAGAAGGTTGTTGAAAAAGTTGTTGAAAAACCGATCGAGATGAAACTGAAAATCTCTGATATCGAGCCGAACCGGGAACAGCCGAGAAAGTCTTTTGACGAGGATGGCCTCATCGAGCTCTCGGAATCCATCAAACAGTTCGGTATCCTGCAGCCGATTCTGGTACAGAAAAAGGATGACTACTACGAGATCATCGCCGGAGAGAGAAGATGGAGAGCGGCAAAACTTGCCGGTGTCAAAGAAGTTCCGGTGATTATCAAGGACTTTACCGAGCAGGAAGTCGTAGAGATTTCTTTGATTGAAAATATTCAGAGAGAATCCCTGAATCCAATTGAGGAGGCACACGCATACAAACGCCTGATGGAAGAGTTCCATCTTCGCCAGGACGAAATCGCAGAGCGGGTTTCCAAGAGCAGAACGGCGGTTACGAACTCGATGCGTCTCTTAAAGCTGGATGACAGAGTACAGCAGATGGTTGTCGATGAAATGCTGACAACGGGTCATGTACGGACACTGCTGGCACTGGAGGACAAGGAACTCCAGTACAATACGGCCATGAAAATCTTCGATGAAAAGCTCAGCGTCCGTGAAACGGAGCGCCTGGTCAAAGAGATCTTAAATCCAAAGGTGAAGAAAGAAAAGAAAGTCAACCTGGAAGAGGAAGCCATCTACGAGGGACTGGAAGAGAAAATCAAGAGTATCATCGGTACCAAGGTTTCCATTCACCGCGGGGCAAAGCACAAAGGAAAGATCGAGATCGAGTATTATTCCCAGGAAGAGCTCGAGAGAATCATGGATCTGTTTGAATCAATACAGTAAGAGGTAGAATAATGAGCGATTTATTTAGTAAGGTAGGAATTGACCTTGGCGTTGTTGTACTTCTTCTGATTGTACTGATTATCGTGATGATGATTATGACGGTCAGCATGTCGCTGCGTCTGAGCAGACTGAACCAGAAGTACAGAAGCTTTATGAAGGGAAAAGACGCCCAGTCACTCGAAAAGCTGTTTCATCAGCGGTTCAAGGAAATTGACAAACTGAACAAGCAGAATGAGCTGACGAAAAAAAATCTTGCGGATCTGAAAAAGATCCAGGGCATGACGCTGAACAAATACGGAATCGTAAAATATGATGCGTTTGACGATGTGGGCGGAAAGATGAGTTTTGCGCTGGCAATGCTCGACAAAGAAAACACAGGTTTTATCCTGAATGCAATCCACAGCCGTGACAACTGTTTTTTATATCTGAAAGAGATCGTAAAAGGCGAGTCCTATATCATGCTGAGCGCCGAGGAAATCGACGCGCTGCGCCAGGCAATTACGATGAATTCGATCGATCTGATGTAAAAGCGGACCGCAGAAAAACAGCATGAAAGAACGCTTGAAAAAATGCATATACTGTTATATGATGGTACTGGAACGCGCCAAACCCGCATAAATGCTGGAAAAACGGCAGTGGTTCCGGGCTGGAAAGAACAAAAAGAATCCCGCCAAAATGAGGGGATAAGATCTACTAGGAGGAAATTATGTTAGACATTAAGTTTTTAAGAGAAAACCCGGAAGTTGTAAAACAGAATATCCGAAATAAATTCCAGGATCAGAAACTGGAGCTGGTTGATAAAGTCATCGAGCTGGATAAAGAAAACCGTGACATCAAACAGGAAGTAGAAGCACTTCGTGCAAAAAGAAACAAAATCTCCAAACAGATCGGCGCACTGATGGGCCAGGGCAAGAGAGAAGAGGCTGAGGAAGTAAAGAAACAGGTAGCTGTTGACGGTTCCCGCATCGAGGCTCTTTCTGCAAGAGAAAAAGAAGTAGAAGAAGAAATCAAGAAGATCATGATGGTGATCCCGAACATCATCGATCCTTCCGTACCGATCGGAAAAGATGACAGCGAGAACGTAGAAGCAGAGCGCTTCGGCGAGCCGGTTGTACCGGATTTTGAAATCCCGTATCACACCGACATTATGGAGTCCTTCGACGGAATCGATCTGGACGCAGCAAGAGAAGTTGCAGGAAACGGATTCTATTATCTGATGGGCGACATTGCACGCCTCCACTCTGCCATCCTTTCTTATGCAAGAGATTTCATGATTGACCGCGGATTTACCTACTGCGTACCGCCTTTCATGATCCACGGCAACGTCGTAAACGGTGTTATGAGCTTCGCTGAGATGGAGTCCATGATGTACAAAATCGAGGGCGAGGATCTGTACCTGATCGGAACCAGCGAGCACTCCATGATCGGTAAATTCATCGACAGCATCATCCCGGAGGAGAAACTGCCTCTGACCCTGACCAGCTACTCTCCGTGCTTCCGTAAAGAAAAAGGAGCACACGGCATCGAGGAGCGTGGTGTTTATCGTATCCACCAGTTCGAGAAACAGGAGATGGTTGTTGTCTGCAAACCGGAAGACAGCATGATGTGGTATGACAAACTGTGGAAGAACACCGTAGACCTGTTCCGTTCCATGGATATCCCGGTTCGTACTCTGGAGTGCTGCTCCGGTGACCTGGCTGACCTGAAAGTAAAATCTGTCGATGTTGAGGCATGGTCTCCGCGTCAGAAGAAATACTTCGAGGTAGGAAGCTGCTCCAACCTTGGTGATGCACAGGCAAGACGTCTGAAAATCCGTGTCAACGGCGAGGACGGAAAGAAATACCTGGCACATACCCTGAACAACACCGTAGTTGCTCCGCCGCGTATGCTGATCGCATTCCTGGAGAACAACCTGAATGCCGACGGAACCGTAAGCATTCCGGAAGTTCTTCGTATGTACATGGGCGGAAAAGAGAAACTGGTTCCGAAACACTAATCGCATAAGAAATACAAAGGAATGAGAGGAGGTGTTCTTATGCACGCTTACCTGAAAACCATTGGATTTTCAAAGATCAAGACGACGAAAGAACTCCAGGAGCTTCTTCGTGATGTAGTAGAAAACTACGACCGTAAAAAGATTGTGGAAACAGAAGAACACCACCTTTTTGCTGAATTTTCGAAAGAATATGCATATGACTGTGGTATCACGGTCTGTGGGGAAATTGATGAGAACAACCGTTTCCAGATGGAATATTATTATCCCTATTTCGAGGGCGGACAGATCAGTTCCTACGAGGAGGTATCGGTGGAGCGCCACGTCGATAAGGAATCGTTTGCAGGCGCCTGCGACGATATGCGGCTTGGCATCACGATGATCTTTTATCTGACGCATGCAGCGGAATATCTTGAGATGAAACAGAAAAATGCGCTGCAGCCGCTTCCGCTCCCGCTTTCTGTCTCCGGTCTTGCAGCGGAAGGAACAATTCTGCTTCCGATCCAGAAAGACCCGGAACAGGTCGAGAAGGAGCGTCGCAGCACGCAGCAGAAGAATTCACTGATCTCGGCTGCCAGAAACGGGGATGAGGATGCGATGGAAAGTCTCACCATGGATGATATTGACACATATGCCATGATTTCCCAGCGTCTGACGAAGGAAGATGTCTTTTCTATTGTAGATAGCTTTTTCATGCCGAGCGGTCTCGAATGTGACCAGTACAGCGTGATGGGTGAAATTACGGAGATGAATACAACGAAGAACGCGGTAACGGGCGAGCGGGTGTATGAGCTCGGCCTCGTCTGCAACGATGTGCCGATAGACATCTGTATCAACGAAAAGGATTTATTTGGAGTACCGGAAGTGGGAAGACGTTTCAAAGGCCAGATCTGGCTGCAGGGAATGCTGGAACATCTGTAAGGGAAAAATAAAAAGAGCGAGGGCGGAAAAAGAGAAAATTCAGTCCTCGTTCTTTTTTTGCAGATTTTTATAGCGATAAACGGATGTTTACTGGTTCTGCACCAGATTCAGATGCTTACGTACCCGCTCGATCAGCATTTCAAGCGCAACGGTGTTCTGTCCGCCCTCCGGGATGATCACGTCGGCACGGCGCTTGCTCGGCTCTACGAACTGCTCGTGCATCGGTTTTACGGTCGTCAGGTACTGCGTTACAACGCTGTCCAGGGAACGGCCGCGCTCTTTTACATCGCGCAGGATCCGGCGGAGAATCCGCACGTCCGCATCGGTATCGACAAAGACTTTGATGTCCATCAGATCGCAGAGATCATTCTCAACGAAGAGGAGAATGCCCTCGAGCACGATAACCGGGGCAGGATGGACCAGAATCGTTTTATCCGAGCGGTTATGCATGGCATAATCGTAAACCGGCATCTCGATGGATTTTCCGGCTTTCAGCTCGAGAATGTGCTGGCATAACAGGTCGGTATCAAAGGCATCGGGATGATCGTAATTTAATTTGGCACGCTCCTCAAAAGGAATATCGTCATGGCGTTTGTAATAGTTGTCATGGCGCAGAATGCTCACTTCATCGCGTCCAAAACTTCTACCAGCTTATCTGCCAGTGTCGTTTTTCCACTGCCGGTTCCTCCGGCAATTCCTATCAGTATCGTATCCATAAGAAACTCCTTTTTATCCGATGATAGCCAGTGTTGCGCTTGTTCCGAGACGGCTTGCGCCGGCATCTACCATAGCCTGTGCCTCGTCTGCGTTGTGGATTCCGCCGGAAGCTTTTACGCCCATATCCGGGCCTACGGTCTTTCTCATCAGGGCAACATCAGCCGCTTTTGCACCGCCGGTAGAAAATCCGGTGGAGGTTTTTACGAAGTCAGCGCCGGCTTCTTTTGCGAGCTCGCACGCTTTTACTTTCTCTTCATCGGTTAAAAGGCAGGTCTCGATGATGACTTTCAGAACGATGTCCTTGCCGCATACTTCTTTTAAGGTCTGGATATCGGAGCGTACGAAGTCGTATTTGCCGTCTTTGAGGGCTCCGACGTTGATGACCATATCAACCTCCTGTGCACCGTCTTCGATGGCCGCACGGGTCTCAAACGCTTTTACACGGGTATCGGACATGCCCAGAGGGAAGCCGACAACGGTGCAGACTTTGACGTCAGATCCTTTGAGCTTTTCAGCAACGAATTTGGTGTAGTACTGGTTGACGCAGACAGAAGCAAAATCATGTGCAAGTGCCTCGTCGCAGATCTTTGCAACCTGTGCTTCGGTTGCGTCTGCTTTTAAGATAGTGTGGTCAAATAATTTGGTGTTCAGCATAATTTTTTCCTTTCTTTTATGAAAAATAAATCAGAATGATAGAGAAAAGGCAGAGCCGAAAAAACACAGTTCGGATTTAACGGCTCTGCCTTTAAAAATTGTAACTATTCAGAGCCACATCTCGATTCCGCTGCGCTGCATCTCGATGTGGCTGCTCGCCATATGAAATTCCAGAAAAAACCGCTCATTCATGCAAGCATGATTCGCAATTTTTTCTTCCATTTCACATGGCTCTGAATAGTTACATATTATCTTGCGCCCTTATCGTA
This sequence comes from Blautia sp. AF32-4BH, assembly GCF_003460565.1. Taxonomy (NCBI): domain Bacteria; kingdom Bacillati; phylum Bacillota; class Clostridia; order Lachnospirales; family Lachnospiraceae; genus Blautia; species Blautia sp. AF32-4BH. The sequence continues at coordinate 31,105 of NZ_QTVL01000016.1, read as the reverse complement.
TGGAATACCTTCGGCTTTCGGAGCCTGGGAATTCTTGGATGTGAAGGCGAGAATAATCATGGATGCGATAAACGGCATCATGTTGTAAATGTTCTTGGACAGTCCCAGATGGGAGAGGACGGTGGAGTCCGCAATGTTTGCCAGGGAACGGAATACCGCAAAGAATACGGCTGCTCCGGCAATGTGGAACGGTTTCCACTGACCGAAGATCATAACAGCGAGGGCAAGGAATCCGGCACCGGCTACGCCGACTTCGAAGTTCCAGGTGGTAACGGACGGAACGATGTAGGCAAATCCGCCGATACCGCCGAGTGCACCGGAGATGATAACACCGGTGTATCTCCACTGGTATACGTTGATACCAACAGAGTCGGCTGCCTGTGGATGCTCACCGCAGGCACGCAGGCGCAGTCCCCATTTCGTTTTGAAGAGGAACACGTAGCTGCAGATCAGAAGGATGATGCCGATGAACAGGAAGATGTTCACGGTAAATGGTCCGATCTTGTAAATGAAAGCGGCGTTGGTGTAGTTCAGCTTTGCGGAAGCTGCACCGTTTCCGGCATCCGAGCCGTTGTTGAATGCTTTTACCAGGACGATGGCAATGGCAGTAGCCAGCATGTTCAGCGCGGTTCCGCCGATCGTCTGGTCTGCTTTCAGTGTGATGGCGGAGAAGCCAAGCAGCAGAGAGTAGATCATACCGGATACGGCGCTCGCCAGAATGGAAAGTGCCACAAGTGCAGGAGCCGGGAGGTCCGGGAACAGAACCAGGACGAAGACACCGGCAAGGCCGCCGATCGCCATGATTCCTTCCAGCGCGATGTTGATGACACCGCTTCGCTCGGAGAACATACCGCCCATCGCAACGAGCATCAGAACAACGGCGTACAGTAAGGTAAATTTAATTAAAAGGAACATTATTTCTTCTCCTCCTTTCCGTTGTCTGCATTGGCATTTGCTTTCTGCTCTTTTTTGCTCTTGAACAGGTTTGCAACGATGCCCTTGAACAGGGTAACGAATGCGCAAAGGTAAATGATAACGGCAACGATCAGGTCCGCGATCTCCGGCTGATAATATTTCGTAGGCAGGTAAGCACCGCCGACCGAAATATGAGCAACGAAGAGAGCAGCAAAGATAACGCCGATCGGGTTGCTAAGTGCAAGAAGCGCAACCGGGATACCATTAAATCCGATGGCCGGGAGTGCTGTCGATACCTGCGGGTTCCACTCGGATGCACCGGAGAGGAAGTAGAGGCCTGCACCGATTCCGGCAAGCGCACCTGCGATGGTCATGGAGAGAACAACGTTTCTCTTCTCGTTGATGCCGGCGTATTTGGCAGCATCCTTATTGAACCCGCAGGCTTTCAGCTCATAGCCGAAGGTTGTTTTGTTCAGAACGATGTAGATGATGACCGCAATGGCAATCGCAATGAAAATCGCAATCGTTGTGGAACTGGTACGGAAAATGGAGTTCATGCCGCAGTCCGGAATCAGGGATTTTGGAGAAGCGGAGCTTAATTTGTAAGTACGTGTGGTCTTCTGATCATACATGCCCGGGATGGTGTTGTACATCAGCTCATTGACAAGATAAAGACCAATCCAGTTGAACATGATGGAAGTAATAACTTCATTTACGTTGAAGTATGCTTTGAAGATACCAGGAACTGCTCCCCAGATGGCTCCGCAGACCATAGCAGCCAGAAGGCATACATACCATGGCATGTGGAGGATGATGGCAAAATACAGGGCGCCGAAGACACCGACGGTGTACTGTCCGGCAGCACCGATGTTGAACAGACCTGTTTTAAAAGCAAATGCAACCGAAAGTCCGGTCATAATCAGGGGAGCGGACTGAGCGATTTCACTTCCGATTCCCTTCGGCTTTAAGTAAAAGCCGCCTTTGATGATTCGTGTAAATCCATCCACTGCGTTTTCCGCGTTGATGCAGTATAAAATGATAAATCCCACAAGAAGACCGATCACAATACATACAAGAGAAGCGACAATGGATAGAAGAGCGTTTTTCATTTTTTCGTTCATGCTTTTCTTACCTCTCTTTTATACTTCTTCGGGAACCGGATCCCGTTTTGCACCTGCCATGTAGAGACCGAGTTCTTCGACAGAAACGGTTTTCGGATCCAGCTGGCCGACCAGCTCTCCTTCGTACATAACAAGAATACGGTCGGAAACATCCATAACCTCATCCAGTTCCAGAGAAACCAGAAGAACGGCTTTTCCCTTGTCGCGCTGTGCAACGAGCTGGCTGTGAATGTATTCGATGGCTCCGACATCAAGACCACGGGTAGGCTGTACCGCAACGAGAAGATCAGGATCTTTGTCGATCTCACGCGCGATGATCGCTTTCTGCTGGTTTCCGCCGGACATGCTGCGGGTGATGGTCACAGGACCCTGGCCGCTGCGGACATCGTACTGCTCGATCAGGCGCTCGGCATATTCGCGCACGGCTTTTGATTTGATAAAGCCGAAGGATTCAAATTCCGGCTGCCAGTAACGCTGCAGCACCATATTCTGCTCGATGGAGTAATCCAGCACGAGGCCGTGTTTATGGCGGTCCTCCGGGATGTGGCTCATGCCCATCTTGGAGCGGTCGCGGATGGAAGCTTTCGTGATGTCCTGTCCGTTGAACAGAATTTTACCGCCGGATACTTTTTCCAGTCCCGTGAGGCCCTGAACGAACTCGGACTGGCCGTTTCCATCGATACCTGCGATGCAGACAATCTCGCCTTTTCTTACATTAAAGGAAACATCTTTGACGGCGTTGTTTCCGTGCACCTTGCTCGGTACGGTTATGTGCTCTACTTTCAGAACGGTGTCGCCCGGTTTTGACGGCTTTTTGTTGACGGAGAAGCTGACGTTTCTTCCGACCATCATGCGGGAGAGCTCTTCTTTGGAAGTTTCGCTGATGTTGACGGTTCCGATGTATTTTCCTTTGCGGAGAATCGTACAGCGGTCGGCAACTTCCATGATCTCGTTGAGTTTATGGGTGATGAAGAGGATGGATTTTCCTTCTTTTGCGAGGTTCTTCATGATCTTCATCAGCTCGTCGATTTCCTGCGGCGTCAGAACCGCGGTCGGCTCGTCGAAGATCAGGACTTCGTTGTCACGGTAGAGCATTTTCAGAATTTCGGTACGCTGCTGCATGCCGACGGTGATATCCGAGATCAGAGCGTCCGGATCGACCATCAGACCGTATTTCTCGCTCAGTTCCATGACTTTTGCACGGGCATTCTTTTTCTCGAGGAAAAGGCCTTTGGTCGGCTCTACGCCGAGGATGATGTTGTCGAGAACCGAGAAACATTCGACCAGCTTAAAGTGCTGGTGCACCATACCGATGTTGAGATCATTGGCGTCGTTCGGCGTGTTGATATGGACTTCCTGCCCATTCTTCTTGATGATTCCGGAGGTAGGCTGATACAGACCAAAAAGAATACTCATCAGGGTTGATTTTCCTGCACCGTTTTCTCCAAGCAGAGCATGGATTTCTCCTTTTTTGAGCTGTAACGTAATGTTGTCGTTCGCCTTGATACCCGGGAATTCTTTGGTGATGTTCAACATCTCAATAATGTACTCATTTTCCATATACATATTCCCTTTCAAGCGTGGTTTGGCAGGACTGCCGAAGGCATGGAAAACAGGGCAGAACTGCGGGCTTTCATTATGTCTAGTATAGCATTTTGTGTGACAGAAAAAAAGGGGAAGAGAAATAATATTCTCTTCCCCAAAAGGCATATTGTTACAGAAACAGTATGCACATTAGCTGATGTAATCAACGGTTACGTGAGAACCTACTTCCGGCTGATTTTCTGTATCGCTGGAGATTTCGATGGAACCATCGCGGATACCAGCCAGTACAGTTTCATACTGATCCTGTGTGAAGGTTGTGAATCCCCAGGATTCGGAATCGGTAGGAAGGCCGATGTAATCTCCGTCTTTCAGTCCAAGCTGCTGAGCAGTTCCGCCAAGTTCAGAGAAGTTTCCGTTGAAGTAGGAATCCAGAGCGTTGTTGATGGCGCTTGGAAGACCTTTCATAGCGGAAGTCAGGCAGCGCTCGCCGATTTTGGAACGCTGGTCAACGTCTACACCAATAACTTTTCCGTCGTGTGTCTCAGCTGCATCCAGAGCAGATGTCCAGATACCGCCGCCGCAGGCGAATACAACCTGTGTTCCGTCTGCATACCAGCCCTCCATACGGGCGGTGATGGAGTCATCGCCGTAGAACTGGCCGCCATAGTAATATTTTACGTTTACATCTACGCCGTCTTCTTCAGCAGCAGCGTTGATACCCTGTACATAACCGTAACCGAAACGGATAACGGCCGGAACAGCGATACCGCCGAGGAAACCAAGACTTGTGTAGCCGTCTTTTACTGCAGCGTATCCAGCCAGGTAGCCGGCCTGCTCTTCTTCGAAGGAGCAGATGTACACGTTCTTTCCGAGATCAACAGCTTTGCCGTTTTTTACAATATCACCTTCGGTAACATCGACTGCGATGAAGGTTACATCCGGATAGGTGTCCTGCTCTTCAGCGATGGCAGGTCCGAACAGGTAACCTGGCATTACAACAACGGTAGCACCCTCGGAAACAGCAAGATCGATGGAGTTGATACGCTCTTCATCGGTATCCTCTGCCGGTTTGTAGTACTCGTACTCTACGCCGTTTGCATCGCCGTAGGCGCATACAGTTTCCCAGGTGATCTGGTTGAAGGATTCGTCGGTGATATCTCCGGAGTCTGTGATCATGGCAATTTTCTCACCTGCGGCGTCTTTTTTTTCTCCATCTGTGGAAGCAGAAGCGGAAGTTGCGCTGGTGGAATCGGCGCTTGTGGATGCGTCGGAGGAAGAGGAGCCGTTGGAGGAACCGCATCCTGCGAGTGCAGCAGTTGTCATGGCGGCTGCAAGCAGTAAGCTAACTACTTTCTTTTTCATAATAGTATTCTCCTTTCAAGAGGTACAGCGTTTTTGCGTGTATGGCTACATTATAATATAAAAGAAAAAAGTATGTCAAGCAAAGGAAAAACTGCGTGAAATCCACTAATTATCTGCATGCGAGCCGGAAATTCTTCGGATAATGGCGTTGGATCTTGCATAAATTTCTTCCGGGTCAAAGCCGATATGGAATTCGCCGTTTTCGTAGAGGATTTGACCGTTTACCATGGTAAGCTTTACGTTCTGTTTGCTGCCGCTGTAAACGAGGTTTTTGATCAGATTATTCTCCGGCTGCATGTTCGGCTGATGGAGGTCAATCATGACGAGATCGGCCTTTTTGCCGGCAGCGAGACGGTCGCAGTCAGTAAGCTGCATCGCGTGTGCGCCGCCTGCGGTTGCCATGTAGAGTATCGCATCAGCCGGGATTCCTGCGGCGTCCATCTCACGGACTTTGGAAAGACCGGTGGTCAGGAACATTTCGCGGAACATGTCGAGGCAGTTGTTGCTGGCTGGCCCGTCAGTGCCGATGGCGAGGTTGATGCCGTTATCGTAAAAACGCTTCAGCGGGCAGATGCCGGAGGCGAGCTTCAGGTTTGAGGAGGGATTGGTAACGGCCGTCAGTTTCCGGTCACGGAAGATCTCAAAATCGCGGTCCTCCATCCAGATGCAGTGGTAGCCGCCGCCTCCGTACTGGAACATGCCTAAGCGTTCCATCAGCTGTGTCGGGGTGAGTCCCCAGCGCTCTTTACAGCCCTCGACTTCGCTTTTTGTTTCGGCGTTGTGTGTCCAGACAGGGGAATGGTATTTTTCGGCGAGTTTGGCAACGGATTCAAGAAGCGGGCCGCCGGTCGTATATTCGGCGTGGAAACCGAGCAGATACGAGGTGCGGTCGGAGAGTTTGTTGACATAGTTATACATCTCTTCGAGAATTTCCGGGCTGTCGACGAAGTTGTTGAGACCGCTGGTAAGAACGGTGCGGAATCCGGTGTCGACCGTGGCAGCGATGCTGTTTTTCTGCTGGATGTACATGTCGAAATTGGAGGTGATGCCGCTCGTCAGATATTCCATGATGCCGAGGATATTGAGCCAGTAAACGTCGTCCCCGGCGAGCTTTGCCTCGTTCGGGAAGACCTGGCGCTCGAGCCATTCGTGGAGCGGGAGATCGTCCGCGTAGGAGCGGAGGAAGGTCATCGGGGTGTGCGTGTGTGCGTTTTTAAAGCCCGGGATCAGAAGATTGCCGCGGGCGTCAATTTCGCGGTCGAAGACAGTGGTCTCTGCGGCATCTGGATCTGCTTTTCTACCAGGTCCGATATAGGTGATGGTGTCGCCGGTGACATGAAGTTCGTCTTCGGCGATGGAAAAATGGTTTTCAGCGTCGAGTACGAGAATTTTGGCGTTGTAAAAACGTGTATTCAAAAAAGATCTCTCCTTTATTTTACGTGCTGTTTTCAGCGGCCGGGGCCTGTTTTTTTGACAGACCCCGGCCGCTGTGTGTTTACAGTGTCTTTGCGATGCCCTGAATCGTTGCGGCAACGAGTTTTTTGAACTGCGGTGCAACCATGTCAGCTGCCTCCTGAACTTCCGCATGGCACAGAGGCTGCGGGGAGATGCCGGCGGCAAGATTGGTAATGCAGGAAATACCGATGACGCGCATGCCCATATGGCGTGCAGCGATGGCTTCACAGGCGGTGCTCATGCCGACCGCGTCTGCGCCGAGGGTGCGGCACATGGCGATTTCCTGCGGGGACTCGTACTGCGGGCCGGTGAGCTGCAGATAAACGCCTTCCATCAGGTCGATATCAAGGCTGGCTGCGGCTTTCCGTGCGATTTTCTGGAATTCAAGGTCGTAGATCTGGCTCATATCCGGGAAACGGGTGCCGAGCTCGTCGATGTTCGGTCCGATAAGCGGAGATGGAACGAAGCAGGCGATCTGGCCGTTTAACAGCATCAGAGAGCCTGGCTTTGTGCCCTGTTTGATGCCGCCGGCGGCGTTGGTTAAGAACAGTGCTTTTGCGCCCATCAGTTTCATGAGGCGGGTCGGGAGAACAACGTCGGTAATCGGATAGCCTTCATAATAATGAACGCGGCCCTGCATGCAGACAACCGGCACATCGCCGACGTAGCCGAAGATAAAACGGCCCGCGTGGCCCGGAACAGTGGAAACCGGGAAGCCTTCGATATCGTGGTAATCGAGGGTTGCGGTAACGCGGATATCATTCGCAAAATCACCGAGGCCGGAACCGAGAATCAGTGCGACTTCCGGCTGGAAATCGATCTGGGAGCGGAAGCTCTCGTAGCATTTCATCAGTTTTTCGTAAACAGGGTTTGGGGTGTTGCTCATAGGAAAAACCTCCTTAATATAAATGATTTTCTGCTTTTTGAGTCTTTTTTCGGCTATTTTTAGGGAAGAAAAGCCTGCCACAGAGATGTGAGTCCCGGAGGCAGGCTTTTCTTTTAGAAAAAAGATCATCTGGTAGTTCTATTGTAGTATAGAAAGCGCGGAAAAGCAATGATTTCAGTCATCAAAAATATTCAGATGCTGTTTCATGATATTTCCCAGCCATTCAATGACCGGACCGAGGGTAATAACCATCAGCACGGTGACAATGCCGAGTTTTCCGCCGAGCAGAACGGCGATCGCGGTGACAACGAAGTCGTAGACGATGCGGATCACACGGAACGAAACGTTCGGCAGGTGGGTGGAGATAATGAAGGATACTGCGTCGTATGGTGCAGTTCCCATATCAACATCCATATAGAAGGATGCGGCAAGGATAAACAGGATCAGCGCCGGGATCAGCACGGCGATTCGCACACCCATCGAGGTGAAGAGGTCTGCCGGAAGGACTTTCGCCCAGATCCAGGAGAAAAAGTCGATGGAATATCCCACGAGAAACATGTTTGCGAGGGTTCCGAAGCCTAAGTTTCTGCCGCCGAAAATGATAACGAAGATGAGCAGGACGGTATTGAAGAGCGCCTGCCAGTTTCCGATGCTGATGCCGAGGCGGGTGGAGATGGTCTGGTTTAACAAGGTACACGGATCGGTGCCGAGATCGACGAGAAGCAGCCATGAGAGCGCAAAGCCCATCAGGATGACGGCAGCGATGACCAGAATCAGGCGGGTCCAGAAATGTTTCTTCTGGTAGAAGCCCTGGATGATTTCTTTCATAGTATGAGTTCCTCCCTGTGATTTATGCTTGGCTTTTCACCTTTTCGGGCGGATTTTCTACGCATTTCCTTCGAAATTTTTCGATCGTCTTTCCAACACGTTTTTCGCCCTTCTTTCCAGAAAAATCTCCGCCGTTTTTTGGCGGAGATTTGACCGTTTCTGTTATTTTAGTATATTTTTTCCAAAATGTAAACTATTTTCTTTTAATGATGTCAACTTGGAGTTCACAAAATGATGAACGATAAATGAACATAAATTAACATAAAACATAAAATTGAAAAAATACGTTCATTAATAAATTAACAAAATGAACATGTGAGCTGAATGAAATTTGTGCATTCTACAATGTGTCCACGCGAGACGGACAGAACCTTGAAAAGAACTACAATATACGGATATACGAATTAGTGTCATAAACAGAAACCAAAGTTATAGAACCAGCTCCACGTTTTTACCGAAGACTTCGCGGTATAACTGTTCGCGTTCCGCGGTGATCAGCCGCCCGACGGAATCGGTTGCCGCACCGAGACAATCGGCGCAGGTGAGGATCTGGTAGAGAATAGCGTTGTCGTTGCCTTTATGGGTATACTCGCGCGGATAGCCGCCTTTTTCGTCGTACCAGAGATGGTGGTAGAGCGCCGCCTCGGCGTATGGTCTTGTGGAATCCCATTTGCTGAGGAGCTCATAGCCCATCTGTGGGTGGAGACGGATCAGATCAAAGAGAAAAAGTACATTGCATCATTGGAACCGTATATTGGAGATATTCTACTGGTTGGAATTAATTATGATAAAAAGACCAAAAAGAATGAATGCCTGATAGAAAAGGCGTAAATGAATAAAAAGGCAAGGCAGCATATCACAGGAAATCCTGAGACATGCTGCCTTATTTTGCCAGGCATATCAATAATTGGTTCAAAAAGGATACGTTAGAATACCACTACCAGAAGCATCTTATACTGCTCTTTGCCATACACTGCATGCGGATGTTTTGCCGGCATGACGATGGATTCGCCTTCGTGGAGTTCGTATTTTACGCCGTCGATGGTGATTTCACCGGTTCCGTCGAGGCAGGTGACGAAGGCGTCGCCGCCGGACTCGTGGGTGCTGATTTCTTCGCCTTTGTCGAAGGCAAATAAGGTGATGCTGACGGATTCATTCTGTACCAGTGTTTTGCTGACGATCTGGCCTTCCTGGTAGGAAACCTGATCTTTTAAGACCATAACCTTGGCTTTATTGATATTTTTCATGATGCTCATAGTTCATAAATCTCCGTGATAGAATGAGAACGTGTCTGAAAAAATTCCCAGGCACGTTCTAAAAATGTGTGATTAAGATGAGATGACTCATCAGTGTCGGGCGTGTATAGAAATGGAATCTGCGGTCCGTTTTCTGATATGCCCAAATTCAAAGATATTTTTGTCTGAACATATACAGTATACGTGGAAAAATGAAAGAAAGCAAGGGGTTTTCTTTATTTCCCGAAAAACAATTCCATATCGTTTTCAACGGTATCGATTCCGGCGATGCCGAAGTTTTCAACGAGAAGAGCTGCAACATTCGGGCTTAAAAATGCCGGGAGTGTCGGGCCGAGGTGGATGTTCTTGACACCGAGAGACAGCAGTGCCAGAAGAACAATCACAGCTTTCTGCTCGTACCAGGAAATATTGTAGATGATCGGCAGATCGTTGATATCGTCGAGGCCGAAGACCTCCTTTAATTTCAGTGCAATCACGGCAAGAGAGTAGGAATCATTGCACTGGCCGGCATCGAGGACGCGCGGAATGCCGTTGATGTCGCCGAGGTTCAGCTTGTTGTATTTGTATTTTGCACAGCCGGCGGTCAGAATCACGGTGTCTTTCGGCAGTGCCTGTGCAAAATCAGAGTAATAGCTGCGGCTCTTTGCACGGCCGTCACATCCAGCCATGACAACGAATTTTTTGATCGCGCCGGATTTCACGGCATCGACGATCTGGTCTGCCAGGGCGAGTACCTGTGCATGGGCGAAGCCTCCGACAATGGTTCCCTGCTCGAGTTCCGTCGGCGGTGCGCAGTGCTTTGCCTGTTCGATGAGCAGAGAGAAATCTTTTGTCTCACCGATGACGCCGTCGATGTGCGGGCATCCCGGATAACGAACCGCTCCGGTTGTGTAAATACGGTTTTTGTAGCTGTCCTTCGGCGGCACGATACAGTTCGTCGTCATCAGAATCGGGCCGTTGAAGGCTTCAAATTCTTCTTTCTGTTTCCACCAGGCGTTACCATAATTTCCCTTAAAATGTTCATATTTTTTGAACGCCGGATAGTAGTGTGCAGGCAGCATTTCGGAGTGGGTGTAAACATCGATGCCGGTGTTCACGGTCTGCTCGAGCAGCATCTCGAGGTCGCGCAGATCATGGCCGGAGACGAGAATACCCGGGCGGGTGCCGACACTGAGATCGACGGTGGTGATCTCCGGATTGCCGTAAGCGGAAGTATTGGCCTCATCGAGCAGTGCCATTCCCTGCACGCCGTAGGAGCCGGTCTCGAGTGCGAGAGCCGTCAGTTCCTCTGCGGAGAGGGAATCGTCGAGCGTTGCGGCGAGAGCACGCTGCAGGAAGGCATCGATTTCCTCGTTTTCTTTTAAGAGAACATTGGCATGGCTGGTGTACGCGGCAAGTCCTTTCAGACCGTAGGTGATGAGCTCGCGTAAAGAGCGGATGTCCTCATTTTCCGTGGAAAGTACGCCGACGGTTACTGCTTTTGCGGCAAACTCATCGGTTGTGCCGTTCCAGAGGGCGGCTTCCGGCAGAGCGGAGCAGTCGGCAAGCTGAGCGAGAAGCGCTTTGGTCTCAAGCGTTGCCTCAATTCGTGCGCGGATCGTATCATCATCAAAGTTCACGTTTGTGATGGTCGTAAACAGGTTTTCGGTGATGAGATGATTGACGCTGGCATCGACGGTTTTTCCTTCGCGGCGGAGCTGTGTCGTCACGGCGGAAAGTCCTTTCGTCGTCCAGATCAGCAGATCCTGCAGCGCCGCTGTCTCCGGGCGCTTTCCACAGACACCGGATTTTGTACAGCCGGAGCAGCCGGCAGTTTCCTGACACTGGTAGCAAAACATATTCTGTTCCATAAAAATAGTTCCTCCTGTAGGGTATTTCCGAGGGGTTAAGCGCAGAGGGAAAAACAGATCTGCGCGGAGTTTCATAATTTACACGTACAGAATATCGGATATAACAGGAAAAGTATGTGGTTATAACCACGGAAAATACTTTTTGTGTATATTCGTTTATGAAAAATAAGCATTTGAAACGATGAAACGGTAAAAAATTTACGCTGCGGTACCGCCTAGAGAGACGGATGACGCAGCGTAAATTTGTTTTTATGAAATTCGAGGATTCCCTCTTTCTGCATTTTTCCGAGTTCTTTGGAGAGGGCGCTCCGGTCGAGGTTCAGGTAGTCGGCGAGGCCCTGGCGGTCGAAGGGGATCGTAAAGGTGTCGGCGCCGGTTTTGGCAGACTGCGCGGCGAGGTAGACCAGCACGCGCTCGCGGATCGTCTTTGGTGTAGTGCAGAAAATGCGGTTGGAGAGGGTAAGATTTTTCTGCATGGAGATGCGGAGCATGTTACTGCGAAGCTGGGACAGCCATGCATCATCACCATCGGCGGTCTGGTCGAGGTTTCGAAGATTGAAAAAGAGAACCGTCGAGGCTTCGGCTGCCGTGACATTCACCATCATCGGCTCCCGACAGAAGGCATACGTTTCGGCAAATACCTGGCCGGGGGTGATCTTGCTTAAGATACTGCGGTTGCCCCAGAGATCCGTATTCTCCACGAAAACGCTGCCGGACAGCACAATCCCCAGTTCGGACACGCGGTCACCCATGTGATAAATGGTCTGGTTTTTCTCAAACGAACACGTCCGCAGCCACCCGCTCGAAACAAGAGCCGTCCGCCCGGTTTCCGAGATGCCATGAAAGAGCGGGAGAGAAAACACCTCGGCCGGAAAAACAGCATCAGCCAATGATTTCATACTGCAGCATCTCGTATTTCAAAATACTGCCCTCCATAATTTCCGGCGGCAGCAGTGCGCGGGCAACCAGTTTCATTTCATTGTCCTCCGGTTCGATGTCATTGCGGCGTAAATGCGCGTAATCACCATCGATGGCGACTACTTCGTAGGTGCAGGATAACATAAGAAAACAACCTCCTTTTTCTTTACATGATACCTATTATACCGTGTGCAGAAACGGATGTCGATGGAATTTTTAATGTCGGAAACAAAAGTCTATGCTATACTTACAGCAGGGTATGACAGAAAAGAAAGGATGGAAGGTAGGATCCTGGGGGAAGAACTTGGACTGGAAGTCTGCTCGGTGCTGAGAAAAATCCGGGAAGATATGTAGCTCATTATCATCAGCGGCTATGCGGAATTTTCTTATATAATAGGAAAGTTCGACATCTGCTCAGAGAAATCCCTAAACATGTGGAGGATAAAAAAACTGATTTTCTAACAGAGCTTCTGCCATGGTCCAAGTCTTTACCAGAACATATCGGGAAGCTCAGACAGCAATAAGATTTCACCAGCTAACAGAGGATTTTTCTTTACACAATAACTCCATATAATTACCGGAATCAGACAAAGCCGAAAAAAAGAAAGAAGATTAGGAACCGTAATAATTCTATTCAAATTTTCTTCCTGATTCACTTCACTCTGCATGTACGGTCACCTTACTTTCCTTTTTTTTTAGACATAAACCAATAAAATATAACACAAAATGCTAAAGCAAACACAACACCAAAAACATTTTGAATCACTCTAAGACTAACCGCTCCTTGTAGTCCATAAGTCTCTGCTGCAATGGCTAAAGCACCAAATGTGTTAAATACTGCCTGCCAGCCATATTGTGCTGAAAATCCTACACCGATTCCACCAAGAATTCCTATATATGCATAGATTGACGAAGGAAGCAGAAAATATAATACTGTAAAACATATAACACCTGCAATATTTCCGACAATCCTTTTACGGACTCTGTAGTGCATATCTTCCATAAACGGCAAAATCGTGGACATGGCCGCAATACCAGCCCACATTGCACGTGGCATATTACAAAGTTCTGCAATGCAAAGGACAATCGGTACGCATAAAATCTGACATATCTGCCATTTTGTTCTGGAAGAAGTGATATCAAATTCTTGTATCAGATCTTTCAGATTTCTTTTATAGGTTCTGTTTTTATGATTTCGATAAAATACGAAGCAGGTAAGTGCTGCACCTAAAGCCATTCCGACTAATCGCATCTGATAGCTTTTTCCCGTAACATCATAACCATATAGCAGTAGATACCCAAGAACCAATGTAGATTGATTAAACATGAATGGATTATGGCATCCGAACAGAATCAACACAGCCAGTGCCGCAATATTTAACAGCATTCCCAATACCGGTGAAAACTGATTTGCTAAATGCGGACATACAGTCATAATTACAAAGAACAAAGCCAAAAGCATCGTAGATTGTCCGGTGTGGATCCCCAGATCCGCATTTCTAAACACCATGAGACATAATAAGACTACTACACCTACAATGCTGTTCTCATTTCCAAATAGGATACTGAAAATACTAACAAAGCAAAAACAAAATGCCATTGTAGCAGCTATCTTCACCAGATATACCCACATATGATATGATTTTTCTTTTAGTGTTTCACTCTTTTTCAACAGGTTTTTAGAACCTGCTTGATTTAACTGCAACTCCTGATAAAATGTCATGTAATTCCTCCTCTATCTGTTTTTCTTAAACTTATATGGCCTTATCTTTCTGGATTGGAAGCTCTACAACAAATCTGCATCCACCATATTCACGGTTTTCTGCTTTGATTGTTCCTCCGGCACTATCTACAATCCGTTTTACAAGTGCAAGACCTAGGCCATTTCCTTCTGCTTTATGAGATCCATCTACCTGATAGAACTTGTCAAATATTCTGGATTTTACATCATCCTCTATTCCTGGTCCTTCATCTTCCAGAATGAACTTAACAGAATCCTGTTCTTGTTTCAGAAACATCGTAATTGTCCCCTTTGAAGGGCTGAACTTAATCGCATTATCCAAAAGATTTATCCAGATATGCATAAAAAGTCCTTCATTCCCAGTATATTTAACTTCCTCCAATTCTACCTGAAAACCAATTTCTTTTTCTGTCCATTTTGTTTCCAATGAAAGAAATGCCTGGCGGATCTGTTCATCCAGACGATATTCTGTTTTTTTCATTGGTATATTCTGATTCTCTAACTTGGATAACAGCAAAATATTACCAACCAATCCGGAAAGTCTTTGGGTGTTAAATAAGATTTTTTCTACATATTCCTCTTGATCCGGAGACAGTTCTTCTCCCTGAAGCAGCATTGTATATCCTTCAATGGCATTAATCGGGGTCTTAAACTCATGAGAAACATCAGATACAAAATCCATCTGCAGCACCTCTGTTGCACGAAGTTCTTTTGTCATAACGTTAAAACTTTGATAAGATTCTCCAACTTCTGCTATACGGCTGTTCGTTTCCAAATGCTGTTCAAAATCTCCCTGAGAAACTTCCTTCATTGCTTTACTAAGTCTGGTAATTGGTTCCAGTAACTTTGCATTAATAAAGGAAGTGATCAGCCCGGCAATCAATGTATTGAAAATCAAAAGCCAGCCAAGCACAGATATGCTGCCCGGCAGATTAAAAAAATGATTCAAAAAAGCAAATAATAAAGCAGATATGACTGTTGAAAATACAAGTGCCAGCCAGATTGCACCAGTCAGACAGGATCGGATCCGCAATCCTTTTTCTTTCTTTTGTTCCATTATTTTTTCACCACCTTGTATCCAATTCCACGCATTGTTACGATTTCAAAATCAGGGTTATCTTTAAAACGCTCTCTGATTCTTCCTATATGTACCTCTATCGTATGTGGGTCTGCCTCCGTCTCGTATCCCCATACTTCATCCATCAACTGTTGTTTTGTAAATGTTCTGCCTGGCGAAGCTGCAAGCTTATATAAAAGCAGGAATTCTTTTTTAGGCAAAACAAGACTTTCCTTATCAGTTGTAACCGTCATTGCATCATAATCAAACTCTGTTGAACCGATCACAATTTTGTGTTCATTCAGTATCTGTGCACGGCGAAGCAGTGCTCCAACTCTTAAAACCATTTCATTCACATTTACCGGTTTTACCATATAATCGTCACTTCCCGAAAGAAATCCCTGGCGCATATCATCAAAGGAACCTTTCGCAGTGATCATAAGTACCGGTATCTGATATCCTGCTGAACGGAGTTCCGACACCAGTTCATAACCATCCATAACCGGCATCATAATATCGGAAATGATCAGATCAATATACTCTTTATCCAATATTTCTAATGCCAGTGCTCCATCCGATGCACTTTTGACCTGATATCCATTCTTCTCAAGCACTTTTTGGAATAGCTGGCTTAATTCTTTATCATCTTCTACAATCAATATTTGAAACACGTTTTCCTTCCTCCTTATTAAAACAGATACCTTGCCCATCCAAGCAGATGCTGTACCAAAAATATTTTTCTCTGACGTTTCTTTGTTAATTCGATTGGCTCTACATGATATGGATCACGATAGGTTCCATCTTCCAATACCTGTCGGGACACTCTTTCATATTCCATCATGCCTTCTTCCAACTGTTTATTAATCTCTTTGCTACGTATTACAAGCATCAGTTCCGTATCCAGATACGTGCTTCTCATATCCATGTTAAAGGAACCGATTACGGATAGATCATCATCAATCAGGATGCTTTTTCCGTGGTAAGAATAGCCGCCTTCATACTCCCAGATATCAATTCCTGTATTTAAAATTCTGTTTCTGTTTCTCGCATAATCAGCAGAACCAAACGGATTTCCATTGTTGGCAACCGAATTGGTCATGATAGAAAAATCCGGAACTCTCTCCGCAATCTCTTTCCATGTATTATACATCATATCATTGCAAATAATATATGGTGTATGAATTTTCACGCGCTCTTTTGCATTTTTCATTAGTTCTCCCAGTTGATACCAGACTACTGGTTCCTTGGAACCTGTGTGGATAGGATTTGACACTAATGCAATCTTTTCTGTCTCAAAAGTTTCGTCCGTGTAATCGGTATCGCAGATTCTTTCCTTATTCTCTTCAAAATATTTCTGATAGCCGTTCTGCAGTTCTAAAACTGCGTTCTTTACAGATTTTCTATTTGCCAGTTTTTTATTGTCATGAAAATAACCACTGTCTTCTTGTTCCCATATCGTTTCAAAATACTCTAACAACTGGTTAACTGAATTTTCTTTCTCAGGTTCATCGCAAACCACTAACACGTCTCTGTCATAGTTCTTATGTCCCGGAAAATCACCCAGGAAATAATTGTATGTATTTCTTCCCCCAAGAATATATCTTTTTCCATCTGCAATCAAATATTTATCATGCATTCTACCCATCATTTTCCACGGTTTCAACGGATTGGCCTTATTATATAGTTTAATTTCAACATTCTCATGGGAAGATAATCCATAGAAATACGGATTTCCTTCCATATCAATCCAGCTCTCCATTCCATCTATTAACAGACGAATATGTACACCTTTGTCTGCCGCATCATGCAGTGCTCCTAAAATCAATTTTCCACTTTCATCGGATTGAAATGCAAAAGTAGAAAGAATAATTTCCTTTTTTGCATTCTTGATCAAACGCACTCTTTGTAAAAGCGCTTCTGGATTCTTTTCTATGATTACTGCCCGTTCTGTATTTTCACTGCATTCGTTCCATGACACATTTTTTGTTTCTTTTTTGGTTGTATTGGACACTTCCGGCTGCTTTTTATATGCAACGCGGATTCCGAGCAATTCATAAAAAGCCACACATAAAAAAATTGCCAGTATAACAAGAAGGATTTTACATATTTTATACTTTTTCATTGTACATCACCTGATTCCTTTTTATTTCATACTTATACAATACAAAGTCAATCTCAATTTAACCTCAACAAGGTTTGTTTTTTCATCAATGCAAAATCTTCTTTGTACAACAGACTGTTAGATATAGTAAAAACGGCCTTTCAAAAACAGTTAACTTCTAAATCAACTGTTTTTTGAAAGGTCGTTTCATCAGATTCTTATAGCAATCCAGCAAATAATCTCATAAATAATTGTCCCAGTCGCAAATATGCACTTCGTCCGGTTTGATATTGGTCTGTCACATCACGACATTCTCCCATCGTTCTTATCAGATCATTTTTTATTTCCACAACTGCCTGACAATCTGCCATAAAACAGCCGTTTTCAAAATGGTGATATAAACTTCGATAATCCAGATTAATTGTTCCACAAGTTGCCATACAGTCATCTGCCACACTCATTTTTGCATGACAGAAACCAGGAGTCCACTCATAAACACGAACACCATGTTTAACCAATCCATGATAAAAAGAACGAGTTATATTATAAATGAATTTTTTATCAGGGATACCAGGTGTGATAATTCTTACGTCTACCCCTCGCTTAGCAGCCAGACATAACGCATGCGTCATTTCATCTGTTATGATTAGATATGGAGTCATAAACCAACAATATTTTTCAGCTTTATTTATCATACTGATATAAACTTCTTCTCCTACTTGCTCATTATCCATAGGGCTGTCTGCATAAGGTTGAACAAACCCAGTTTGCTGTGCCGCATAATCATAGTGGAAAAGGTATTTACTAAAATCAGAATCATTAGCATCCTTATCACTTACTGCATTCCACATTTCCAAAAATGTCACCGTAAGCGACTGAACAGCATCTCCTTCTAAACGAATACCTGTATCTTTCCACTGTCCATACGGGTGTGTGTAATTAAAATATTCGTTTGCTAGATTATATCCACCTGTAAATCCGACTTTTCCATCAATAACTGTTATTTTTCTATGATCACGATTGTTCAAAAACAGATTTAAGCCTGGCATAAACGGATTGAATACACGGCAATGAATTCCTATTGCCTCCATCTTTTTCACAAAATCTGTGTTAATAAAGCCTATAGAACCCATATCATCGTAGAATACTCTAACTTTCACACCTGCTTTTACTCGCTCTTCCAGAACATCTTGAATCTTATGCCATGCTTCAGCGTCTTCTATCGCATGATATTCCATAAAGATAAACTTCTGTGCTTTCCCCAAATCCTTAAGCTGTGCCTCTAATCCTTTCACTGCTTCATCAAAATACACAATATCCGTATTCTGATAGATTGGATACTGCGAATTTCTTTGTATGTAACTTGCTATATTTCCTGCTTTCGGAATTGTTTCTTTTATTCTGCTCAAACACTCCTGACTGTCCGGGAGCATTGGTAACAATTTGCTATCAATTTCTGCATATCGCTCACGCATTTTATGTGTGCCGCCATTCAAACCAATCAACAAATACAGGCCTACACCCATAATTGGGAAAATTAGAATTAAGATGACCCAAGGCATTTTCATAGAGGATGTCTTATTTGATGCGTACAATCCCAAAACCAAGATCCCACTCAAAATCCTTGTAAATAAATTTATGATTTCTGCATATTCATTCAAGCGTGTTACGATAGTAATAATAAAAATCACTTCCAGAAGAATGCAGATTATGGAAAAGCACAGCCGTTTTACCCCATTTTTTGTTTTTGCTTTGCCCTCTAAAGTATCTTGTTTCATATATATTCCACCTTCCTACTTGCTCAGTTTTCTCCCTAAATTTCGTGTAACATACCAATTTTGTCTTTTATTCTCTGCATTTCATTATCTGCTTCAATGATAGCTCTTGCAGAATGAAGTAATTCTTCACTTATCTCATCATAGCCAGGCATTTCTTCAATTCCTTTTTTATAGCGAAGTTGATGTTCCAATGTTGCCCAGAAATCCATACCATTGGTTCGAATCTGTAATTCTACACGCATAGGTGTTTTACCCTTAGCAAAAAATACTGGTATTTCAACAATCATATGATAGCTTCGATAACCATTCGATTTTGGATTTTTTATATAATCTTTTATTTCAATAACTTTAATATCATGCTGTTATCCTCCTAAATAGATTGAAATATGTCAATGAGTTTTTTCTTGAACAATAGTATAGCACAATTCTTTTATTTTGTTCCAACTTCATACATGATCATAACATGTAAACTTTAAACTATTTTCCCAGATTATTTCTCCATCAGTTTTTCAAACCAGGTATCCATCCCCAAATAAGGGGTGACAACAGAGCGAAACCCAAATGTTAGCTGGACTTCCTGAAACCCATGTTTGCAAACAGGTGATTTTGATTAGCCGTCAGCTAACAAAAATCGGATTGCGTTAGCTGGTAATTGATCATTTTGAATGGAAAATCATGTCACGAACGTGATTAGAAAACAAAAAAAGCGTTCGTTGTCAGCTAATCCAGCTAACATTTTCGAACGCTTTGAAGCCCGTCGCCAAGAGGATTTGAACCTCCGACCCCTCGCTTAGGAGAGCTCCAACCTATTGTCACTCTCTGTCAATCTGAGGTAAGGTAAACCCATATGGGACACTATATAAAACTGTTTCCGATTCAATTCGAGTTATTCTGAATACCCCCTCTGTCAAGCTCTGTAAAGCTCTGAAAGTTAGCTGATTGTTTGCCCCAGCTAATAATCGGGGAATGCCTTGATATTACCATCGACATCTGTTATATGACCACCATGCTTCGTACGTTCGATCATGGTAAACAGTATTCAATTAAACTTTCCTATCATAAGTACAAGATATTTTCTTGTCTATAAATAATATAACGCATACGAGACGGTTTGTCCATGCGTTTTTGACTGGCAAATTTATAAGCTGCTTTCATATTTTTAAACACGGACATAACCAGTAGATATACCTTCGATTCGGTTGGATGCTCCCGTACTCTGAATCAATGCAACTTCTAAGAGTGTTTTCAATTCATCTACATTGGCTTCGAGAAATAATTCCTGTTTGCCTTTATGTTCATGGATGCTGCTAACCATCTGAACAATTTCAGGTGTTAACAACTTCGCAGGACTTACAATAAAATCAAAGTCTCTCATAGGAATCTCCTTCATTTCAGATTTATCTCCGTCATTCTATCATCAAATGATGGAGATAGAATATCCATATACACAATAAATATCCTCATTTCATCCATATATTATATCGTTTTATGAATCGTTTTTTCACTAAAATTACACTATTTTTTCACTATTTTTCATTACTTCATCGTCTTCGCCAGTGAATTGAGCAATGCCCGCATCTCTGGATTCGCCAATACTTTTGCCAGAAGTTCCGGATCGACTTCATCAGCAACAGTAGTATTATTATTTTCCTGCTGTACATGCATCTGTGGATCCAGATTCTTTTTCTCATAAAATGCTTCTTCAAAAAGCTCTGCATTTTTCCTTCTGTCATCATCCAGAATATGAGAGTACACATCTGTAACCATATTGACCTGAGCATGGCCAGAATCACCCTGTACCGCCTTGATGTCTCCACCATTCAGTTTCAGCTTATAAGTAACACTGCTATGACGAAAACTGTGAAATACAACCGGTGGGAGATTATAGTCCTCGATCAATTTCTTTAAAGGGCCACGGATTGCTCCATCACCAAGAGGAAGACCAAAGGTACTTGCCATAACCAGGTTATAGTCCATATATTCGTCACCCAGGATTTCTTTCATTTCATCCTGCTCAGCTTTCCAGTCTACAAGCATATTAGCAACGCTCTTCGGTAAGAATATCTTACGTACACTACTTTCTGTCTTCGGTGTTTTCAGAATACGGACCGTAGAATTCTTCTTATGATTTGTCGGAAATACCAACAACACATCTTTTCCATCCAATGCATTTAAAGATTCTTTTCTTATACGCTGTGATTCTTTGTTGATGAAGACATATGCACGGTTTTCTTCAATTGCCTCATGAGAAATATCTACACAATCCCAGGTAAGACCAAGCAGCTCACCAAGTCGCAGGGAACATGAGAAAGATAGATTAATTGCGAGCTTTAATCGTTCATCTTCACAGACACTGAGCGCATACATCAATGTATCCGCTGTCCAGATGTCTCTTTTTTGTGATTTATGTTTTGGTACAGTCGCATGGGTGCAAGGATTCTTCTCCATCAACTCCCATTTCACTGCCTGTTCAAAACAGTTTCTAAGCAGCTTATTAATATCCCTGACCGTACTGGAAGATACAAATTCATTTCGACTGGTTTTATTCAATGGATTGATAACTGCACGTCTCTTCAAAAGACTCTGATAATATCTTTCGATGAAACGGGTATTGATCTCTGAGAGTTTCGTATCACCAATGATCGGAAGAATATAGTTATTGATAAGAGAGACATTTCCTTCATATGTAGAAAGCGCCCAGTTTTCTTTGCCATAAAGTGCAACATATTCTGTAATAAGCTCGTCCAGTGTTTTGCATTTACGGACGACAAATGATCCCATCTCTTTTTTATATTCAATTTCTTTTTTTCTTCTCTTTGCTTCGGCTTTCGTTTCATAGGTTTCCCACTTCTGTTTCCTCTCACCTTTTTCATTCGTATAAGAATAGATTACATTAAATTTTCCGTTTCGTTCTCTTATAGATGCCATATTATTGCATACTCCTTTCCAAATCTCTTTGCTCCATCCAGTCCTCAAATTCATCCCGACGGATCCTAACTCGACTGCCAACTTTTATTACTGTGAACTTTCCTTTATCCGCCCACTTGTTGATCATGCTTCTGCTGACCTTTGCCAGATAGGAAGCTTCATCAAAAGTAAGATACTTTATATTTCCATTGCTTCCTCGTATTCCGGTCTGTGATAATTTCTTCCGCCGGAAATTAGCCAGGGCAATATTTTGTTCCTGTGCAAGTTCTTCATAATCATTCGATGGATCCAGCTTATACCGATCCTGACCTTCCAGGAATTTTCGAAAACTCTCTTTTGTGATCCTTTTCTTTTCTGCAATCACAATGAATTCAAAAAAATGACTATACTTTGGATTATCAAGAATTGTATATACTGCGCTTCTGGTTGTTCCAAGCAGCTGTGCCATCTCAGGCATCGTAATTGTTGCATCTTCCAGAAGAGCGTCTTTTTTTCTGTCTTCCTTTGTTCGATACCGGGACTGGCTTTTATACCAGTTCTGAAAAGATTCTTTTGGTATTCGTTTCCAGTAATCGACAATAACAGCTTCCATTTGATTTTTCTTGAGTAAATCATAAACAAGATACTCATCAACACCCAACAGATCCGCAACTTCCTTAACGGAATAGGACCAGGATTTCAATTCTTTCCCTGGTTCTTCTCCGGTAACTTTATGGTATTTAATCTGATTGGCGTACCATTTTTCAAAGCTGGCAATATTGATTCGTATCTTTCCAGCAATCTCTTTAGATTCAAAAACATTTTTATGCACCAGCCAGTATCGATCTGTCTTTTTTAATCCCAGCAGCTTTCCCATTTCCGGCACGGTCATCCAGGTTCTCTTTTGTGTCGGACGCCGTTTGTAAGGACTGTCTTCTGATATCTTTGAAATGATCTCTTCAACATCGTCCATTTCCGGAACTTCTTTTTGTTTCATAATTGCTGTTGCCATTTATTCTTCACTTCCTGTCTTTTTTAGTGTTAGTTTTTTTTCTTATATCATATCTCAAATCCAGATAAAAATTTAGGATGTCGATTGCAGACAAAATCTGCCTGATCAACACCCTGTTTTTTATTGTTCCAAGTTATCGAGCCAGTCATCGAAACTCTTCTTAGAGATGCGATACTTTCCGCCATCCAACTGGATCCACCGGAATTCCTTTTTCTTTAAAAGGTTATAAATAGTAGGTCTGCTGACTCCTAAGATTTCCTGTAACTCTTGAACTGTATAACATCTTTTTTCTGACATTTCTTTATCCTCTTTTCTTTGAAATATGAAAGAAAAATTATCCCTTCATATAACGAAACGCTCAGAGCATGTTTTACAGTGGTCAAAAGCAAATTTTTTTACTTTTTTCTTACGAGTTTTCTTTAATGCAACTCGTAACATTAGATTTTTACATTTTTCATGAAATTAAGTAAAGAAAAAGAGCATATGGAATTGAATCCATACACTCTATGATTACTGGAACTTTATTTCATTTTTAATTCAACAAACTGGAAGTTGTCAAACAGCGTTCGTTGTTTCGCTTTGTGGCATTTTTACACACTGCTGAATCACACCTGTAACATACGTAATGGAATCGGTGCAGTCGTTCTTGAGCCATTCTGAGATAATCGCCATCAATCCCCGAATATAAAAGGCCATGATATAAGGTCGATCCTGTGGTAGTACACCATAACGGTCAAGAATTGGCGTAAACACATAACGGAACATCTTATCATAGCTTTTATCCATCCCCAACACCGCCGCATTTTCTGTTGCTGTGCGGAACAGTCGCTTGTTGTTCTTAATGTAGCAGAGGTAAGGTGTTAAATAATCCGGCGTAATTAGATATAATTCATCTCTCGGGCAATTCCGCAGCTTTGCAGAAAAGGCATCTGAATCTTTCTCCATGCAAGCAAGAAATTGCTCGTTCATACGACTGACACTCTCCGAGAGCAAGTCTGACATCGTTTCATAGTGAAGATAGAAGGTGGAACGATTGACCTCTGCTACTTCACAGATTTCTTTGACTGTAATATACTCAAAATCTTTTTTTGCCAGAAGTGTCAGAAAGGCTTCGTCCATTCTGGCTGCAGTAGCAAAATATCTGCTTTCTGATCTATTCAATCATTCCCACCTTCTTTCGTGTTTTTGTTTACTTCTCACTGATTTCTTTTGCCAGTTCTATGATTTCAAAAGCGTATTTCTGCTTGCCCTGAGCCAGCAATTTTTTGTAGATGGGGTAATTAACGCCCATACCCAGCAGCCCGATAATGCCGACAATCACGCCGAGAACAAACATAGCAGTACTACCGTTGCCGATAACCTTCATGGAAAGGCACATCCCGACACCGGCTACCAACGCTGTGATAATACCGAAGGTGTAGGTAAAAACGTTTGCGGGAAGCTTGGCTTTTGCATCCAGCTTGCGAAGAGCGACCACCTTGGAAGTGTCCTTGGGTGCATATTCGTTTGCGAGTTGTTCTGCATAGATTTTATCTGTATTCATGGCTTGTTTCCTCCTTCATTTGATGGTTCTATGATACCAGCAAAGAACGAGTAACGGAACAACACTGACGGCAGTTTGTGTTGAGTTCAAGAATTGTGCAAGTTTCGATTTTCTTAATTCTACAAACTTGAATTTTCAAATTAGTCTTTGCAAATAACCTTTGAACCTTCACCATCAATTACAATTCCCTGACGGTTGTTAATTGGGCATAGATTCAAATCCGAAAACTCAGTCATTATTTTCTCGGTAACTTTCTTAAATGGTGCTGTAAGATAATGCGGAAGAACATAGAAATCAATCAAATCAAGCCCTGCATCATCTTCTTGTGAGTAGTCCTCTGGCTTTTTATCCATTTGCTCGATATATTGGATGCTTGGAGCGCATATAATTGCGCCTGCCGACTCGCCGATCATCAATTTTCCATTTGCCAATTCCTTTTTCAGTAGCCCATCAGCTCCCGTTTTACGGAGCTGGTCCATAAGAAAGAAAGAATTTCCGCCGGTAAAATATATCACATCTGCTTCTTCAAAAACAGACTGTATCGTTGAATAAGCCTCCGTTGAAATATCAATTTCAGTTACGATTGCTCCCAACTTTTTGAATAATTTTCGAGCCGAGCCGACATAACCGGTGTAGCCTTCACGCAGCGAAGCTGTTGGAATAAATGCGACTTTCTTATTTTCAATTTCTTCCTTTATCAGACTTCCCACACTTGAAAAGTGCGAACATAAAAATAGTTTCATCAATATTCTCCTTTATAAATTCCGATTTGTTACTCACATGATATCATATTTTTTCTTCAATTGCATTTTCATTGAAAAAATCATTAAAACTTCCAATGTTTAATATAAATAAAGCAATATAGTTGCATCCCTACTCGTATTAAGAGCTGAAAAATAAATATAAATCCTATATTAATGAAGAAGGAATGGAAGAAAAAAGCATCTTTTGAATATAGAATACCTAATATATTTTGTACATTCAAATTATTTATTGGAAACAAATACAAAATTTTGTTACCTACCCCTGTTTTTATCATTTGCACCAGCAATAATGGTAATATATATACCCCTAATGAAACAGCTAATACTGACATAGATGAATGCATAAGAGCTGATATTAACAATGTTACACTCTCAACAAATCCAATACCAACTAATTGCATGACAAGAATTAAAAAGTATATTTGAATATGGTTATATTGCAAAGGGAAGTCAAATAATCCCAACGACAAATTTGTTTGTATGTCTGAATTCCATCCGCTCATATCATACATTGTAGAGAAAACACCTATGTTGACCAATTGAAAAATAATAAATAAACTCACTGTAATAATACTTGTCGCAATCAATTTAGCAAATATCATTTTGTTTCTTCCATATTTTGTAACTAACAGAATCTGATTGATATTTTTAGAATTATCATCTGAAAACACTATGGAAGATACCAATATTGTAATTATGGACAAAAGAGCATATATATATCCAAGTACTCGATATAAGTCTGTCCATGGAACATAATTTCCTAATGTCAAAGGAGTATCAAATTTTTTAAATCCAACCTCGTCCAATGAATATAAATCCACGTCTTCTATTGTTAATCTTTGGCCTTTATTAACCTGTTCAATCATTTCTGAATAAACATTTTCGGCATCTTTTGAAAAAAAAGTATCTCCCATTTCCCAATAAAATGGATAAAAAGGCTTATTAACAACTTTTTGCTCTTCATTCTCTTGGAAATTATTCATAGAATCAGACAGAATCATTTTAACTTTTTCATCTGTAAACTCTCCAGAATATTTTTCATCTATTATTACATCGAGGCTCTTTTCAAACCCCTTTTTCTTATTACTCGCTTCACTCATTGATAGCTGTGAATAGTGATACCCAACAAAAAAAATCCCCAGAAGGACTAAGCATCCTACAACAATCCCACCAAATACAGTTCGGTTTCTCAATATTTTCCCAAGTTCAAACTTAATTAGCGATGTCATACTCTCATTCCCCCTCTCTAAAATAAAACAAATACAAATCTTCTAAAACCGGATCAACTTGTTTCGCATTTGCAAAAGGTTTTTCCCTTGAAATAAGTCGAAGAACAACTCCGTCTTCTCCATATTTACGATTACTTACTGTATATACTTGCTCAATTCGATTTACTTCTTTTTCTGGAACCAGGCATTCCCATACACACTTGTTAATATCTTTCAACAAATATCTTATTGTGCCTGTATTTTCAATTCTACCTTTTTTTAGAATAATGATTTCATCTGCTATATATTCTATATCTGATACAATATGTGTAGACAATAATACTATTTTTTCTGATGCAAACGAACTTATCAGTTTTCTAAATTTAACTCGCTCTTTGGGATCGAGCCCTACCGTAGGTTCATCTAATATTAAAATTTCCGGATTATTAATCATTGCTTGAGCGATACCTAGTCTCTGTTTCATTCCGCCAGAATACTTTCTGATTTTTTTATTTTTCACATCATCTAAGCCAACCTGAATCAATAAATCTAAACATCTCTTTTTTGCTATTTTCCCATTTAAGCCTTTCAATGAAGCGATATACATCATAAAATTTAATCCTGTAAAATCAGGATAGTATCGAAAATCTTGTGGTAAGAATCCAAGAATCGAGCGATAATATTCTGCTTGCAGAGCAATATCTTTATGGTCATATTGTATATTTCCACAATTTGCTCTCATCAGTCCACAAATAATACGAAATAAAGTTGTTTTACCCGCCCCATTAGCACCTAATATTCCGTAAATTCCAGGAGTAAATCGATACGACACATCATCAAGCACAGTTACATTCCCATATTGTTTTGTTATATTATTAATAGTTAATTCCATACTGAAGCTACCTCCCATTTGATTATTTTAGTTTGAGAATATAAGATAATCCCTAATATTGTCGTTGTAATGAAATATGCTATTCCCCAATAAAGCATTCGGATTTCATATATTTTAAAGATATTTGCAATTAAAATAACTGCGACACAAATACTTCCCGATATACACCATAGGAAATAATTATGTAATTGCTTTCTCCATATAGTTATAAGCGAAAATAAAATAATGCAAACAATATTGTATGGAACAAGTACATAGACTAATATCTGATACAAAGGCAAAGATACTATAGATTTAGTCATAAGAGAAAGCAAAATAACAATTACCATATCAATAATGCCAAAAATCAATAATTTCATCATAATATGTTGTCGCAAATCATATTTGAATGTCTGTTCCAATTCCCACATTCCTGTAGTAAAACTTTTGAATAATTCATCTAAAAAAAATAAAGCCGAAATGAATATTACACCTGTAATGCATAACATTATTTCACTTATCGGCTGTAAATTTTTAAAATTTAATGCCATAGTTATCCCTGATAGAAAGATGAATAATTGAATTATCCAAGTATGAACATGTATGAAGCGAAAAGTTGACAGGAATAGCTCAAAGTAAGAATGTCGACACATTCCAAGTCTAATCATTATTTCATATCCTAATTCGATGGTTTTTTCACGTCCTTCTATATCACCTTCTAATTTATAACCAGCCAATTTCGATATAATATCTTTTTTATCCATCATAAAATTCCTCTCTTTCTAAAACTTTTTCTAATTTTCTAAGGCCTTGATAAATACGTGACTGTACAGTAGATACCCCCACGCCAGTAATTGTCGCAATATCTTTTACCTTTAAATCGTGATAATACCGTAGTATCACAACCTCTCGTTGTATTTCAGGAAGTAAATCAAGTGCTTTTTGAACCGTTTCTTTTCTCTCATCATGTAATATTTCATCAATCAATGAAGTGTCTAAATCAGTTGTAAAATTATCTGTGAGTTCTATTTGCTCAATATGTCTTTTTTTCAAATAATTATTGCAAGTATTGACAGCCATAGTGTATAGATAATTTTGAAATTTTCCTATGAATCGGTATCTAGGTAAACTTTCTACCAATTTTAAAAAAATATCCTGTGTTAAATCAGAAGCTATATCGCAGTCTCCATAACATCTGCGAACACAATAAAAATACACACTATCATAATATTTATGTACTAAAATATCCCATGCATCAGGATCTCCCATCTTAATTTTGTTTATTATCATCCAGTCTTGTATCATATCCATCACTTTTCTCTTAATTATTCTTCTCTATATATAAACAACTAACCTTAACAAATCATTTAAAAACACAAAAACTTTTTATATTTTTTTATATTTTTTTACAATATGATAAACTATTCTTCCCCTCATGAGCAAGGGATTAGGAGTTCCCTGTGGCGGTTAGTATGCAGTAGTTCGATTATCCTGTAAGCGTGAGTTTTCCAAACTTATCGGATTCTTGGTAGTTGCCTTAGTAGCCGTTGGTCTTGTATTCAATGCGTCCGGCGTAAAAGATGTATTGTTACAGTTATTCAATAAGATTATTGGAGCATAAAATTAGTATTGCTATTGTGCGGACATTTGCATATAATAAAGATAGATGGAAATACTACTCACGAAAGGAGATGTTTTATATGGCTACAAAATCAGCAAATTTATATGCAAGGATTGAACCAGATGTCAAAGAAAAAGCAGAAAGTATCCTGTCTACACTTGGTATCCCTGCTTCCAGTGCTATCAATATGTTTTATAAACAGATTATCTTACAGAGAGGACTTCCGTTTGAAGTAAAAATACCATCTGACAGACCTGTTGATATCAGCACATTATCAGAAGCAGAGTTCAATGAAGAATTGGAGAAAGGATATGCGGATATGCAGGCTGGACGGACAAAAAATGCGAAGAAAGCATTTGCTGACATTCGCAAGGATTATGGCTTATGATATATGAAGTAGAATTATCCGAACAGGCTGACAGTGATTTGAGAGGGATTTTTGAATATATTTCTTTTGAATTACAATCGCCGGAAAATGCAAGCGGACAGCTTGACCGTCTGGAAGAACAGATATTAAGTCTGGATACGATGCCGGAGCGTTATCGAAAATATGAAAAAGAACCGTGGAAAAGTCGTGGACTTCGTGTATTACCAGTAGACAATTATGTGGTACTTTATATTCCAGACAGCGATAAAAAAGTTGTAACAATACTTAGAGTAATGTATGCCGGACGGGACATAGACAATCAGTTAAATCTCCACACAAAGCAATAAAGGATATGATTTAAAGCAGCCTTTCATTTATGATCGACTGCTTTTTTCATATTCAAAATTAAAAAGAAAGGGCTGAATTACGATGGAAGAATGTAGCGTATTGATTGAAACGACCAAATCAGCAGAGGATAAAACCTCTCGCTGGTTCGATTTACCCATTGATTATGAGCTGTTCCGTGACCTGCTCGGCGTGGAAGCTGACAGTGGCGATTATCAAATCATTGATATGAAGCTCCCCTTTGCTGGCGACATTGTAAGGACAACATCTGTCAGACGGTTAAACAAGCTGTACTTTGCTTACACGGATTTATCGCCAGAAGTTCAGCTGGCTTATAAAGAGTTGATTTCCTATTGTGGCGGTGTAGAGGATTTATTGCAGAAATCAGAAGAATTTCTGTTTTATCCAGAGTGCCACAACATCATGGACGTTGCCCGTTACCGCTTGGAACATAACATTGATTTTTTTGCTCTCTCCGAAAAGGGAAAGAAATATTTTAATCTGGAAGCCTACGTCCATGAACCGGAAGAAAAAGGACGTTATGCGGTCTGCAACAATGGTATGTTCAAGCTCTGATGGTGGGTATTGCTTATGGCAGATTTTATGAATACGATGAGTGAAAGGAAGTGACCGCTTATGATTGATGATATGCAAGTCTATATAGCCAATCTTGGCAAGTACAATGAGGAAGAACTGGTCGGGGACTGGTTCTCTTTTCCATTGGACGAAGAAGTAATTGCAGAACATATCGGCTTAAATGCAGAGTAGGTAAACGTCTCTTTTAATCTCCATTGTTATACTCCCCATTTCCGTGCATCTGCACACTTTTTAGTAATGAGATTCCATCACAGAACGACCTGAATTTCAATATGTATTCCCATTTTATGTGCATCTACACACTTTTATGTAATGTTGATAAATATATTTTCAGATTTTTTTATTGCAGTGTTTATAATCGACTACTCCAATCGTTATTATAGGTAAACAACAAAAAGAAGATGGTTCCGATGTTTCATTAAATATGTTCGTTAGTCTTTTACGCAAAGGATTCTATCTCCTCTGCGCCCTAATGCTTTTCGGATTCAGTTCAACAAACTAGAATTTACTTTAATAAATATTTTTCAAACGCTTTATGATTATCAAAGTGGACTTCTCTAAAAAACAGAACTAACCAAATAATATAGGTTGGTATAGCTATATATGGGGTTAAAAAGCAGGATAATAATGCTCCTGCCAACATTATAATAGCCCACATAAAGCACTGATTTCTTATATCACGAGAGATATAAGCTTTATCATACAATGCCTGTTCTTCTTTAGAAAATGAATTAAATCCCGAAACAAATTTTGTTGCTTTTTCCTTAAAAATCGCAAATAACACACCTATAATCAGAAATGGTATTACCAAAATTATACACGACCAAAATCCTATATTCATAATACATACCTCCGCTTCAAATTCCGATTTTAATGTCTCTATTATACCATAATGATACTATTATAAAAAAGGAAAAAGAGCTCCTTCGAGCTCTTTTGATTCAGTTCTGTAAACTTGAAGTTATAGTGCAATCTTTTTCCATTTTCTAATCTTGGTTCTAAAGGTTCCGAACGGAGCAACTGTATTAACATGTATGAATTTGTATACTTCCCAGAC
>NZ_QTVL01000015.1:0-73448 GCF_003460565.1 Blautia sp. AF32-4BH | reverse complement strand
GAGGGAAATCTGATTAGCACGGATGTGTTTTCAACTTACAGAGATGGAAAGCCAATTGGAACAGAGGAGTTCCTCTTGCTCGATACAGTGACATGGGAATACTGCGGAATTAAGATGTAGAATCCGATACGTAATTGGATGCATATTATGTCTGCGTCTCAAATACGCTGCTTCTTTTTCATACTCTGTAATGGAAAACCAACGAAAATCTCTTTTTACCTCAAAAGAAAGTAATAGCCACCAAAAATATCGGAAAAACTTTGTGAAAAAATAGAATTGTGTTTCGCAAGGGTCCCCTGTAAAATAGCGGCAGGAGGAGAAAGAGAGAAAAGGAGATTCTTAATCTTATGGGAACAAATGAAAAGAATATGACTGCGGGATCCCCCGGAAAACTGATCATAACGTTTGCCATACCACTGATGCTCGGAAATATTTTCCAGCAGTTTTATACGATGGCGGACACCATGATTGTTGGCCAGGTGGTAGGAGTAGAAGCGTTGGCGGCAGTAGGCGCCGGAGACTGGCTGGTCTGGCTGGTGCTGGGCATCATGACAGGTATCACACAGGGCTTTTCGATTCTTGTATCGCAGTACTATGGAGCAGGGGAAAAGGAAAATCTGAAATGTGCGGTGGCGAAAAGCTATATTATGACAGCATTACTGTCTGTGATTGTACTCGCAGTAAGTGAAGGAGCAGTTTATCACGTTCTTTTATTTTTGCAGACACCGGATAATGTTATTGATCTGACGATGCTATATTTACGGCTGATTTTTGCGGGAGTCCCGATTATAGCTGCCTATAATATCTTTGCGGCGATCCTGAGGGCACTTGGAAACAGCAGATCTCCATTGATTGCAATGACCGTGGCAGCAGTGATCAATGTGGGACTTGACTTGCTGTTTGTGGCAGTTTTTGGCTGGGGCGTAGCCGGAGCAGCCATAGCGACCGTTATTGCACAGGGATTTTCAGCCTTGTACTGTCTGCTTGTATTACGGAAAATCAGGGATATCCGACTGGAAAAGGAGGATTTTTACAGGCAGCCGTCTATGAGTCTGCAGCTTTTGAAGCTGGGGACTCCTCTTGCCATACAGAACGTGATCATTTCTGTGGGAGGACTTACGGTGCAGTATGTGATCAATGGCTTTGGCTTTCTGTTTGTAGCCGGATTTACGGCAACGAACAAGCTGTATGGAATTTTGGAGATGGCAGCCGTTTCCTATGGATATGCGATTACAACGTATGTAGGGCAGAATCTTGGCGCAAAGAAATATCAGAGAATCCGAAAAGGTGTGCGCAGCGGTACGTATATGGCAGTGCTCACTTCTGTTTTCATTTCCGGTATGATGGTGCTGATTGGGCGTAATATATTGTCTCTGTTTGTATCCGGTGAACCGGAGCAGATCCGACAGGTGTTAGATATTGCATATAAGTATTTGTTTATCATGGCTGTCTTTTTGTGGATACTGTATTTGCTGCATGTGTATCGTTCCGCGATCCAGGGGCTGGGCAATACTTTGATTCCGCTTGCCAGCGGCATTGCGGAATTTGTGATGCGTGTCAGCGTTGCGCTGCTGCTGCCGAAATGGATCGGCGAAGAGGGAATATACTATGCCGAGATCTGTGCATGGAGCAGTGCAGCTGTTTTACTGATCATAAGCTATATGATTCTGATACGGAAATATAAAGATGCTAAAACGTCAGAAAGCTGATGCAGTCTCGCCTGCAAGAGGATTTTAGAGCTCTTACCCCGCTTAAAGCATAAGTAAGAAATAATACAAAAAAAGCAGTGCTGCAGAACGCAAACTACAGGAAACAGATTGGAAGGCGTACCCGAGGTACGACGAAAATCTGTCATGCAGTAATTTGCGCTCTGTGGGACTGCTTTTTTGCATGATTCTTGGAGTTTTGGGGAATTACGACAAGAAATAACCAAAAATTTCAATAACTAATCCAAAAATATTCTATTTTTTTTCAGACCGCTTGTGATTATAATGAATTCATCAGCTAGGAACGAAGCGAATCTAGCAAAATCACCAAACGGGAGGAATAAAAATGAAAAGAAAAGCATTAGCAACAATTATGGCAGTAGCTATGGCAGTATCCATGGCTGGTTGTGGCGGATCCCCATCAGAGTCTAAAGATTCTACCCAGAAAACAGAAACAGCAGATTCTACGGCATCAACGGGCGGAAGCGTAGAAAACAAGGACAAACCTCTGTGCTGGTTCAACCGTCAGCCATCCAGCAGTGCTACCGGCGAACTGGACAAAGATGCTCTGAACTTCAACGGAAATACTTATTATGTAGGTTTCGATGCAAACCAGGGTGCTGAACTGCAGGGACAGATGGTTCTGGATTACATCAAGAAAAACGCAGACACGATCGACAGAAACGGTGACGGCGTAATCGGATATGTTCTGGCAATCGGTGATATCGGACATAACGATTCTATCGCCCGTACACGTGGTGTTCGTTCCGCACTTGGAACAGGTGTAGATGCAGACGGCGGAGTAGATTCTACACCGGCCGGAACAAACGTAGACGGAAAAGCAAAGGTTGTGCAGGATGCAACTCTGGATGTAGACGGAAAAACATATACCATCCGTGAGCTGGCTTCTCAGGAAATGAAAAACTCAGCAGGTGCAACATGGGATGCTGCAACAGCTGGTAACGCGATCGGAACATGGACAGCTTCCTTCGGTGATCAGATCGATGTTGTAGTTTCCAATAACGATGGTATGGGAATGTCAATGTTCAATGCATGGGCAAAAGACAACAAAGTTCCTACCTTCGGTTACGATGCAAACAGCGATGCTGTAGCAGCAATCGGTGAAGGATATGGCGGAACAATTTCTCAGCATGCAGACGTTCAGGCTTACCTGACACTGAGAGTTCTGCGTAACGCACTGGACGGTGTAGACATTGATACCGGTATCGGTACAGCAGATGAAGCCGGCAACTGCCTGACAGAGGGTGAGGATTACAGATACAGCGAAGAAGAGAGATCTTACTACGCATTAAATATTGCTGTAACAGCCGATAACTACAACGATTTCACAGATTCCACAAAAGTTTACGATAAAGTTGCAAAACAGCTGGATGAAAGCAAGAGCCCATCCAAAAAAGTATGGCTGAATATCTACAACGCATCGGATAACTTCCTGAGCTCTACCTATCAGCCACTGCTGGAGAAATATGATGATCTGCTGAACCTGAAGGTAGATTACATCGGTGGAGACGGACAGACAGAGTCCAATATCACAAACCGTCTTGGAAACCCGAGCGAGTATGATGCTTTTGCAATTAACATGGTTAAGACCGATAATGCAGCAGCATATACATCACTTCTCTCCAAATAATCTGAGACAGAATAAAAGTGTAAATGGTAACGGTTCGGAGCCATGCGAAATCGAGATGAGGTCTCTGAATCGTTACCGTAAATGAATGAAATTATAGAGGGGTGTCAGCAATGATACCCTTCTTTACTAAGAAAAGGAAGCGCAGCTATGACAGAAGATAAGAATAAATATATCTTATCGATTAACGGCATGAGCAAATCGTTCGGTAGAAATAAGGTTCTGAAACATATCAGCATGAATGTCAAACCTGGAACCATTATGGGACTGATGGGTGAAAACGGTGCCGGAAAATCGACAATGATGAAATGCCTCTTTGGAACCTATCAGAAAGATGAAGGAACCATCGTACTGGACGGAAAAGAAGTGAATTTCTCCGGTCCGAAGGATGCACTGGAAAACGGAGTGGCGATGGTACACCAGGAGTTGAACCAGTGTCTTGAAAGAAGTGTTGTAGATAACATGTTCCTTGGAAGATACCCAAAGAATTCCGTTGGAGTGATCGACGAAGGAAGAATGAAAAAAGAAACATCAGACCTGTTCAGAAAACTGGGAATTACAGTTGATCTGACGCAGCCAATGAAGAAAATGTCTGTATCTCAGAGACAGATGTGTGAGATCGCAAAAGCGATTTCCTATCATTCCAAAGTCATTGTACTGGATGAACCTACATCATCCCTGACTGCACCGGAGGTTGAAAAACTCTTTAAGATGATGCGTCAGCTGAAGGCGCAGGGAATTGCTCTGATCTACATTTCACATAAAATGGATGAAATATTTGAAATCTGTGACGAAATATCCGTACTGCGAGACGGTAGTCTGGTCATGACCAAGCCAAGTAAAGAAACGGATATGAACGAACTAATCGCCGCCATGGTTGGACGTTCTCTGGACAACAGATTTCCGCCTGTAGACAATACACCGGGAGAAACGATTCTCTCCGTACAGAATATATCAACAAAATATGCACCGAAACTGCAGAATATTTCTTTTGATATCAAAAAAGGAGAAATTTTCGGATTCTATGGTCTGGTCGGTGCCGGTCGTACCGAACTTCTGGAGACAATCTTCGGAATTCGTACAAGAGCAGAAGGAAATATCGTATATGATGGAAAAGTACTGAACTTCTCCTCCCCGAAAGATGCTATGGATCACGGATTTGCTCTGATTACAGAGGAAAGAAAAGCCAATGGTCTGTTCCTGAAGGGCGATATTACATTCAATACTACCATTGCGAATATGAAGCATTATAAGAGCGGAGTCGCATTATCACATGACAAGATGGTGCGTGCAACGGCTGAAGAAATCAAGATCATGCATACAAAATGTATGGGACCGGATGATATGATCGCCAACCTTTCCGGTGGTAATCAGCAGAAGGTCATCTTTGGTAAATGGCTGGAGCGTTCACCGAGCGTATTCATGATGGATGACCCGACACGAGGAATTGATGTTGGAGCAAAATATGAAATTTATGAACTGATTATCAATATGGCGAAACAGGGAAAAACAATCATCGTTGTTTCTTCCGAAATGCCGGAGATTCTTGGTATTACCAACCGAATCGGTGTTATGTCTAACGGACGTCTGGCCGGAATCGTAAATACCAAAGAAACAAACCAGGAAGAATTATTGAGACTCAGTGCTAAATACCTGTAACAGGAGGAAAATTGGAAATGGCAGAAAACAGCGTTATTATTTCGTCGGAAGAAGAAGCAAAGCTTTTGAAGCCGATCGATGAATATGTGGAAGAAATCCAGAAAAAAATCGATGCATTACGTGCAGACGGCTTTGACAAAGTGAGCGATCTGAAAAAACAGATCGCGATCGCAAAAGAAAACAAGAACTTATCCGCAACACAGAGAGATAAGATCATTGAAAACAGCAAAAAAGAGCTGGAAAATGCAAAAAAAGTAGAGGCAGACAACAAAGAAGAAATTAAAAAGCTGGTCGCAGAGGCAGAAGGCTATCTGGCTGCGCATTACAAAAAGGATTATTACGATGTAGTAAACAAAAGCTGCAAAGCTGCAAAAGCAGAAGAAAACAGCAGATACGAGAAGATCAAAGCAGATCTGAAGAGCGAGCATCAGAAAAAGATTGCTTCTCTGAAGGATGCAGAAGAGATCAAGGCCGAGAAATACGTGCTCAAAAACAAACTGTTTGACGCACAGATGGCTCATGAATCAAAGCTCCAGGAAATCAAGGACAGAAGACATGAAGCATTCATGCATAAATATCATCTGATCGACCTGCTGAGAGCGTCCAAATTCACATTCCAGCAGCAGAGAATACAGAAACTGGAAAATTACAGATATACCTTCGATTTATCTCAGTTCCTGTACAAAAACGGTCTGTATATCGTAATCATTCTGATCTTTATCGCACTGTGTATCATCACACCGATCGTTAAAAATACACAGCTGCTGACGGTTACCAACATCCTGAATATCTTACAGCAGGCATCCCCGCGTATGTTCCTTGCACTTGGTGTTGCCGGTCTGATCCTGTTAACAGGTACCGACCTTTCCGTAGGACGTATGGTTGGTATGGGTATGGTTACAGCAACCATCATTATGCATAACGGAATCAATACAGGTGCCGTATTCGGCCATGTATTTGACTTCTCCGCTATGCCTGCTACAGCGAAAGCACTGTTTGCACTGTTAATGTGTGTGATCTTTACAACAGTATTTGCCATGATTGCCGGATTCTTCATGGCAAGATTCAAAATGCATCCGTTTATCTCTACCATGGCGAACATGCTGATCATCTTCGGTCTGGTTACCTATGCGACCAAGGGTGTATCCTTCGGTGCGATTGATTCTGCTATCCCGAATACTTTCATTCCGCAGATCGGAAAATTCCCGACCATCATTCTGTGGGCTGTTGCAGCAGTTGCCATTGTATGGTTTATCTGGAACAAAACAACATTTGGTAAAAACCTGTATGCGGTAGGTGGAAATCCGGAAGCGGCAGCAGTATCCGGTATCTCTGTATTTAAAGTAACAATGGGAGCGTTTATGCTGGCAGGTATCCTGTATGGCTTCGGTTCCTGGCTGGAATGTAACCGTATGGTTGGTTCCGGTAGTGCAGCTTACGGACAGGGATGGGATATGGATGCCATCGCAGCCTGCGTAGTTGGTGGTGTATCCTTTACCGGTGGTATCGGTAAGATCTCCGGAGTTGTAACCGGTGTACTGATCTTTACCTCCCTGACATATGCCCTGACGATTCTGGGTATTGATACTAACCTTCAGTTCATTTTCGAAGGTATCATTATCCTGGCAGCCGTAACACTTGACTGTCTGAAATATGTACAGAAAAAATAATGAAACATTCATAAAGATACCAGGAGTGCAAAGCACGTAGCAATCTGGTATCAAAGGGGTCAGAAAAACTTTTGATTCCAACATCTTCATAAACAGATAGAATATAAGACAGCCCGGTCGTCCGATGGATGACCAGGGCGGTCTTTTGTTCTGTTTTGGCAAAAATTTTTGTAACTATTCATTCAGCAGAGAGCAATCTTCTGCTATAATAAAGGAACAACAATATGCTCCGCAAAACAGGAGGATAAGGATGGAACAATATAAAGTGATTCTTGTCGATGATGAAGTAGAGGTCATCGATGTTATGAAAAAAAAGATCCGCTGGAATGATCTGGGATTTGACGTAGTGGGAAGTGCCACCAACGGCGTGAAGGCTTTGGAGCTGGTGGAAAAGCTTCAGCCTGATGTGGTGCTGACGGACATTAAGATGCCTTATATGGATGGACTGGAGCTGGCAAGAAAGCTGAACCAGGACTATCCCAATATTTACATTATGCTTTGCACCGGTTTTGATGAATTCGAATATGCAAAAGAGGCCGTCCATCTGGAAATTAAGGAATATATGCTGAAACCCATCAGCGCCACCGAGCTGTCAGAAAGCCTGATGAAGCTGAAAGCCACACTGGACAGGGAACGGGAAGAAAAGTTAAATGTAAAAAAACTGGAAGACTATTTCCAGGAGGTTTTACCAAAGCTGCAGTCCAATTTTTTTATTTCCCTGATCGAGGGAAGGGTCAGAGAAGAGGACTATGAACGATTCCTTTTGGACTATCGGGTGGATATGAAGGGACCTTTGTTTTGCTGCATGATTTTTCATACCTCGGAAAATGATGTGCCGGAGGGCATGAATCCCTTATTGTTATCCATGTCCGTGGAACGTGAGATCAAACAGCGGCTGATGGAGAACTGTAATTGTCAGGAATTCATCTATATGGGTAATACCATTCTGATTATGGAACTCCATTCAGAAGATGAGATAGCTCAATTGACGGACAAATGTGACCGGTTCTGCCGCTGGGCATGGAGAATTATGGGGGCGGCGGTTACCGCAGGGGTCGGAACCGTCTGCAACAATCTGTATGATATCAGTATTTCCTACGAGGGAGCCAGAGAGGCGGTATCCTACCGTGTCCTGTACGGAACGAAACGAGCCATCAATATCGCAGAGATCGTTCCCAAAGAGTCAAAAAAGGCGGTTCCCTTAGAAGAAACAAAGATGCAGGAGCTGTTTCGTGCCATCCATGTAGGGGATCAGGAAAAGATCCGGAAAGAAGCCATCAAAGAGACAGAAAAGCTCCATAAGAATGCAGCCACCATCAGCCAGTACAATCTGGCCACCATGGAGATTGTCAGCGGCTTTTTCAAATTTTGTGCCAATAATTCCATGGATTTCAATGAAATTTCCGGAAATGTACAGAATCTTTACGAAAGAGTGACTCAGCTGGATGAAAGCTCTATGACAAACTGGATTATCAATATGTCTATGGCGATCAGCGAAAAACTGAGAAGTACCAGAAATAGTACCTCCAGACGGATCATCACCGATGCACAGAACATCGTAAAAGACAGATATATGGAACCGGCGCTCTCGCTGGATGATGTGTGCGCAGATCTTGGTGTGTCCAATTCTTACTTTTCGTCCATCTTTAAAAAGGAAACCGGTCAGTCCTTCGTCTCCTATCTTACCGATTACCGAATGGACAGGGCAGAAGAAATGGTGCTGAACACCGATGAAAAAAGCTATAAGATCGCAGAAAAAGTGGGATATCAGGATGCGAACTACTTCAGCTATGTATTCAAAAAGAAATTCGGTGTTTCCCCTTCCAAATACAGAGCTTCCGGAAAATAGGGAACAGGTGAAAGGGAAAATACATGAAAGATAGAAAAAGAAAGCCGGATTCCCGGAAGAACATCGTATTTAACATACAGTCGATTATCCTGTCTGTCCTTATGGCGATTTCACTGGTTACGATCATTGTAATGGGATTGCTGCTTTACCATCGATTCAAGCTGGCATTGGAAAAAACAGCAGTGGACAACACGGAAGCTACTGTAGAGGCTACCGTGGATCGGTTAAATGCAGACCTGCTGGATATTCGGCAGATTATAAACGGGGCAAACTACAACGTGGTCCAGCAGTTTGATATATCCAGCCGGGAATTCTCGGAGCAGTTCAGTCTGCTCTATGAGACCAACTCCGATAAGATTCAGAGCCTGGCTTTGTATGACCCCAAAGGAAATCTGATTGCATCGGAGCCGGTGGCGGCAGAAAAGAAAAATGTGAAGGTGCAGACGCAGGAATGGTATAAAAATGCGGAAGATGCCATTGAAAATATACACTTTTCCACACCGCATATCCAGGAGCTGTTTGAGGACGGCTCTTATCGGTACCAATGGGTCGTTTCCCTGAGCAGGTATGTAGATGTCAACAAGGGAGAGACACCGGAAACCGGTATTCTTTTACTGGATATGAAATATTCTGTGATCAGGGACGTGATGAAGCAGATCAATGACTGTTCCGGCGGAATCTACTATTATCTGACCAGTCAGGACGGAGAAATGATCTACCATCCCCGGGGAACGGAATTAAACCGCGGATTATTTGAAGAAAACAGTCTGGAAGCGGCAAAATACGAGGACGGAACCTACGAGATCCGTTCCGGCGGTCAGAACGAGACCGTGATCGTCGGCAGCGTAGCCTATACAGGCTGGAAAATGATCGGTGTTGTGCCGGAGAGTGTGCAGGCGGCAAACTACAAGAACTTCCGTTACTATGTATTTGCTACTGTTCTGGTTCTTATGGTCATGCTTTTGGAGGGAAACCAGCTGGTTTCCCGGAAGATATCCAAACCGATCCGGGAGCTGGATGCTTCCGTCAAGGCCCACGAGGCAGGAGGAAAACCGGATATCTATATCGGCGGCTCCTCGGAGATCCGCCATCTGGGACATTCTGTGCAGAAGTCCTATGAACAGATCGAAAAACTGATGGACGAGATCATCCGGCAGCAAAATGAACGAAGAAAAAGTGAACTGGATGCCCTGCAAAGCCAGATCAACCCCCATTTTCTGTATAATACACTGGAATCCATCACGTGGATGGTGGAAGCCCAGGAAAATGAAGCAGCGGTTCGTATGATTTCTGAACTGGCAAAATTACTTCGTGTCAGTCTATCCCGCGGTAAGACCATCATTCCCATTAAGGATGAGCTGCAGCACAGCAGAAGCTATATGAATATCCAGCTGGCCCGGTACAAAGAGCGGTTTAAAACAGAATTCCGAATCGAGGAAGAGATCGAAAACTGCTGCATCGTAAAGCTGGTGATCCAGCCCATCCTGGAAAATGCCATCTATTATGGCGTTGGCAATATGGATGAGGATGATGGCGGCATGATCATCGTCAGCGGAAAAAAGAAAGACGAGGACATTCTGATCACCATCGAAGACAATGGGATGGGCATGCGGGAAGAAGTCCTGGAAAATATTCTGACGGATAACAGCAAGGTTCCGAAGCATGGTTCCGGTGTGGGCGTAATCAATG
Organism: Blautia sp. AF32-4BH; assembly: GCF_003460565.1. Classification (NCBI taxonomy): domain Bacteria; kingdom Bacillati; phylum Bacillota; class Clostridia; order Lachnospirales; family Lachnospiraceae; genus Blautia; species Blautia sp. AF32-4BH. The sequence continues at coordinate 63,227 of NZ_QTVL01000015.1, read as the reverse complement.
TGCATTCCAGAATCCGGCTGATGTTTGGCGAAGAATACGGACTTTCCATAGAAAGCGAACCGGACGAAGGAACAAGGGTTACGATCCGTATTCCGGCAATCCCATATACACCGGAAAACGCAGAAGCATTGGAATTACAAAAATACATACAGAGGAGACCGGGCGGATGAAAAAGAACAGAATGAAATTTCTTATAATTGAGTTTCTTTTGCTGCTGCTGGCAGTATTCTTTGTATGGAAGATTTTCGATCAGAACGTAGCAGAGCCCCGGATTGCGGTGATTCTTCCGGAGTCCGGTGACAAACGCTGGGATGCCCTGATCAAGGGAATGAAGCAGGCTGCGGCAGAGAACAACGTTCATATGATCATCTGCAATACGGAAGAGATCGACGGGCCGGAGGCGGAAAGAGAATTTATCAGGGAACAGAAGGACAACGATATTGATGGCTTTATCATATATCCGGCACCCGGTCATGAGACGGAAAATATGCTGAAAAAAGAGTGTGGAAATAAACCGTATCTGCTGATTGCAGATGGTCTGGCGGTAAAAGAAGGGAAAACTGCCAGTCCCACGATCCAGCCGGATTACCGGGAGATCGGAAGATGGCTGGGAGAACGGCTGAGAACAAAAAAGCAGAAGATCGGAATTATCGCCGACTGGAAAATGTCCGAGGCTGTACAGGCGGAGATTTGTGGATTGAACGAGGCGCTGGAAGGCAGCGAAAGCAAGATCAGCTGGTGTATTTACCGGAGAAAAGAACAGGACATTGTGGAGCGGATGAAGAAGGAAACAGAGGCGGATGCTCTTGTCATCCTGGATGCAGGAATATTGGAAGAGTTTGGAGAGCAGGCAGAAAATGGAACATACGAGGGCGCGGAGCTCTATGGAGTGGGTTACAGTCTGAAGACGATTGCACTTCTGGATAACGGAAACATTCAGGGGCTGGCTGTGCCGGACGGATATGAAATCGGCTATAAAAGTGTGGAAGAAATAACCAAAAGGATCGAGCACAGGTCTTATAAAATGCAAGGATATATAACCGAATATCAGGTACTTGGCAAGGAAAATTTCTCTATGGACGAAGATTTAGAAAGGTTTTTATATTCCTATGAATAAAAAGAAAAGAAGGGTGGCAGTATTATTATCTGCCACGATAGGGAGTGCGGTGCTTGTGCTGTCGGGGTGTTCCGGCAAGTCGGACCAGACAGAGAAAACCCTGCGGGTCGGAGTGATAACCTACACTCAGGATGATCCTTTTATCAATGGATTGACGGATGAACTGAAGGCGCAGCTGAAAGCCATGGAAAACAAAGAACGAAGGATTATCGTATCGACAAAAAGCGGAAACGACGATCAGCAGGAACAGAACGAAAAGGTGGAAGAGATGATTGATGCCGGCTGTGATGTGCTCTGTATCAATCTTGTGGACCGGACAGCTCCGTCCCGGATCATCCGAATGGCAAGGAATGAAGACATTCCTGTGATCTTTTTTAACAGGGAACCGGTAAGGGAAGACCTGATGCAGTGGGAAAAGCTGTATTATGTGGGCTGTGATGCAGAACAGTCCGGGATTATGCAGGGCGAGATTGCAGAAGAATACATCAAGAGCCATCCGGAAGTCGATAAAAATCAGGATGGAAAGATCCAATACGTGCTTCTGGAAGGAGAAGCAGGCCATCAGGATGCCATCAGCAGAACAGAGTATTCCGTAAAGACACTGATGAAGAATGATGTTATACTGGAAAAGCTAAGCTATCAGTTAGCGGACTGGAACCGGGGACAGGCGGAAAACCGCATGAACCGTCTGATCAGCCAGTACGGAAAAAAGATTGAACTTGTTATGTCCAACAACGATGAGATGGCACTTGGGGCTGTGGAGGCCTATCGGAAAGCAGGCTATGTCCGTGAAGAATGGCCGGTGATCTTCGGAATTGATGGCCTGGAAGAGGCTCTGGAAGCCGTAAAGGCAGGAGAGATGCAGGGCAGCATCCTAAATGACAGAGTGGATCAGGCAAAGAAAATGGCGAAAATGGCAGTGGAGCTGTTCGAGGGAGAGGAATTTGACCAGGAAAGCCTGAAAGAAGGCCGGTACTATTTTTCAGAATATCAGAAGGTAGACGGCAGCAACATCGATGAGTACCTGAACGCAGAAGAGACGATTTCCCACTCCGAAATGTAAGCAGGAAGACTGCGTTTGCAGGCAGAAAGAGTAAGTAAAGACGTGTCTTTATTTTAAACCAATCAAGCAAGCAGCGAAGCGGATTGCGAATATCCGACTGACAGAATGAGGAAAAACAGATGGAACATACATGGACCAAAGATTTTTATCAGGAGACAGATCCGGCAAAACGGCAGCAGATCTTAAAAGAATATATCGGAGAGGAGGAAGCCTGGGAAGAAGAATACCGGGCTCGGCTCTGGACGGCCCGATACGGACAACGCAGGCTCCAGAAGGATGAATTTGTCAAATGCCTGATGGAACTGAAGTATCTGGCGGAAGGAACCTCTCTGGATCCGGGAGGCGACAGAAGAAAGATGGGAGCCCGGATTCTCTCTACGTTGTGCCTGGCGGAAGCCATGCAGTCAGATGAGGGATACCAGAAAATTCTTGCAGATGAACTGTACAATGTATTCCTGAAATTTATTCAGGTCAGCAGAGGAGGCAGAGGATTTACCTCTCTGGTATTCGGCATGGGACAATTGTCCGAAGAAGGAATCGCGAAAAAAATCGCCGAACAGATCAGTGTGATCGCGTTCAAGGCACCACGCCTGCTTCACATGGAAAAAGAATTCACCCTGCTCCGGGAAGCCGCCCTCCGGGCATATCGGCAGGAGTATCCGAACAGGGAGCATTTCCTGAATAAATATTGAGGTTATTGCAGTAATGTCTGAACAGTGGCAGGCGGAAAGAGAAAGGAGAATAAAATGGAATACAGAAAATTTGACAATGTTATAGTAGCAAGGATTGACAAAGACGAGGAAATATTGGAGCAGCTGAGGGTAATTGCCATAAAGGAGAATATAAAGCTTGCCAGTGTCCAGGCTCTTGGAGCGATCAATGATTTCACAGTCGGAGTATACAAGACAGACGAAAAGAAATATTATTCAAACAGCTTCCAGGGGTATTATGAAATTACATCACTGACAGGTACAATCAATACAATGGATGGAGAATACTATGCACATCTTCATATGAGTGCCGGAAATCAGAAGGGCGAGGTGTTTGGAGGACATCTGAACAGAGCGATTGTCAGTGCAACCTGTGAGCTGGTCATCACGGTAATTGACGGAAGAGTGGACAGAGTTCATGATGAAGAAACCGGACTTAATATTTTTAAGTTTAACTGAAGCTGCAAAGCAGCTATTCGGTTATGAGCAAGTAGCGAAGCGGATTGCGAATATCCGCTTGACTTAAAAGCCTGAGAGGAAATAGTGAGAAGCAACATCGGGATGCAGCGTAAGCGAAATCGAGATGTGATCTGAAGAGATAATACAATTTACGAAAAAGTGGATTTTCCACATAAATACCTGAACTGGAGGTGTATGGGCTATGATAAAAGAACATTATTCGATCCTGTTTTGCAGCTTAACGGGTAATACAAAGAAGCTGGCTGATGTAATCTATGAAACGTTGCCAAAGGACAAATGCGATTATTTTGGTACGAACGATTCGCAGGTACCGCAATCCGACGTATGCTATATCGGATTTTGGACGGACAAAGGGAATGCGGACCAAAAGACATTAGAATTGTTGTCGAAATTAAAAAATAAAAAGATTTTTCTGTTTGGAACAGCTGGATTTGGCGGAAGTGATGCCTATTTTGAAAAGATTCTCGGACAAGTCAAACAGTCGATCGATGCAAGCAATACGGTCATCGGTGAGTATATGTGCCAGGGAAAGATGCCGCAGTCTGTGCGCGAACGGTATGTGAAAATGAAAGAAAACCCGGAGCATCCGGCGAATCTTGATCTGCTGATTCAAAATTTTGACCGTGCTTTGTCACACCCGGACAGCGAAGATTTGGAAAGACTGAAAAAGTCATTATGAGATAGAAAAGTATGTTGCGCTTGATAAAAATAATCAGATAAGAGCAAAATTCGCGAAATGATTGCAATGGATCGTCAAATGGAATAGAATGGAGAGAAAAAAGAAAGATGTGGAAAAGGCAGGGCTGGCAAAGCATATCCGGCAGATGAGGTCATGCAGAAACAAAAACAATGAAAACTACAACAAAACAAACTCATTTATACAGTAACACGGATCTTCGCAAACTTTTAATTCCGATCATCATTGAACAGTTACTTTCTTCCCTGATGGGAACTGTCGACACGATGATGGTCAGCAATGTCGGGTCTGCCGCAATTTCGGCAGTCTCGCTGGTGGATTCCATTAATATCTTAGTCATTCAGGCGCTTTCTGCGCTGGCGGCAGGAGGAGCGATTCTCTGTTCGCAGTATCTTGGAAGCGAAAAACGGGATGGAGCAATCCGTTCGGCACAACAGGTGCTTTTTGTTATGACAGTTTTGTCCGTCGCATTATCCGCGGGCTGCCTGATTTTCCGTGTTCCGCTGCTGCGCGTGATTTTCGGGGCAGTGGAAGCGGATGTTATGAAAAATTCACAGGTGTATTTCCTGTTTACGCTGCTGTCATTCCCGTTTATCGGTCTTTACGATGCGGGCGCATCCATTCTGCGGGCGCAGAACAACAGCCGCAGTCCGATGGTGATTTCGGTGATTTCCAACTTTATGAACATCGGCGGAAATGCCATTCTTATTTTCGGCTTCCATATGGGTGTCGAAGGAGCCGCGATTTCGACTTTAATTTCGCGTATTTTCTGTGCGGTTGTCGTACTGTGGAAGCTTCGGGATGAAAGCAAACCGATTTTTGTGAAGCAGTATCTTTCCATTCGGCCGGACTTTGGTTTGATCAAAAAAATACTGTTCATCGGTATCCCATCGGGAATCGAGAACAGTATGTTCCAGTTTGGAAAGCTGGCGATTCAGTCCACTGTGTCCACACTTGGCACGGTTGCCATTGCCGCGCAGGCGATGACGAACATCCTTGAGAACCTGAACGGTGTCGCTGCGATCGGTGTCGGCATCGGACTGATGACGGTAGTCGGTCAGTGTCTCGGTGCGGGCCGGAAGGATGAAGCAATCTACTATATTAAAAAACTGTGCTGGCTGTCAGAAGTGGTTATCGTTGCAAGCTGTCTGCTGGTATTTGTGCTGACAAAACCGATTACGATGATCGGCGGTATGGAGGCAGAGAGTGCAAAGCTCTGCATGCAGATGATGATCTTTATCACGATTGTAAAGCCGCTCTGCTGGGTCATGGCGTTTGTCCCGGGATACGGCATGCGGGCTGCCGGGGATGTAAAATTCTCCATGATCACGTCCTGCTGTACGATGTGGCTGTGCCGTGTGAGTCTCTGTATTTACCTGTGCCGCGTATGGGGATTCGGCCCGATTGCGGTCTGGATCGGTATGGCGGCAGACTGGAGCCTGCGGTCCATTCTCTTTACCATCCGGTTCAAATCAGGAAAATGGCTGAATCATCATTTGATAGAAGAAAAGAAACAGGAGATCTAAACCTCTTCTTCCGGTAAAAAAGAAAGCGCATATGCAAGAGAGTCGTTGAGATGAGATTTTTGACCGCGGCTGGAAGCCGTACCGGATCAATCACCTGAGCTGGTGGAAAGAGGAGCTTGCATCCGAAGAAGAGATGGAAGAGGGACGGAACAATCTTGCAGCACACGACAATCGGAATGTAGATGAAAAGAAAATCCTTTTGTACGAACAGATCATTCGGGTTGTGTAGAAACAGGAAGAAAAAACTGGATTTTTCCAGTACCGGATGATAAGATAAAACTGTGTTTCGGGATGGCTTAAACATATGGAGGTGCAGGATGGAACCAATTTATTTGTCAATCCAGCAGAAAGAAACTGGCAGCCGCATCAAATCCCTTCTTCGTGAAAGCGGATACACCGTGAGAGACATTCAGAATGCCATGGGTTTTGAAAATCCACAGGCGGTCTATAAATGGATTTCCGGCAAGTGCCTGCCAAGTCTGGACAACTTTCTCATTTTAAGCAGATTATTAAACACAAGCATCGAAGATATCCTCGTCATTGACGGGGATATTCCTCGCTTCAGGATAATTTTAAACTACACACAACGGTGGCAGGAAAGTCTCCACCGGCTCCGTTGACTTTATATGTGCAAACTGATAAGATACTCATAAGTATGTTCTTAGGGGTATCTTATTTTTGTATTTCAAAAAGAAAAGGGGAAATTAAATAATGACAAAAAAGAAAATCATTGGCCTTTGCATCGGCGCTGTCGTTCTTGTCGTGGCTGCGGCCGGTGTGAAGGAAGGCAGCTGGCTGATGAAGCATCGCCGGATGCAGAATGAGTTTACGCATGAGATGAATGCATTCACGACCAAAACAAACGCTGAGCTGATCCAGCCGACGATTGTTGCGGAGGATGATATCTACGGCTGGTTTTTCCATGAGGAAGATGACGGGCTGTACATGAATCTCTATTACCGGATCAAAAACGAGTCCAATCAGCACGAAATTGCATCCAGTGAATTTCCTGTGAAGATCAAAAAGGAGCTTCTTGCGGATGATAAAGTGTGGAGCAGAACGACGGGGGCCGCGAAAAATCAGGTTCACGCGGAATACCTGGAAGGAGAAGATGACATGACGGTTTCGTTTGACGTCTATTACCAGTGTGAGGGTTCCTGCGGGGAATATTTTGCGGATATTACCGTGACGGACAGTGAGACCGGAAAGCTCTACTACAGCAGTGAAGCAGAAAATGAAGCGGCAGAATAGGAGGAGCGATGGCCGAAAAAGAAAGCAAAAATAAATGGCACACACCGGCGGAGCGGATTATGATGCTGGGATTTGCGGCGGTAATCCTGCTGGGAACGATTCTTCTTTGCCTGCCGGTTTCTGCGGCGGACGGAAAAAGCGTTTACTGGCTCGACGCCCTGTTTACCGCAACGACATCTGTCTGCGTGACGGGCCTTGTCACCGTTCCGACGGCGACGACATGGAGTACCTTTGGAAAAATTGTGATCCTCGGGTTGATTCAGTTCGGAGGTCTTGGTATCATGGCGTGCCTGACGATGGTGTTTCTGATCCTGCGCCGGAAAATCAGTCTGCAGAGCCGTAAATTGATCCAAGACACTTACAATCTGCCGGTTTTAAAGGGCAGCGTCGGTATTGTGCGGAAGCTGCTGATCGGCACGGCGGCGGTGGAGCTGGCGGGAGCCTTTTTCTACAGCTTCTGGTTTGTGCCGGAATACGGTTTCTGGAAGGGAATCGGCTACAGCCTGTTCCATTCCGTATCCGCCTTCTGCAACGCCGGAATTGACCTCGTCGGGGAATCCTCGTTCGCCCCGTTTGTGACGAACCCTCTCATCAACTTTACGACGATGGGCCTGATTTTCTTAAGCGGCCTTGGCTTTCCGGTCTGGTGGGAAGTGCTGGAGCGCGTGCAGGATCTTGTAAAAGGAAAACGGACCCGGAAAAACTTCGTGCGCGGCTTCACGCTCCACACCAAACTGGTTCTGACGACAACCGTCATTCTTCTGTTCGGCGGGGCGCTTCTGATCCTCGCGCTGGACTGGAACAACGCATCCTCGCTTGGCAGCTTAAAACCGGCGCAGAAGGCTATGGCGGCCTTCTTCCAGTCCGTGACGACGCGAACCGCCGGCTTTGAGACGATCCCGCAGGCAAACTTCTCGGACGGCTCCGCGATGGTAAGTATGATCCTCATGTTCATCGGCGGCTCTCCGATGGGAACGGCGGGCGGTGTCAAGACGACGACTGTTGCGATTCTGCTCGTGGTCGTCGCATCCTACATCCGCGGCGATTCCGACACCGTGGTCTGGGGACGGAAGGTCATGGAAGAAAACATCCGCACCGCGGTCGTTATTTTCTTCTTCGCACTGACGATGGCATTCACCGCGACGGTGCTTCTGATCTCTGTCACCGGAAGTCCTCTGCTGGACTGCCTGTATGAGATCGTTTCCGCTGTGGCAACCGTGGGACTGACGCGGTCGCTTACGCCGACACTTCCGGCGGCGGGAAAAATCATCGTAATTCTGGTCATGTTCATGGGACGTCTTGGACCGGTTACGCTGGCCATTGCACTGCGGCGGAGAAGCGGAAGAAAAGATGTGGATATCCAGCGCCCGGAACAGCGGGTGCTGATTGGATAAAAGAGGAGAAAAAACATGAGTAAACAATACGCAGTCATCGGACTTGGAAAATTCGGCTTCGCCGTGGCGACGACGCTGGCGCAGGCAGGAAAAGAAGTGCTCGCGGTCGATAAAGACCCGGAGCTGGTACAGGAGATCGCCGATCTCGTCACATATGCGGCGCGCGCGGACATCACCGACAGCCGTGTTTTTGCATCGCTTGGCATCAGCAACATGGATGTCGTGATCGTCGGCATCGCTGAAAATATGGAGTCGAGCATCCTCGCCACCCTGCAGGCAAAAGAGGCGGGCGTGCCGCTCGTCATCGCAAAGGGCATGAGCCAGATGCATGCCAATATTTTGAAAAAAGTCGGCGCGGACCGCGTCGTGATGGCGGAGAGTGAGACGGGCATCCGCCTCGGAAAAAGCCTGATTTCCGGCGGCTTCCAGGACTTCTTCATGCTGTCGGATTCGTTCTCCATGGTAGAGCTTCCCGTGCCGGAAGCGTGGACGGGGCATAACCTCGAGGAGCTGGATCTGCGGAAGAAATACAGTATCAACGTAATCGCCGTCAAGGACGGAGAAGACATCCGTGTCACGGTCAATCCGAAGACGCTGCTCCGCGCAGAGGAAGTGCTGATTCTGATCGGCGAAAACAAAGAACTTGCCAAATTGATGAAAAACAGGAAATGAGGGGACCATTCATGATTACAAGCAGCAGCAATGCACAGGTAAAAAACATTATTGCGCTGAACAAAAAAGCAAAAGAACGCCGGGAGCAGGACGTTTTCGTGGCGGAGGGCTGGAAAATGTTCCAGGAAGCGCCGCGGGAATGGCTGAAAAAAGTATATGTGTCTGAGAGCGGCAGCAAAATGCATGAAATGCCGTCCGACGGGACAGAATACGAAGTAGTGGACGACCGCGTGTTCCAGTCCATGTGCGACACGAAGACGCCGCAGGGTGTTTTAAGTGTGATCCGCATGCCGCATTACACCGAAGAGGAGGTGATGGACAACGGAAAGACACCGCTTCTGATGGTACTTGAGGATCTGCAGGACCCTGGAAATGTCGGAACAATCATCCGCACCGCAGAGGGCGCAGGAGTCACCGGCATCATCATGAGCCGCGGTACCGCGGATATCTTCAATCCGAAAACGATCCGCTCGACGATGGGCTCGATCTACCGTATGCCGTTTCTGATCGTCGACGATGCGGTCGAATTTGTAAAAGGCTTAAAAGCGCGGAAGATCTGTACGTACGCGGCACATCTGCACGGCGTGCATTCCTACCGCGAGGAGGATTACACAAAAGGAACGGCATTCCTGATCGGAAATGAGGGAAACGGCCTGACCGATGCAATGGCAGAGGCCGCCGAGTGCCTGATCCGTATTCCGATGGAAGGAAAAGTGGAGTCGTTAAACGCAGCGATTGCATCCGCCGTTCTCATGTATGAGGCACACGGCCAGCGCGCATAAAAGAAAGAGCGTTACCGGTTTTCTTACATTTCTCTTAACCTGCCGGAAACCTACTCGACAGAACCGGTATTTTGAGCTAAAATAGAAAGAGCAGAGTCCGGGCTGAATTTCTGTCAGTCCGGTAAAACTGTAATATTTGCCAGAAAAGCAAAAGCTGTTTTGGGAGGAAGGAAAAATGAGTGAGAAAAAAAACATCAGTAAAAAGGAGCTCCGAAGAAGAAAGCGGAAGCGTGCGCTGATGATCAAAACAGGAATTCTATGTGTTCTGCTTGTCATCTTCGGCATTGGAATATGGGCTTTGGCCGGAGGAACAGAAAAAATCCAGCAGAAAGCACAGGAAAAAGAGGATCAGAAAACAGCAGAGGTGGACGGTTCCGTATCGTCGGACAGCACGGGAAGTGCTGAAGCGCCGACAACGAAAGCACAGATTATGGCGGAAGCCGATGCACTTGCGCAGACATACGATTACGATGGAGCCATTGAAAAGCTCCAGAGCGTAGAGGGCGCAGCGACCGACGCGGATATCATCACAAAAGTAGCAGAGTACACCAGCACGAGAGATGCCTGTGTGCGCGTCAACGTCAACGAAGTAACCCACATTTTCTATCATTCTCTTGTAGTCGATCCGCAGAAAGCGTTCTATCAGGACAACGCACAGACCGCAGGCTTCTGCCAGTGGATGACCACCGTGGATGAGTTCAACGCGATTACCCAGCAGATGTACGACAGAGGATATGTCATGGTTTCGATCAACGATCTCGTGAAAAAGACCGTAGATGATGACGGAACCGTTCATTACGAGGAAGGGGACATTTACCTGCCGGAGGGCAAGAAAGCATTCGTTCTTTCTCTGGATGACCTTTCCTATTACCACTCTTACGACGGACGCGGTATTGCCAGTAAGATGGTAGTCGGCGACGACGGAAAACCGACCTGCGAATATATTCAGGATGACGGAACTGTTGTGACCGGTGCTTACGACTGTATCCCGCTGATGGATCAGTTTATCGAAGCGCATCCGGATGCCGTATACCACAATGCGCGCGGAACCGTAGCACTGACCGGCTACGATGGAATCCTCGGATACCGCACCGACGGTGATTACAAGACGAGAGAAGATCTGACGGATGATCAGGTAGCATGGCTTGATGCACACCCGGATTTCGACTGGGATAAAGAGTGCGAGGAGGCGAAAAAAGTAGCCGATGCGATCAAAGCAGACGGCTGGACATTCGCAAGCCATACCTGGGGCCATATCCGTGTCGGCGACAAACCGATCGAGACGATCCAGGCGGATACCGAGAAATGGCTGACGTATGTTGCACCGCTCATCGGCGGAAGCGATATCATCATCTTTGCACATGGACAGGATCTTTCCGACTGGCACGATTACACGATGGACAATGAGAAGTTTGCTTACTTAAAGAGCCAGGGCTTCAACATCTACTGCAACGTAGATTCCTCCCAGTATTTTGTTCAGGTAAGAGACAATTACCTGCGTATGGGACGAAGAAACCTGGATGGATACCGTCTGTACCAGAACCTCTACGGAGGCGGCGAGGACAGAACAAGCGATCTGTTTGATTCTGCCTCTGTTATTGATCCGCAGCGGCCGACAGATCCATCTCTTTACAATTTAGGTTAAAGAATTTTGAAAATGAAAAAGATCTCACAGAACTTTCTATTATTTATAGAAGAAAGTCTGTGGGATCTTTTTTTCAGCAGGGCGAACCGTTTACAGATATTTTTCTACGAGCGGAAACGGCAGAGGCCCGAGACGGAGCAGTTTTTCATGGAAACCGATCAATGAGAATGAGTCACCTTCCTGTTCCCGCACTTCCGAGAGGAGCTGCGAAAACGAGAGCGATCCGACACAGTATTTCAGATAGTTCGCCGGTGTCTCGAGAATATACTGATATAAAGAGGCAGCGGCCGACGCATCCGTGATGCCGAACTGCGCCAGAAAGGCTGACGCATCCGAGAGGAGCCATCCCTGGCTGTGGATTCCGAGATCCAGCAGCGAGCAGAGGGTAAGATGCACCGAGCGGTTCAGATACCAGAGACGGCAGAGTGCCTGCGTGTTTGCATCGAGATTACGTGCGGCGTAGCGGCAGGCATATGATTCAACGTAGGTTGCCCATCCTTCCACATAACCCGACGGCGCGTAGAGATGGCGGATCAGAAGCGGGTCGGAGCGCGAGAACGAGACGGTCTGGTACAGATGGCCGGGAAAGCCCTCGTGGGCAAGTGTGGAATACAGTTCGATGCCGGTCATCTCATCCGCGGGATTCAGGTAAATGGAGTTGGGTGAATTGATATCGGCGGGCGGTGTGAGATAAAAGGCGGGGCTTAAAAAATCCTTGAGGGAGTCATCCACGGTCTTTACTTCGTATGCGATACCCGAAAGAACGGGAAAATCTTCAGAAACGGCATTCTGCAGATCGGCAAGCATTTCCTCCGGCGTGGAGAACGGCAGCACGAGCGCCTGCTCGGAGAGGGAGAGCGACGGATTCTGATCGAGAATGATCTGCATTTCGGCACACTGGTCCGCAAGCTGCTGTGTTAAAAGGCGGGTCAGCTCCTCCGGTGAAGCATCAACACCGACGCGGCTGCGGAGAAGATACGCATAGTAGGAAAGTCCGCCTTCCTGCCGTGAAAGACCACCGGCGTTCTGTGTTCCTTTGCCGCGGAGTGAAGAAAGCGCATCGGAAAGAGAGCGGTAGGCGGGAAAAACACAGGAGGTAAGGAGTTTTTCATGCGTCTGCAGACAGAGATTCCTTTCCGCCTCAGAAAACAGTGAAGACGCCTGCAGTTTATTTTGAAAAACGGTGTGGAGCAGATGGATTTCCGGTGTATCCGCGTCGGCGAGAAAAGCACTGCACTGGCGGATAATGCCATCGACCGCAAGGTCATTCTGAAACACGCCCTGCCGGGATTTTTCCTGCTCGAGTGCGATGAGGTCGGAGAAATAGCGCGGGAGATCCTGCAGAAGATGGAGGTAATCGGCGATATCCTGCTGTGTGCGGAACGGGTATTCTGCGAGCAGAATGGGAAGCTGTGCCTGAATCCCGAGCGACGGACCGAGCGGTTCCGCAAGAAGGCTGGTGCTGCCCGGCATTTTCTCGCAGTCCAGCTCGTAGAGCAGAAGATCGAGCGTGATCTGATTTTCCGCGGAGAGGCGGTTGCGATGAAAGGATGTGAGCGTTGTTTCCACACTCTGCAGCAGGGCATCATACGAGGTGCGGTCAGGGATGGAAACCGTGCCGAACGAGGCGGTGCCGGGGGCAATTCCGCGGGAAGCCGGATCAGCGAGGGTATAGTGGAGCGTGATGGCAGAAGAGGTTACCTCGGAGTGGAACCGTTCCTCCACATACGCGGAAAACCGGCGGTTCTCACCAGGGGAAAAGAACGGGGAAAAATACCAGAACAGCAGGGCGAAAAGAAGTCCGCCGCACAGAAGCAGAGGGAACAGGATGCGGCGGTGCAGAGAAGCTGGTTTCATAGAATAGGCTCCGGTGCGGACAGTTATCATAAAGTATGTAAAAAATGCTGATTTTATGCGCTTTTTCCGTGGCCTTTCATTTGACTTTCCAAAACGGCTTTGCTATAATCAGTAACGAATGAAATAAGGGACTTTTCAGTGCAGAACGGATTTGAAAAAGAATCCGCGAAGGTAAAAGAGAATCAGGTGGAAATCCTGAGCGATCCGGTCACTGTAAGCAGGGAGTGTTAGCTGCAGAAATGCCATTGTGCGAAACGCATGAGAAGGCGCGGCTGCCGTGAAGATCTGCGAGTCAGGAAACCTGCTGGAAAGGTTAGTGAATCGCTTCCGATGAAAGCATATATTCATGGAAAGATGTACGAAGTAAAATCGGACATCTGCTTTTTTGTCGCCATGCGTCCGAAAAAGAGCTCCGGTGGAGAAACTCTTTTGCAGAAAAAGCAGATGTCTGTTTGTCTTTTCGCAGAAAAAATGTGTCCTCAAAAACAAGATTACTTGCAGGGAGACATCATTGACGGGGACAGGCACCGCCCAGCTGCCTGAAAAAGTCAGACGGAATCCGGAGCAGATGCGCGAAGGAGATCCGAAGAAAAGGAGAAGTTATGAAAGGAAATTCAAGCAAATTTCTGGCACTGCTGCTGTCGGCGTCCATGATCATGAGCCCGACTGCCAGCGTATTAGCAGATACGCAGGAAAAAGCAGCACAGACAGAAAGCAGCGCAGCCGCAGAGGAAGCGCCGCAGAGCGAAGAAACAGCAGAGACGGCAGAACCGGAAACAACACCGGCAGAAACCGAGAGCAGTGAAAGCACTGCAGAGACTCCGGCAGAAGAGCCGACGGAAACACCGGCCGCGCCTGCAGAGGATCAGACACCGGCAGGATCTGACGAGACCGAGACACCATCCGCAGATGAGGATGCTTCGGAAGATACTGCAGAGGACACTGCAAAAGACGGTGAAGAGACTGCCGATACCACAGAAAAAGAGCCGGAAGCAGCAGATGAGACTTCCCAAGATGCTGAAAAAGAAACACCGGCAAAAGAAGAAACCAAAGATGCTGTAAAAGAGAATACCAGTCCGGCGGCAGAACAGCCGAAAACGGAAGTAAAAGAAACAACCAGAAATGAGGCATCCAATACAGCCGAGGAGAAAGAAACAAAAGCAGCGGAAGCAGCAAAACCGGCAGATGGTGAGTATGAGACTTCTGCAGAAGCAACCGGAAGCATGTTCCGTGTGATTTCTTCCAGACTCATCGTAAAAGATGGAAAACTGAAAGCATCCATTCTGCTGAGTGGAACCGGCTATGATTACCTGTATACGGGAACAGCAGCAGAAGCTGCCGCAGCAGATGAAAAGAGCTGGATTGCTCCGACAGGAAGCGAAACCTATACGGATACGAAGACTGGTGCAGAAAAGACCGGATATCGTTTTGAAATTCCGGTGGAAGAGCTTGACAAACAGATGGATGTTGCCGTTCGCTCAGCCAAGAAAAAAACATGGGCTGATAAAACCGTTACGATCCACAGCACCGATGCAATCCCGACGGTAACACCGGAACCAACCGAGACTCCAAGCGAAAATCCAGGTGAGGATTCCTCGAATAAGCCAGCCAGTGTAGAAGCACCGGTTACCAAAGAGGACGGCAGCGTATTCAAAATGTTCGTCATCTCCGAGGCAACAATGATCAACAAGGGCGATAAACTCGTTCTTACACTGAAAACAAACAACGTATCATTTGATAAACTGTATCTTGGAAAGAACGATGACCTTGCAAAAACACCGGCTATCCAGGGAATGCAGGAAGCAAACGGCGGTTATTCCTTTACATTTGAAGTAGATGCGGACAAAGCCGGCACAACCGTTCCGATCGTTCTTGGAAAGAAAGACGGAACCTGGTACACCAAACAGCAGCTTTATCTTGCAGTTCCGGGAAGCAAAACACCGGAAGTAACTCCGATACCGGAGCCGACCGAGACTCCGGTCCCGACTGCAACCCCGACTCCGAGTGAGACTCCGGTTCCAACCGCAACTCCAACTCCGGAACCGGCGAAAGTAGAAAACGGTATCTACAGCGGAACCGCGGAGACCGGCGCAGCTATGTTCAAAGTAGTCGGCGTAGAGCTGACCGTAAAAGACGGCGACATGAAAGCACGCATCACGTTAAGTGGTGTTGCCTACGATTATCTGTACATGGGAACACCGGAAGAGGCAGCTGCCACAGACAAGAGTGCATGGATTGCAGGCGTCGGCACCGTTGATTACACAACAGCAGACGGCGAGACGAAAACAGGAATGCAGTATGATATTCCGGTAGCAGCACTCGATCAGGCACTTGTTGTTTCTTCCCATTCTGCAAAACGGGATAAATGGTATGCAAGAACCATTACTATTGCATCTTCCAGTCTGAAAAAGACCGCAGATCTTCCGGCAGATGAGACCAATAAAGTAGCAGATGGTATTTACAGTGCAGAGGCAACAACTAATGCAGCAATGTTCAAGGTAGTCGGCGTAAAACTGACCGCGAAAAACGGAAAAATGACAGCAGTTATCACCTTAAGCGGAAGCGGCTATGATTATCTGTATATGGGAACCGGAAAAGATGCGGCAGCAGAGAGCGGCGCATGGATCGCTTCCACCGGAAAAGTGGACTACACCTTAGACGGTGAAACCAAAACCGGAATGCAGTTTGAAATCCCGGTAGAGGCACTTGATCAGGAATTTGCTGTAGCAGCTCATGCAGTAAAGAGCGGCAAATGGTACGACAGAGCCATCACGATTGCATCTTCCAGCCTGAAAAAGACCGGAGACCTTCCGTCGGATGACAACAAGGGCGATACTCCGAAACCAACCCTCGTTCCGACCAATACCCCAACCGTATCTCCATCTGAGACACCGGTTGTAAAACCCACCAGCACCCCGACTCCGGCACCGACCCAGAAACCGGCCGATACCAAACCGGAGCAGGAATCCAAATATGAGTCTGACTTAAGCGGCGGCACATCCAAAGTAGACAGTGCAACCACACTGGCAGACGGCGTTTACACACCAGACGGATTCTCCTTCTCCGGCGGATCCGGAAAGGTAACCATCTCCTGCAGCAAGATTACTGTAACGAACGGACAGGCTTATGCAACGATCGCATTCAGCAGTCCGTACTACGGATATGTAAAAGCAAACGGAAATAAATACATGGCAAATGTCAGCGGCGGAAGCAGCATCTTCACCATTCCGGTTGAGCTGAACAAGAACAATACCATCATCGGTATGACCACCAGAATGTCCGTTGCCCATGAGATTTCCTACAACATCTTCATCTCCTTGGCAGCAGCAAAGAAGGGCGGCAGCACTTCTTCCAGCACAGGATTTGTAAAAGCAGACGGAACAATCTCCACGATCAGCACCGATAACTCCAAGTTGGATACCACCGCTCCAGAGATCATGGGACTGGAATACAAAGCAGAGACAAAACTTGCTTACGCAGAGTACTTCAAGATGTATCATTACGACGAAGGCATCACCCTGCTGGAGATCGATATGACAAAAGATACCGAGCGTGATCCGGAGAAACAGAACGAGGACGACAAGAAAGCAGAAGATACCGATACCGCAGCAGCGGAGGATACCGCAGCAGCAACCGACGAGGAAGAAGCGGCAGCAGCATCCGATTCCAAAAAGACCAGCACTGAGAAAGCGAAAGATCTGACCGAAAAGACAAAAGAGCTGTACGAAGGCAATGTTGTCAAATATCTGATCGTTCCGAAAGATGTTGAGATTCCGGCAGGACTGGACAAAGATATGATCGTGATCCAGCTTCCGGTTGAGAAAACATACGTAGCATCTGAGGATGCCCTGAAACTTCTCGATGAGCAGTTAGACGCAGCAGAGAGCATCAAAGCAGTCGGCATGGAGCAGAAAGACTGCCAGATCGAAAACATTGCAAAAGCAATGGAAGACAAAAAAATCTCCTTCGACGGAGCATTCGATGATCTGGACTACAAAGCTCTGGTAAAAGACGAAATCGATTTTGCAATTCTTCCGTCTGAGTTCCTTCCGGGAAATGCAAAAGATGAGGAAGATGCTGATGCAGCCGACGAGACCGCAGATACCAAAGCTGAGGATCAGAAGGACGATAAAGACGATAAGACAACGGATGAGAAAGCAGACGAAGACAAGACTACGGAAGAACTTCTGAAAGAGGAAAATGAGCGTCTGTCCGACACCGCAGAGCGTCTGGCAACCCTGACCATTCCGATGCTGGTTGACCGTTCCGCAGACGAGAAGACCGATCTTGCGAAAGCAGAGTGGCTGAAAGTCTACGGCGTGATCTTCGGATGCGAGGATCAGGCAAACGAGCTGTTCCAGCAGATGGTAAAGGCAGAAGAGAATAAATAAGTACAATAATTTGCAGCAAAAAATGAGAAAGGGCTGCTGCCGTATGGCAGCGGCTTTTTCTTTCAGAAAGGAATATCAAATGACAGGAAAAAACGAAAGAAAGCTGAAAAAATGGGCCGCACTTTTTCTTGCAGCAGCGATGTCACTGACGGCCTGCGGCAGCACCGCATCAACGGGAAGCAGCACATCGTCCGCGTCGGGCACTTCGGCAGTTTCTGAGAGCAGCACATCCACAGCATCCGCAGCAGACGTTTCCGAAAGCCAGACGGAGAGCACATCCGTCTCGGAAAGTACGGCTGAAAGTGAAAGCACCTCCGAAGCCACTGCTGCGAGCAGCACCTCCGGGAGTGATACCGCATCCGCGGATGGTTTCGCAACGACAGACGATGTCAGCGACGCACCGGACATCACCGGAATCACCATCGAGAGCAAGATGGTCCTGAATTACGCGGAGTGCTTTAACGTATACTACTGCACAGACGGCTATAAACTGATCGATGTCAAAGACGGCGCGCAGTATCTGCTCGTCCCGGACGGAAAAGAGGCGCCGGATGACCTCGATTCCGACGTAATTGTAATCCATCAGCCGCTGGAACGCATCTACATGGCAGCAACCTCTCCGATGGCGCTGTTCGATGCCATCGACTCCCTCGATACGATTCGTCTCTCCGGTGAAACCGCAGACAACTGGTACGTACAGGATGCCGTTGACGCGATGAATGCCGGAACGATGATCTTCGCCGGAAAATACAGTGAGCCGGATTACGAACTTCTGGTCAGTGAGAACTGTGATCTGGCCATTGAATCCACGATGATCCTCCATTCCCCGAAGGTACAGGAGATGATCGAGATGCTCGATATTCCGGTCTTCATCGACCGTTCCAGCTACGAATCCCAGCCTCTTGGCAGAACCGAATGGATCAAACTCTACGGTGCCATGCTGGACAAAGAGGAGGAGGCGGCCGACTTCTTTGCAAATCAGGCAAGTGTTGTGGAAAATCTGAAGGATTTCCAGAATACCGAAAAAACGGTCGCTTTCTTCTATATTAATACGAGCGGAGCTGCCGTTGTGCGGAACCCGGAGGACTACATTTCCAACATGATCGAGCTTGGCGGTGCGCGCAACGCCTTCCGTGATCTCCAGGACGACAGCGGAAAAACATCCGTGCCGATCACGATGGAGCAGTTCTACGATACGGCCGAAGATGCGGACTACCTGATCTACAACGCAAGCATCGATTCCACCGTCAAAACCCTGGACGACCTGCTGGCAAAGGATTCCATGTTTGCCGATTACAAAGCAGTCAAAGAGGGCAACGTCTGGACAACCGAGAAATCCATGTATCAGGCAACCGATAAAATTGCACAGTTTACCAACGACATTAACCTTCTGGTAACGGGCGGCGATCCGGATCAGATGGTATTCTTAAGAAAATTATCCTGATGGAGGAACGTATGTCAGAGAAAAAAAATATGACAGGAAAAGAGAACAGTTTCCATATGGAAAACTTCCGGCGCCGTTCGCGGTATGCCGCTGTGTTCCTGGTGCTGATTCTGGCGTTCGCCGCCATCACCGTGCTGAATATCAATTCCGGAAACGTAAATATTTCGATTCCGGAAATTTTCCGGATTCTGCTGCGGCGGACCGGAGAGGGGAAAGCGTACAATATTATCTGGAAAATCCGCCTTCCGCGTATTCTGATGGCGGCAATCCTGGGCGGTGCTCTGTCCCTGTCGGGCTTCCTTTTACAGACTTTCTTTGAAAACCCGATTGCCGGTCCGTTTGTTCTTGGAATTTCCTCGGGAGCCAAAATGGTCGTGGCGCTGACCATGATCTTTTATCTGGAGCGGGCGCGCAATATCACATCTTACACGATGATTGTTGCAGCATTCTTAGGATCCCTTCTCTCCGTCAGCTTCATTCTGCTGATGTCCCGGCGGATCAAAAATATGGCAGGACTTCTCGTCGGCGGTATTATGATCGGTTACATCTGCTCGGCGGTCACGGATTTTGTTGTCACCTTCGCGGAGGATTCCGATATCGTCAACCTCCACGGCTGGTCACAGGGAAGCTTCTCCGGCATGAGCTGGAGCAACGTAGCGATCTCTGCGGCTGTGATCGGCATCACCTTTGTCATCACGTTCCTGATGGCAAAACCGATCGGTGCATATCAGCTCGGTGAGGCGTATGCGCAGAGCATGGGTGTCAACATCAAAGTATTCCGCATCGCGCTGATTCTGCTTTCGAGTATTCTCTCCGCATGCGTCACCGCATTTGCCGGTCCGATTTCGTTTGTCGGCATTGCCGTCCCGTTCCTCGTTAAACAGAGCCTCGGCACATCGCGTCCGCTCGTCGTAATCCCGGGAACGTTCCTCGGCGGAGCCGTCTTCTGTATGATGTGCGACCTGATCGCGCGTATGGCGTTTGCACCGCTGGAGCTGTCCATCAGTACGGTCACATCGATCTTTGGTGCGCCGGTCGTCATTTTCATGATGCTGCGCCGGAAAAGGGGGTAAGAGAATATGAATGAATATTATTTTCATCTGGACCACCTGACGGTCGGCTATGATAAGAAGCCGCTGATCAAAGATATCTGCATCGGCATCGAAAAAGGCGAGATCGTTACGCTGATCGGACCGAACGGTTCCGGTAAATCAACGATTCTGAAAAGCATCACCCGCCAGTTAAAGCTGGTCGGCGGAAATGTGGAGTTTGACGGGAAAAACCTGCATGAGCTTTCGTTCCGCGAGTTGTCCACGAAGATGGCCGTTGTGCTGACGGAGCGCATGAAGCCGGAGCTGATGACCTGCCACGATATTGTGGCAACGGGCCGCTATCCGTACACCGGACGACTCGGCATGCTGACCCGCGAGGATGAGGAGAAGGTCGAGAAGGCGATGCGCGCCGTTCATGCCGAAGAGCTCGGCGGCCGCGATTTCAACGCCATCAGCGACGGCCAGCGCCAGAGAGTGCTTCTTGCGCGTGCGATCTGTCAGGAGCCGGAGGTCATCATCCTCGACGAGCCAACTTCTTTCCTCGATATCCGCCACAAGCTGGAACTGCTCGCGATTCTGCGCCGCATGGCAAAGGAGAAGGGCATCACCGTCATCATGTCGCTGCATGAGATCGATCTGGCACAGAAAATTTCAGATAAGATCATCTGCGTCAAGGGCGATGCTATTTCCCATTTCGGCGCACCGGAGACAATTTTCCGCGAGGATATCATCCGCGAACTATACGAGATTGACAATGGTTCGTTTGACCCGTGCTTCGGAAGCATCGAGCTGCCGCGGCCGGAGGGAACACCGCGCGTCTTTGTCCTCGCAGGCGGCGGAACGGGAATCCCGGTGTTCCGGAAACTGCAGAAGGAAAATGTCCCGTTTGCGGCAGGCGTCCTGTATACGAACGATATCGATTACCAGCTCGCCCGCATTCTGGCGATGGAGACGGTAACCGAAGCACCGTTCCAGGAGATCAGCGACGAGGCATTTGCCCGCGCCTGCGAGCTGATGAAGAGCTGTGAACGTGTCATCGACACCGGCGTCCCGGTGGGCATGTGCAACCGCCGGATCGAAGAGCTGAGGGCAGAAGCAAAGCGGCTTGGAAAGCTGGCAGAGTAAAACAAAGAAAAATCCAATCAAAATCTCCTGTCTGGGAACGAAACAATCGTTTTCCGAACAGGAGATTTTCTTTTTGCAGCCATTGTAAAAACAGCAAAAGAACACGAAAAATGTAATATTAAATTGTACGAAAAATTCACACAATTCAAGTCAAAAACCAACAGAGATTGACACTTAAAAAGTCAAGTGCTTTATAAAATCTTTTGGCGAAATAACGGTTTTCTCTGTTATGACCAAAACACGCGTTCTGATTTCGCAAGATTTAAACACATGCTTTCCACACCGTTTTTCGTGGATAATGTGGATAACTCGGTGTATAACTTGTTTTTAGGCATGTTTTCGGTGGTTAACTATGTGGATAACTTGTGGACGGGATGTTTATAAAATTGGCCCGTGTGGGAAAAAACCGGTTTCTTTGTGCAATTTCGACAAAAAGAGGTTTTAAAGTTTTACACGACTGACATGAAAGGTTTTTCAGATTTCAGAAACTACGGAAAAACAGAAAAAAGCAGGCAGTTCTCCGTACAATACGAAGAATGCCTGCTTTTGCCGTATTCTATTCGAAAGAAGCCATCAGTGGCTGATCAGATATTTCTCTACCGAAGTCACACAGTTCGCGCCGTCGGCGGCTGCAGTGATGATCTGACGGAGCTGCTTCGTGCGGACATCGCCTGCGGCGAACACGCCCGGCACGCTCGTCACACCGTCTTCGCCGGCTTTGATGTAGCCAGCCTCATCGGTTTCTACGATGCCTGCGATCAGTGCGGAGACCGGAACGATGCCGACGGCAATAAACACGCCGTCTACCGTGATCACACCGGCTTCCCCTGCCTTTTTGTTCGTTACCTTCACGCCGGACACCATCTCGTTTCCTTCGATGGAATCCACAACCGTATCCCACACCATTTCCACATTCGGCAGTGCCAGCAGTGCATCCTGGAGAACACCGGCTGCCCGCAGTTCATCGCGGCGGTGGATCACGTAAACCTTTTTGCACGTTCTGGCAAGGAAAATCGCATCCTCCACGGCGACATCGCCGCCGCCGATAACGGCAACGGTTTTGTCTTTGAAAAATGCGCCGTCACACGTTGCACAGTAAGAGACGCCCATGCCGGAGAGCTCCTTTTCACCAGGTACATTTAACGCGCGGTGCTCCGCACCGGTTGCAAGAATGACCGTTTTGGCATGATACTCATTTTTTCTCGTGCGGACAATCTTGATCTCTTCGTCAAGAACAAGCTCCTTCACACGCTCACGGGAAAATTCCGCGCCCATTTTTTCAGCGTGTGCGCGCAGCGTGCTTCCGAGATCCATGCCGCTGATGCCCGGAAGGCCGGGATAGTTGTCTACTTCATAGGTATTCAGCACCTGGCCGCCGCTTGCAAAGTTTGCCTCAATCGTAAGAGAGGAGAGCTTTGCGCGTTTCGCATAAATCGCGGCAGAAAGACCCGCCGGGCCGGAGCCGATGATGATAACGTCGTATAAGTTTTCCATAAAAATCCTCGTTTTCGTCTGTAGTAAGCTGCCATGCAGCCATTTTTCTGAAAGTATCGTTACGGAGCCGGTGTTTCGGACGGTTCCTGACTGTCGGAAACGGAAGATGAATCTTCCGCGGAAGTTTTTTTGGCTTCTTCTTCCGGCGCTTCCGGCTGGTTGTGAACCACCTTGATGCTGCGTACCAGCTTCAGATCGTTGTCGATGCCGATTTCAGTGTAGTCCAGCTTTTCGTCATCACTATAGAATGTGTAGAGTGTCAGGTTACTATCCTCTTTTTCCGTTTTTTCTGATTTGGCATCCCCTGCCTTCGCCAGAAAATCGCTCTCGGAAGTGCCGAGCGTGATGCCGTTTGTGATTGAAATCGGAATCTTTGTCGTATCGAGATCGCCGTACAGCGAAGTAACAAAACAGTTGCGTACTGTCGTCGCCTCCGCGCCGTAATTATGTACGGTGCAGTAAAGCTTCTGACCGCCCTTTTCCAGCGTGACGTAGCCGTATTTTCCGTTTAAAACGGCCGTATCGGACTCTTTCGTATTGACGGTCCAGTCGTGGTCCAGAAGTTCACTGACCGGAACGGGAAGATGATAGAGTACATCGTCAAAGCGGACGGTCCAGTCGTTGATTTTACTGCTGTCGGCTTCCGGTGCCTGGTAGGCCTCCACTTCCGGTGTTGTGGCATCGCTGACACCATCGAGCGCTTCTGCATCAGCCGTGGTCGTAAAGTTCTGCATATCGAGGGAATACAGAATTCCCGTTTCGTTATCGAAGCCGAGCGTGATCGTCTGGTACAGCCCGTATTCATACGTGAACTGCACAGAGGTATCGGCCTCATAACGGTCCTTTGGCGCACCGTAGATGCTTTCCACATCCTCCATCAGCGACTGCTGCAGGGTGACGCCGTTCGGCAGGCCGACATAGATATTCTGACCCTCAGCGGTCGAGGTATCGATGTGAATGCCTCCGATCAGGCATTCCGCCACTGGCTTTGCCGTGGTGTCCGGATTGGCAATATCGACGGTAATCTGGTTTCCGTCCTTTTCAAAGCTTTCGCCCTCTGAGAAGGATTCCGGCTGGATTTCCTTTGTGTCGTCGCCGCTGTAGACCCAGCCAAGCGCTGTAAAATCCGCGTAGGATTCCGGAACTTCGTATGTATCGCCCCAGATGGCAAGCTGAAAACTGTTCAGGTTCTTCGAGAGATCCACATCGTATTCCGGAATCTCATCGGAATCGCCGGAGGCCGCCAGATTGTCTTTGGGGTCGTCATCGTCGGTACTCTGACTGATGGTTGTGATCGGAATCGTTTCTGTTTTCTTTCCGCAGCCGCTCGTTCCCACGAGGAAAGCGGCAAATACTGCTGTTAAAACCCAACGGTATTTTTTCATCAAAACCTCCTCATAATAAATGGTTAAAAATATTTGAGAGTTACTTCATGTAAGTAACGATATCAGTTCCCCCTATTCTATCACATTCCGCTTCGTTTTCCAATGTCTGAAGCGGATTTGAGAAAAATGGTTTTTCAAAAGCGCGGTACGGAATACATATTTAGTAAGGAACTGGAAAGGGCAGAAGTCTGGGAGGAGGCTGTGTATGCGTTTTACAAAAATGCAGGGCTGCGGAAATGATTATATCTATGTAAATGCCATGGAGGAGCGGGTGGAGAGTCCGGGACGGCTGGCAAAAGCGGTAAGTGACCGCCATTTCGGCATCGGCGCGGACGGGCTGATTCTGATCGGGGCATCCAAAACAGCAGATTTTTCGATGGAAATGTACAACGCCGACGGCTCGAAGGGCGCGATGTGCGGCAACGGCATCCGCTGTGTGGGAAAATACGTGTACGAGCATGGGCTGACGAGAAAAACGACGCTGACTATCGAAACCGGCAGCGGAAACCGTGTGATTCATCTGCAGACGGGGGAGAATCCGAATAAGATCTGTCAGGTGACAGTGGAGATGGGAACGCCGGAATTCCGCGCCGCACAGATCCCCGTTGTTTCTCTGGGGGAATATGTGCTGGAGCATAAAATTACCGTGTGCGGGGAAAATTATACGATGACCTGCCTTTCGATGGGAAATCCGCATGCGGTGATTCCGGTGGAAGATGTGGAAAAAATATCCATTGCAAAGACCGGTTCCGCTTTTGAACACCTTTCCTGCTTCCCGGACCGTATCAATACAGAGTTTATCCAGACTTTAGATCAACACACAATAAAAATGAGAGTCTGGGAACGTGGGAGCGGTGAAACGCTGTCCTGCGGAACGGGAGCGTGTGCGGCAGCCGTCGCGGCGATGCTTTCCGGCTGTGTTTCGGAGGGAGAAACTGCCGTAGAACTGCGCGGCGGCAGGCTTTTCGTTACATGGGACCGGACGAAAAATAAGGTCCTTCTGACCGGCCCGGCCGAGACCGTTTTTGAAGGAACGCTTGCAGAACGAATTTGAAAAATGCAGATTTCTGTCTGCACGAAAGAGCAGTATGCAATATTCTGAAAATAAAAACTTACAGGAAATGCCTTTTCTTTTCAAAAGAAACATGCTACAATATGTGGTGCCCGCTACAAGAAAAGGGTGGGGGACACACAAGATATAGTGTTTGAATTGGAGGACACCACAATGGTTTATATTATCAAAAAGGACGGCACCAAAGAAGAATTCGACGCGCAGAAGATCGTCCGTGCCGTAAATAAATCCGCACAGAGAATCCTGTATACCTTCTCACAGCAGGAGATTGACTTTATCTGTAAGTTCGCAACCGAGCACGTATATTCCCTTGGAAAGACCGAAATTCCGATCAGCGATATGCACAATATCGTGGAGGGAGCACTCGAAAAAGTAAACCCGGCTGTGGCAAAAAGCTACCGCGATTACCGCAATTACAAAACTGATTTTATCCATATGATGGACGAGGTCTACACGAAGAGCCAGTCCATCCGCTACATCGGCGACAAGAGCAATGCCAACACCGACAGCGCCCTCGTTGCAACGAAGCGAAGCCTGATTTTCAACGAGCTGAACAAAGAGCTGTACCGCAAGTTCTTCATGAACCGCAACGAGCTGCAGGCCTGTAAGGACGGTTACATCTACATCCACGACCAGTCCGCACGTCTCGATACCATGAACTGCTGTCTGTTCGATGTCGGAAACGTTTTAAAAGGCGGTTTCGAGATGGGAAATGTCTGGTACAACGAGCCGAAGACACTCGACACCGCATTTGATGTCATGGGCGATATCGTCCTCAGCACCGCTGCACAGCAGTACGGCGGCTTTACCGTGCCGGAGGTGGACAAGATCCTTGCTCCGTACGCACAGAAGAGCTATGATTACTACGTAAAAGAGTTCCTGAAATATACCGACGCATCCTGGGAGGGTGCACAGGAGAAAGCCATCGAGTATGCGATCGACAAAGTAAGAAGAGAGTGCGATCAGGGATGGCAGGGAATTGAGTATAAACTGAACACTGTTGGATCTTCCCGCGGTGATTATCCGTTCGTTACCGTGACCCTCGGCCTTGGAACGAGCATGTTCGAGAAGATGATTTCCATCTCCCTTCTCGAGGTCCACAAAAACGGACAGGGCAAGAAGGGCCACAAAAAGCCGGTGCTCTTCCCGAAAATTGTCTTCTTATATGACAAGGCAATTCACGGAGAGGGCGGCATCGCAGAAGATGTCTTTGAGGCAGGACTTGACTGTTCCTCTAAAACCATGTATCCGGACTGGCTGTCGATGAGCGGCGAGGGCTACATCGCCGAGATGTACAAGAAATACAAGAGAGTCATCAGCCCGATGGGATGCCGTGCTTTCCTTAGCCCGTGGTACGAGCGCGGAGGCATGGAGCCGGCAGATGAGAACGACAAACCGGTCTTTGTCGGACGTTTCAACATCGGAGCCGTTTCCCTTCATCTTCCGATGATCCTGGCAAAATCCCGTTCCGAGAACCGCGATTTCCATGAAGTGCTCGACTTCTACCTCGAGATGATCCGCGATCTGCACAAACGGACCTACGATTACCTCGGCGAGATGCGTGCATCCACGAACCCGCTGGCTTACTGCGAGGGAGGTTTCTACGGCGGCCACTTAAAACCGTCCGACAAGATCCGCCCGCTGTTAAAGCCGATGACCGCATCGTTCGGTATCACGGCGCTGAACGAGCTGCAGGAGCTGTACAACGGAAAATCTCTTGTTGAGGACGGACAGTTCGCACTCGACACGCTGAAATATATCAACGACAAGGTTGCCGAGTTTAAGAAAGAGGACGGCATCCTCTATGCGATCTACGGCACACCGGCAGAATCCCTGTGCGGCCTGCAGATAGAGCAGTTCCGCAAACAGTACGGCATCGTCCGCAACGTTTCGGACCGCCCGTATGTGAGCAACAGTTTCCACTGCCACGTAACCGAGGACATCACCCCGATCCAGAAACAGGATCTCGAGGGACGTTTCTGGGAGCTCTGCAACGGCGGAAAAATCCAGTATGTGCGCTACCCGGTCGGCTACAACAAAGGTGCGATCAAGACCCTGATCGAGCGTGCAATGGAGCTCGGCTACTACGAGGGCGTCAACCTGTCCCTGGCTTACTGCGATGACTGCGGCCACCAGGAACTCGACATGGATGTCTGCCCGGTCTGCGGTTCCAAGAACCTGACGAAGATTGACCGTATGAACGGCTATCTTTCCTACAGCCGTGTCCATGGCGACACCCGTCTGAACGAGGCGAAGATGGCAGAAATTGCGGAAAGAAAATCGATGTAAAATCATTGCGATATTTGTAATACGATAAAAGAACGAAATCCCCTGCGGGAAATCCATTCGGTTTGGATTTTCCGCAGGGGATTTTATAGTTCGGTAATTATTCTTCGATATCGCGGGTGATGTTGCGTACCCAGACGTATTTTTTATAATGAAGATAAACCGCAGGCAGTTTCACGATCTCATCGAGGTTTACGATACAGTAGACAACCATGACCGGCAGCTTCAGCCAGAACGCGGCGAGGAAGCCAAGCGGTACGGAAAAGCACCACATCGCGCCGATATTTCCCTGCATATCGAATTTTGCATCGCCGCCGGCACAGAAGATGCCGTCGAGAACGGTGGTGTTGACCGACTGTGCCATCAAGTTCAGACCGCAGAAGAGAAGCATGTACTGCAGATATTCTGCCGCGGTATCGGTAAGCGGAGCGAAGTGGACGATTGCAGGAGAGATCAACATCAGAAGACCGCCGGTCACAACGCCGATGGCAATTGCAAGATGCGTCAGGCGGCCGCCGTATTCGCGTGCTTTCTCGAGTTCATCTGCACCGAGCAGATTTCCGATCAGAACCCCGGCACCACCGCTCACACCGCGGATCAGGCAGGAGAGAAGGCTCTTGGCAATCGAGGTGATGGAGTTTGCCGCAACGGCATCGCTTCCCATATGTCCCATGATAACGGAGTACAGAACGTAGGCAATTCCCCAGACGAGGGAGGCCGCAAGCACGGGAAGCGTGTAGCGCCAGAAGTCTTCTGAAAGTATTTTCCCTGCGGAAGAGAAGAGGCGGTTCCAGAGAATCCGTACACGCTCCGGTTTCTTTGTCTCGAGATAAGCCCAGATCAGTTCCACAACGCGGGCAGCTACCGTTGCATAAGCTGCTCCGCGGATCCCAAGTGCCGGAGCACCGCAAAGACCGTAGATGAGGATGGCATTTAAAATGATGTTCAGTACAACCGCAGTGGAACTGATGCGGGAGCTGACTGCTGCATGACCGGTGTTTTTCAGCAGGATCAGATAGACCTGCGAAATACCGCAGAGTACGTAGGAGAGTGCAACAGCGCGTAAATACTGGCTTCCGCTTGCAACCAGGGCCGCATCATTTGTAAAGATGCGCATCAGCATTTCGGGACAGAAACCGGCAAGGATGGTAAACAGGCCGGAGAACAGCAGGTTGGTGCGAAGTGCGATCGGAATCACTTTTTCGATCGAAGCAGCATCCCGTTTCCCCCAGTACTGCGCTGCCATAATACCGGCGCCCGCCGCGATGCCTGAGATAAAAAGGCTCAAAACAAACTGCACCTGCCCGGCCAGCGAAACCGCCGACAGCGAGGTCTGGTCAATCCATCCCAGCATGATTGCGTCCGTCGCGCTGACGAGAGCCAGCATAAAGTTCTGAATCGCAATCGGGAGGACGAGGAGCTTTAATTTCTGGTAAAACTCATCCTTGAAATTCATTCGTGTTTTCATAAAAATTCCCCCAAAGTATAAATAGTAGTTTTTGCTGTATTATAGCGGAAAGAAAATGGGAAAACAATGGCTAAAACAAGCTATTTTCTGGTCAATGTTGACATTCCCTGTATAATATAGAAGAAAAAGAACTTTTCCGGTGCCCGTGTCCGGTACGCCGGAAAGCGGAGAAGAAGTTTGATCAGAAAATCAGGTTTCTTTCAGCAGAAACTCCAGGATTTCTGCTATCAGAATAAATATGCCGGCAGCGGCTGTCTTTATAAAATCCAGAAATCCATGCAGGAGCTGGAGAAGCTTTTGAAAAAGAAAGACAAGAAACGGAAGTAGGTTCGGCTGCCATTGGAGCCGTCGTCGAAACAAACGGAAATATACGAAAAAATTGTGAAATTTAATAGAATTATAAGACCTGTTTTCGCTGTTTTTAACAAAAGTAAAGAAACAGTGAAAAAAAGGTTGCTTTTTTCGGCAGAATCCTTTATAATCTTATTTGTGTTCAGCGAGTGGATCATCCAATGAAACACAGAAAAACAAAAGTAAGCGCCTTTAGCTCAGTTGGTAGAGCAGTAGACTCTTAATCTATTTGTCCAGGGTTCGAGTCCCTGAAGGCGCATCGAAAGCACTGTTTTTGCAGACCTGAGAGCTGCGGGGACGGTGTTTTTCTTGTTTTACGCACAAAAAAACGACAGCGGAGAGATCTTAAAAAAATAGATCTTTTCACTGTCGGTTTTGCATTCCAAGTAAAAAATGTCAATAGTTCTTCAGCTCGCTCGCCGAATCAATAATAATCTGGCAGCCCGGCTGAACATTTTTCAGAATCGTGATCATCTGGTCTTCCGGAACAGAAATGCATCCGCCGGGAAATTCCAGGCTTTCGGCGTTGTCTTCGTCGTGACGAACTGATTGTAGTATCTGGAATTTACATCATCGACCCAGTAATACGTATCATCCACCTGGGTATAGGAAAGTTCCGTTCCGGGATTAGGGAGAATGCCGAAGGCATACGTAAAGCTGAACTGTCCGCGCGGTGTTTTGCGGTTCCATTCGGTAGTTTCGCTTACACCGCCGTATCCGACATAGCTGCTTGTACAAAGATCCTCGTTCCAGGTGCCGTCCGCATCTTTCGTTACCATGGCCACTGTCGCACTGGTGCCGCCAGAACTTTTCTTTTCGTTTTCAAATCCCCCTTACATGCAGAAATGTTTTTTACAGAAACCGTGCCTCCATCTTACAGATCGGGTTTCCGATTGAGGAAAACTTCTCCTCATATTCCGTCATTACATTTCCTTCTGAGAGAACCACATCGTGGTGCAGATCGTATGTGAATGCAGTGAGTTCCCATCCCTCTGCATTTTTCATCTCTTCAAGAGAGAAGTCAAACAGATCTTTATTATCGGTTTTGAATTCCAGTGTTCCGTCCTTCTTTAAAATCTTCTCGTACCGTGCAAGAAACTCATGTGACGTCAGTCTCCGCTTCGCATGGCGGTCCTTCGGCCACGGATCGGAGAAGTTGAGGTAAATGCGGTCTACCTCGCCCTCAGCAAACACTTCCGGAAGCTGGCGTGCATCCATGCGGATAAAGAACAGGTTTTTGATTTCCGTCTCCAGTTTTTCCCGTTTCTGTACTGCGCGGAGCAGCACGCTGTCGTACATTTCAATGCCGACGTAGTTGATTTCCGGATGCAGAACCGCCATATCCATCAAAAAGCGGCCCTTTCCCATACCGACCTCAATATGAATCGGATTTTCATTTCCAAAAATTTCAGCCCACCGTCCCCGGCAGCTCTCCGGCTCCTGCACAACGAACGGACAGGAAGCAATCACATCTTTTGATCCTCTGATATTTCTAAGGCGCATATGCGTAAAATTCCTTTCTTAAGTGATAAATATTAGAATAAAAGCCAATCATATTCAGTATATCATAGCTCCCGAAAAAGCAAAACAGAAAAATCCCGTTTTCAAATTTTCAAAGTTTTCAAAATACTGTATACAATATCAACCTGCACATAGCATTTCTTATCAGCAATATGACAATCGGATTGGATCCATATCGAAATCATATGAGGGACCATCTTTTGGCTATTGAGATTGGAAGAAAAAATATGACCCATTGTCTATTTTTAATTAAAAAGTCGATCGAAATCCCACTTTTTTTTACGATTTCAATATGTCAACTTTGGAAAAAAAGGTGTAGAATACTAACAGCAAAGATGCGGGGAGTTTTCCTCGTCTTTGTTGTCTTTTAAATAAATAAGGAGGGAAAGCGATGCTATGGAATCTGTAATTAACAAACTTGCAGAGATCGAAACGGCTGCTACTAAGATTATGCAGGCTGCCGAGAATCAGAAGAAGCTCCAGGACGAGCAGCAGGAAGAGCGGATTGCAAAATTCGATGCAGATCTGGAAGCGGAAACGGCAAAGCGGATTGAAGAGATCACAACAAAACTTCATTCTACTACAGATGCGGATCAGAAAAAGCAGCGGGACTCTGCCGCCGAACTTCTATCTTCACTGGACGCTTATTACGAACAGAATCACGGAACACTGTCCACGCAGATTTACGAAAACATTATAAGGAAGTGAAACGATGAGCGGTCTATTATCCTACAGCGGCCTTACCACAAAGATAAGAGCCATGCAGAGCCATCTTTTAAACGACCAGAATTTTCGGGAAATCGTGGAATTGGAGAGTGTACCGCAGGCAGTTTCTTACCTCAAGCAGCATAAAGGCTATGAGGATCTGTTTGAGGGCTACAACGAAGCTGACCTTCACCGAGGTCAGATCGAGAAAATGCTGCGCCTGACGGTATACCGGGATTTTTCCAAGCTGTACCGTTTTGCAAATGTGGAGCAGAGAAAGTTCCTTGCGCTCTACTTTAAACGATACGAAGTGTCCGTTATCAAAGAATGCCTGAACACGGTATTTGATCACCGTGATGTGGTATTGAACCTGTCCATATTCGACGAGTTCTTTAACAAGCATTCCCAGCTGGACATCAATCTTCTGGCGTCCTCCAGGACGATCGAAGAACTGATTGCGAACCTGAAAGGGACAGAATATTATGCCCCGTTGTCGCAGCTCGCGGATATCGAGCGTCCGACCCTGTTCGACTATGAGATGACCCTGGATCTGTATTACTTTGCACAGATGTGGAAAGACAGATCAAAAGTAGTGACAAAGCGGGATCTGGAAGAGCTGACCGCTGCATGGGGAAGCAAGTTTGACATGCTGAACCTTCAGTGGATCTACCGTTCCAAACGCTATTATCACATGACCAGCGCACAAATCTACGCCCTGCTGATTCCGGTTCATCACCGGCTGAAAAAGGATGTGGTAAAGGCACTGGTAGAAGCCGAGAATATGAGTGCATTTTCCCAGCTGCTGGAACAAACCTATTATGCGAAACGGTATGATTCCTTCAAAGTCGATACGCTGGAATCCATGTATGCAGCCATTATGAAGCACATACTTTCCAGTGAATCCAGACAGGATCCTTATTCCGTTGCCACCATATACTCATACCTCTATCACAAAGAGCACGAGGTAAACCGGCTTATTATTGCACTCGAGTGCGTACGTTACCGTATCAGCGCTGACGAGGCAATGCAGCATATCGCAAAAACTTAATACACGGGGAGGTGTACTCATTGATTGTCAAGATGAAATTTTTGAGCATCACCGGGCCGAAAGCCGACATTGACCGTGTGGTCAACACTTATCTCTCAAAATATGAGATACATCTGGAAAACGCTCTGACGGAGCTGTCTACGATGCAGAATATCACACCGTATATCCAGATCAACCCATACAAAGAGACCTTAAAACAGGCGGAAGATTTTACAGCACTTCTGCCGGAAGAGAAGCGTACCACCACGAAAAGACTTTCCCTGGAAGATGCCATCAACTGTGTCCATGGTTTGGATCACACCCTTGGCCAGTTGAACCAGGAGCGTACAGAACTGGAAGCAAAAAAGAAAGACTTGATGGAAAAAGCACAGAAAATCGAGCCGTTTCAGGATCTGCACTGCAATCTTTCCTCCATTCTGGATTTCCACTTTATTAAATTCAGATTCGGAAAGATCACAAAAGAGTATTACAACAAATTTGAGAGCTACTGCTATGAGAACAGCGATACGGTATTCTACCGCTGCCATTCCGATGAGCAGTATGTATGGGGCATTTACTTCTGCCCAAGAGATCAGGTCACGAAAGTGGACGCCGTATTCTCATCCCTGCACTTCGAAAGAATCTACGTTCCGGACGAGTACAGCGGAACGCCGGAGGATGCTTACGCAGCACTTCAGGCAGAAATCAAAAAGACAGACGATGCACTCAGCGAGTGCTCACGGAAACTGGCAAAATGCCTTTCGGATTCCGCAGAGGATCTGGTTGCAGCAAAAGAGCAGTTAGAGCAGCTCTCCGGCAACTTTGATGTCCGTCGCCTGGCAGCCTGCACAAAATCCAAGAAGGAAACCTTCTATATTCTGTGCGGCTGGATGTCGGAAAAAGATGCCGCTTCCTTCCAGAAGGACATCGAAAACGACACAAATCTCTTCTGCTTCATCGAGGATGATGCAAACAACGTTCTGCGTCAGCCGCCGACAAAGCTGAAAAACCCGAAAATCTTCCGTCCGTTTGAGATGTACGTGAAGATGTACGGACTGCCAAATTACAATGAAATTGACCCTACGATTATCGTAGGACTCACCTATGCCTTTATTTTCGGAATCATGTTTGCCGATGTAGGACAGGGATTGTGTCTGCTGATTGGCGGCGCACTGCTGTACCACTACAAGAAGATGGATCTGGCAGCGATCATGAGTACCTGCGCGGTATTCTCTGTGATCTTCGGATTCTTGTTCGGCAGCTTCTTCGGATTTGAGAATGTCATACCGGCCCTCTGGCTGCATCCGAAGGAAGCGATGACAACGCTTCCGTTCATCGGTTCGATGAATACCGTATTTGTCGCAGCGGTTGCATTTGGTATGTTCATGATTCTGACAGGAATGGTTCTGCATATGATCAATGCAGCAAGAAACCATAAGCTCGGCGAGCTTCTGTTCAGCCAGAACTCCCTGGCAGGCTTCATTTTCTACGGAGCCCTTGCCGTTACACTCGTTCTCCTGTTCAGCGGCCATAAAGCTCCGGCTGTCGGCGTGATGGTAGTCATGTTCGGTATTCCGCTTCTTGCGATCTTCTTAAAAGAGCCACTGGAGCGTATGGTAGAGAAGAAGGGCAATGCATTTCCGGAGACCGGAAAGGGAATGTTCTTTGTACAGGCATTCTTCGAACTCTTCGATGTGCTTTTGAGCTACTTCTCCAACACAATTTCCTTTGTCCGTGTCGGCGCATATGCAGTCAGCCATGCGGCTATGATGGAGGTTGTCCTGATGCTCGGCGGAGCAACAGGCGGCGGCAGCATCAGCTGGCCGGTTATTGTTCTCGGAAATGTCTTCGTTGCCTGCCTTGAGGCACTGCTGGTAGCGATCCAGGTACTGCGTCTGGAGTATTACGAGATGTTCAGCCGGTTCTATGAAGGAGACGGAAAACCATTTGTTCCGTTTTTGAAAAAAGGCGAGAAATAAAAGAGGATTCAGAGCCATGCGAAATGGAAGTGAATATGGCGGGAAGCTGTATCGGGAAAAAGTGAAAATGGCTCCGGATCGCAGCAAAGAGTAAATTTAATGAATTAACTTCAGGAGGAAAACTATTATGAACTCAGCATTTGTACAGGTACTTACTGCAATCGCAATGGTATTAACCATCGTTGTTCCTATGACTTATTACTTCAAAGGTGAGCACAACAAAAATCGTTACAAAAAATCTCTGGCAGCCAATGTAAGCGGCTTCTTCGGCCTTCTGCTGATCGCAACCGTTGTTTCCTTCGCAGGCGCAACAACTGCATCTGCTGCAACAGAAGCAGGCGCTGGTCTTGCAACCGGTCTTGGTTACATCGGTGCAGCTCTTGTTACCGGTCTTTCCGGTATTGGTTCCGGTATCGCCGTTGCATCTTCCGCAAGCGCAGCTCTTGGAGCAATCAGCGAAGACGGCAGCATCTTTGGTAAATCCATGATCTTCGTAGCTATGGCCGAAGGTATCGCTCTGTATGGTCTGATCATCTCCTTCATGATTCTTGGTAAACTTTGATTCCAAAACCGGAAGGTATTGATCTTCACCTTAAGTTGGAGGAATCATAAATGAAAATGTTCTTGATCAGTGATAACGTAGACACTCAGACGGGCATGCGCCTGGCCGGAGTGGAAGGCGTTGTCGTTCATGAGCGCGAGGAGCTTTATGATACACTGCAGAAAACACTGGCAGACAAAGAGATCGGAATTATTCTCCTTACAGAAAAGTTCGGGAAGGAATTCCCGGACATTCTGGAGGATGTCCGCCTCAACCATAAGCTTCCGCTGCTCATTGAAATTCCGGACCGTCACGGTACCGGAAGAGCGCCGGACTTTATCACTTCCTTTGTAAATGAATCTATTGGATTAAAACTGTAAGAATGCCCTGGAGGTGACACACATTGACTACTGAGGAGAAACTTCAGAATTTTTATAATCATTCCCTGGACAGTGCAAACCGTGAAGCAGAACGTGTGATCGGCGATCACCAGAAAGCTCTGGATAAGATCTTCGAGGAGCATAAAGCAACCGCAAGACGTCAGGCAGAAGAAGAAGTTGCTGCCGAGACCGAGAAAGCAAAACGTGATGTCAATAAGACACTGTCTGCGGATCAGCTTCATATCAGACGGAAGCTGTCCCGTAAAAATCTGGAATTAAAAGAAAAACTGTTTAAAGAAGTTCGTGAAAAACTTACCGCTTATAAAAAGGATCCATCCTATGAGGAGTATCTGGAGCGCAAAATCCGCGAAGCCGTTACATTTGCCGGAAACGACAAGCTGACCTTATATCTGGATCCGTCAGACGAAGCTCATAAGGCTTCCCTGGAGCAGAAACTCTCCGTAACCCTTACCATTTCGGCCATGCCGTTCCTTGGCGGCGTGCGCGCGGTCATTCCGGAGAAAAATATTCTGATCGATAATTCCTTCGAGACCCTTCTGAACGAAGAGCGGGAGAATTTCATCTTTCACGGAGGTGTAGAGCATGAATAAAACCGGAGTTATCTATGGAATCAACGGTCCGGTCGTATATCTGAAAGGAAACACCGGATTTAAAATGTCCGAGATGGTTTACGTTGGTAAAGAACGTCTGGTCGGCGAGGTTATTGCCCTGACAAAGGATACCACCACAGTACAGGTTTTCGAGGAAACCACAGGACTGAAACCAGGCGAAACAGTTACCGCATCCGGAGATGCCCTCTCTGTTACATTGGGACCTGGAATCCTGAACAACATTTTTGACGGTATTGAGCGTCCGCTGTCCGAGATTGCAAAGCAGTCCGGTAAATACATCAGCCGCGGCCTTACCGTAGATTCTCTGGATACAGAGAAAAAATGGGATGTCCATGTAACTGTTTCGGAAGGCGAAGAGCTGATGGGCGGCGCAATCATTGCAGAAACACAGGAAACCCGTTCCATCGTTCACAAATCGATGGTTCCGCCGGATGTCAACGGCACGGTTATCTGGGCTGCCAAAGACGGAAAGTATACCATCCTTGACCCGATTGTAAAACTGAAACTGGAAGACGGCACCGAAAAAGAGATCACACTGGCACAGAAATGGCCGATCCGTGTACCGCGTCCAACCCTGAAAAGATATCCGGCATCCGTTCCGCTGATCACAGGACAGCGTATCCTGGATACGATGTTCCCGATCGCAAAAGGCGGCACAGCAGCCATCCCTGGCGGATTCGGTACCGGAAAAACCATGACCCAGCACCAGATCGCAAAATGGTCTGATGCCGATATCATCATCTATATCGGATGTGGAGAGCGTGGAAACGAGATGACACAGGTTCTGGAGGAGTTCCAGGAACTGATCGACCCGAAGAGCGGCAACCCGCTGATGGACCGTACCACCCTGATCGCCAACACATCCAACATGCCTGTTGCAGCCCGTGAGGCATCTCTGTATTCCGGACTGACACTGGCTGAGTATTACCGCGATATGGGCTATGATGTAGCAATCATGGCAGACTCTACATCCCGTTGGGCAGAGGCACTCCGTGAGCTGTCCGGCCGTCTGGAGGAAATGCCTGCCGAGGAAGGTTTCCCGGCATACCTGGCATCCCGTCTGTCCGCTTTCTATGAGCGTGCCGGCATGATGCAGACCCTTTGCGGCGCAGAGGGAAGCGTATCCATCATCGGAGCCGTATCTCCGCAGGGTGGTGACTTCTCCGAGCCTGTTACCATGAACACCAAACGTTTCGTCCGCTGCTTCTGGGGACTGGACAAATCTCTGGCTTACGCCCGTCATTTCCCGGCGATCCACTGGCTGACCAGCTACAGTGAATACCTGCAGGATCTGTCGCCGTGGTACAAAGATCACGTAAACAAAAACTTTGTAGATATGCGGAACCAGTTAATGGGAATCCTGAACTCCGAGAGCTCCCTGATGGAAATTGTAAAACTGATCGGTAGCGATGTTCTTCCGGATGACCAGAAGCTGACCCTGGAAATCGCCAGAGTTATTCGACTGGGCTTCCTGCAGCAGAACGCATTCCATCCGGATGACACCTGCGTATCTCTGGAAAAACAGTACAAGATGATGGAAGTTATTCTTTATCTGTACAAGAAATCCAAAGCGCTCGTGACGATGGGCATGCCAATGTCCGTACTGAAAGAGGACAAGATCTTTGACCGCGTCGTTTCTATTAAATACGATGTACCGAATGACCGTCTGGATCTGTTTGACACATACAAAAAAGATATCGACACCTTCTACGATAAGGTACTCGAGAAGAATGGTTAAGGAGGGAATTCATCATGGCAATTGAATATTTAGGCCTTAGTGAGGTCAATGGCCCTCTGGTTGTTCTGGAAGGTGTAAAAAATGCTTCCTACGAGGAAATCGTAGAATTTACCGTAGACGGCAATGAGAAAAAACTGGGACGTATCGTTGCTGTATACGAAGACAAAGCCGTTATTCAGGTATTTGAGGGAACTTCGAGCATGTCTCTTACCAATACTCATACCCGTCTGACCGGACATCCGATGGAGATCGGACTTTCCGAGGAAATCCTGGGACGTACCTTCGATGGTATCGGAAAACCGATCGACCGCATGGGACCGATTGACGCAGAGGTAAGAAGAAACGTCAACGGCCTGCCGCTGAACCCGGTTACCCGTAAATACCCAAGAAACTATATCCATACAGGTATTTCTGCAATCGACGGTCTGACCACCCTGATTCGTGGCCAGAAGCTGCCGATCTTCTCCGGAAACGGACTTCCGCACGACCAGCTGGCAGCACAGATCGTACAGCAGGCATCTCTTGGAGATTCCGATGAGAAGTTTGCAATCGTATTTGCCGCTATGGGTGTTAAATACGACGTAGCAGAGTTCTTCCGTCGGACCTTTGAGGAAAGTGGTGTATCTGACCACGTTGTTATGTTCCTGAACCTGGCAAACGACCCGGTTGTAGAGCGTCTGATCACCCCGAAGGTAGCACTGACAGCTGCCGAGTACCTTGCATTCGAGAAAGGCATGCATATCCTGGTTATCCTGACCGATATCACATCCTTCTGCGAGGCTATGCGTGAGGTTTCCTCCTCCCGTGGAGAGATTCCTTCCCGTAAAGGTTATCCTGGATACCTGTACAGTGAGCTGGCTACGCTGTATGAGCGCGCCGGAATCGTACAGGGCGTAGAGGGATCCGTAACACAGATTCCGATCCTGACCATGCCAAACGATGATATCACGCACCCGATCCCTGACCTGACCGGTTACATCACCGAGGGTCAGATCGTACTGGACCGCCAGCTTCACGGCCAGTCTATTTACCCGCCAATCAGCGTGCTGCCGAGTCTTTCCCGTCTGATGAAGGACGGTATCGGTGAGGGCTACACAAGAGCCGATCATCAGGACGTAGCGAACCAGCTGTTCTCCTGCTATGCAAAGGTAGGAGATGCGCGTTCCCTGGCATCCGTTATCGGTGAGGATGAGCTTTCTCCGATCGATAAACAGTACCTGGTATTCGGTAATGAATTCGAGCATGAATTCATCGGCCAGGGAATGGATGAAAACCGTTCCATGGAAGATACGCTGAATAAGGCATGGGAGCTTCTTGGACTGCTTCCGAGAGAAGAGCTCGACCGTGTCAACACCAAGGTTCTGGATCAGTATTATCATCCGACCACCATTGATGCAGTAGCAAAAGCAAAGGCAGAAGCCGATGCCATGAATGAGTAAGCGAGAGGAGTGAGATCGGAATGGACCCGAATACCTTTCCTACCAAGGGAAACCTGATTCTTGCAAAGAACTCTCTGAAACTTGCCCACATGGGTTACGAGCTGATGGACAAGAAGCGGAATATTCTGATCCGCGAGCTCATGGGCCTGATCGATGAGGCAAAGGATATTCAGCGTCAGATTGATGTGACGTTCCGCGAAGCATATGCGGCGCTGCAGATTGCGAACATGGAGATCGGTATCACCAACGTACAGACCGTGTCCTATACCGTTCCGGTGGAGGAATCTATCCGGATCAAGACAAGGAGTATCATGGGCGTGGAAATTCCGCTGGTAGAGGCTGATCCGTCCGGACAGGCCCCGACTTATGCTTACTACAGCACGAAGGAGTCCCTGGATCAGGCAAGACAGGCCTTTGAAAAAGTAAAAGACCTGACCTTAAACCTTTCCATGATTGAGAACTCGGCATACCGCCTTGCTGCGGCAATCAAGAAAACACAGAAGCGCGCCAATGCGCTGAAGAACATCACGATTCCGCATTACACCCAGTTGTCCAAGGATATCGCGGACGCACTGGAGGAGAAGGAGCGCGAAGAGTTCACACGACTGAAGGTCATCAAACAGAGAAAGAACAAGGCAAGCTGATAAGGCTTTCCCGGAATAGAGATGAAAAACCCGCTTGGGCCGCGAAGAGATTTGCGGTGCCGGGCGGGTTTTTATGTGTCATGCAAAAAATATGTTTTTGGCTGCACTTTTTGTGCAAAAATTTTATAAAAATTTTCTATCTTTTTAAAACGGTCTTTGCTATAATACGTAAGGCGATTGTAAAGAAAAGTTAAGATTTTGTAAGCTGTAATGCTTTTTGGAGGTAGGAAGATGAAACACAAGAAACAGAAAAAAACGAAAAAAGCAGGGCGCATTCTGCTGGCTGTGTTTGCAGTGTTGATCGGAACGCTTGGCGTGCTGCTGTTTACGTCCGAGCGCTGGATGCGGAAAACATGGCCGAATCTGAGCATGGAAGAGCTTGTTTACCAGTTAAAGGCCCCGATTGCCGGAACCAGCCATGATCTTCTGATGAGTTATATCTGCTCAAGTGCGCTGATCGCAGCGGCAGCACTCATCCTTCTGATTCTGGTCAGCATTTTTCTTCGGGAAAAACGCAAAGCCCATGTGGCGTTCGGGATGATCTGTATCGCGGCAGGAGCCGCCAGCATCGTCTATTCCATCAATGACGTGTGGGCAGCACTGGACGTAAAAGATTATCTGAAAAATCAGAGCACGTACAATACCGTGGTAGAAGACAACTACGTAGATCCGGACCGCGTGAATATCACGTTCCCGGAACAGAAACGAAATCTGATCTATCTCTATCTGGAATCCATGGAGAGCACCTACGCAGACAAAGCTTCCGGCGGAGCATTCGATAAAAACTATATCCCGGAGCTGACCCAGCTTGCCGCAGACAACATCAGTTTTTCCAATTCGGAGCTGCTCGGCGGCGGCCAGCCTACCGTAAACGCAACCTGGACCATTGCCGGAATTTTCGCACAGACCTCCGGTCTGCCTCTCAGCATCGGAATCCAGCGAAATGAGATGGCATATCAGGCCAGCTTCTTCCCGGAAATCAATACCCTGGGTGATGTCCTGGCGGATGAAGGCTACAAGCAGTATTTCTTCATCGGTTCAATCGGACAGTTCGGCGGCCGGGAAGAGTACTTTAAAGAGCACGGCGACTACGAAGTAGACGATTACAACTGGGCTATGGAAAAAGGCCTGATCCCGGAAGGATATTACGAATGGTGGGGCTATGAGGATGAAAAACTCTTTTCCTTTGCCAAAGACCGTCTGACCGAAATCG
The DNA here is from genome assembly GCF_003460565.1 of Blautia sp. AF32-4BH. NCBI lineage: Bacteria > Bacillati > Bacillota > Clostridia > Lachnospirales > Lachnospiraceae > Blautia > Blautia sp. AF32-4BH. The sequence continues at coordinate 22,146 of NZ_QTVL01000015.1, read as the reverse complement.
CAGCAGAGGGAGAGCCGTTCAACTTCACCATGCTGACCGCAGACACCCATTTTGAGGATGGCTATCCGTGTGAGCTCTGCGATGAAGAAAACGACGGTGACAACCAGTACGGAATGGTTCTGCACTGCTCCAGCAAGCAGGTCACCGAGTTCGTTTCCTGGATTCAGCAGCAGGATTTCTACGAGAACACAACGATCGTAATTTCTGGCGACCATCTGACGATGGATTCCGATTTCTGTGAGAACATTGATCCGGACTACATCAGAACCGTATACAACGTGATCATCAACTCTCCGATCCAGCCGCAGCAGGAGAAAAACAGAAGTTTCACCACCATGGACATGTTCCCGACCACCATCGCAAGTCTCGGAGCTACCATTGAGGGTGACCGCCTCGGTCTTGGAACGAACCTGTTTTCAGGTGAACAGACGCTTGCAGAGAAGCTGACTTTCGACCAGCTCAATGATGATCTCTCCCAGAAATCCAAATTCTTCGAAAAAATGGAAGATCAGGTAACCTCCATTTGGACCAAAACCGATGAGGGCTGGAAGTTCTATATCGAAGACGAAGACCGATGGGCCAAAAGCGAATGGGTTTCCCTGAACCCGCACCGCTATGCAAACGACACCGAGCAGAGATATTACATTGACGCAAACGGCTACGCCGTAAAAGGATGGAAACTGATCGACGGAAAATGGTATTACTTCTCCACACAGGGCAGCTACCGCCTCCTCGAAGGACCGTGCGACGAACCGTTTGAGGTGGATGAGTCGCAGTATTCTTAAAAAATAAAAAAGAGAAGGATTTTCGGCAGCAAAAAGCCGGGAATCCTTCTTTTTTTAATGCAGAATTGTGCCGCTCCGCCTTTTGGCGGAATTTTCTGCATTTTTTGGTACAAAACGTATAAAGATTGTGAAATAAATAATTATCAATTGAATCATCTTACAAAACATGGTAAAATATGGCTATCAATCGGCGGACAAAGCGGAAAAAAGAAAGGGGATTTTAAAACAATGGGTTACAAATCAGACATTGAAATTGCACAGGAATGTACCATGCAGCCGATCACAGCGATCGCAGAAAAAGCAGGTATTGATGACAAATATCTGGAGCAGTACGGAAAGTACAAAGCAAAAATTGATTACAACCTGTTAAAAGACACCAATGCGGAGGATGGAAAACTGATCCTCGTTACAGCCATCAACCCGACACCGGCAGGAGAAGGAAAAACAACAACTTCTGTAGGTCTGGTAGACGGACTTTCCAGAATCGGTAAAAAAGCAATGGTTGCACTTCGCGAGCCATCTCTTGGGCCGGTCTTCGGTGTAAAAGGCGGAGCAGCAGGCGGCGGATACGCACAGGTTGTTCCAATGGAAGATATCAACCTTCACTTCACCGGTGACTTCCATGCAATCGGTGCAGCAAACAACCTGCTGGCAGCTATGATCGACAACCACATTTTCCAGGGAAACGCTCTGAATATCGATCCGAGAAAGATCACCTGGAAACGATGCGTAGATATGAATGACCGTCAGCTTCGAAGCGTTGTAGACGGCCTTGGCGGAAGAACAAACGGAATGCCGAGAGAAGACGGCTATGACATCACCGTAGCATCTGAGGTTATGGCAGTTCTGTGTCTGGCAAGCGACATCACAGATCTGAAAGAAAGACTTTCCAAGATCATCATCGGATATACCTACGGAAAAGTATCCGAGCAGAAACCGGTAACCGCAGGTGACCTGCACGCAGAAGGCGCTATGGCAGCACTCTTAAAAGATGCCCTGAAACCAAACCTGGTACAGACTCTGGAAGGAACTCCGGCTATCGTTCACGGCGGACCATTCGCAAACATCGCACACGGCTGCAACTCTGTAACAGCAACCAAAATGTGCCTGAAATTAGCAGATTACACTATCACAGAGGCAGGCTTCGGTGCTGACCTTGGTGCTGAGAAATTCCTCGACATCAAATGCCGTATGGCAGGCCTGAAACCGAATGCAGTTGTAGTCGTAGCAACTGTTCGTGCCCTGAAATACAACGGCGGCGTTCCGAAAGCAGAACTGAACGGCGAGAACCTGGAAGCTCTGGAGAAAGGTATGCCGAACCTTCTGAAACACGTAAGCAACATCACAAACGTATACAAACTGCCATGTGTCGTTGCTATCAACGCATTCCCGACCGATACCGAAGCAGAGCTGAAGCTGGTTGAGGAGAAATGCAAAGAGCTCGGTGTCAACGTTGTTCTGTCCGAGGTATGGGCAAAAGGCGGCGAGGGCGGCGTAGCCCTGGCGGAAGAAGTTGTCCGTCTTTGCGAGCAGCCGAACGATTTCACTTATGCATACGATCTGGAAGGCTCCATCGAAGAGAAACTGAACGCCATCGTTCAGAAGATCTACGGCGGAAGCAGAGTTGTCCTGACCGCAAATGCACAGAAACAGGCAAAACAGTTAGAGGCTCTCGGATTTGGCAACTGCCCGATCTGTATGGCAAAAACCCAGTACAGCCTGACCGATGATCAGACCAAACTCGGCGCACCGACCGGATTCGAAGTTACCGTACGTAACCTGAAAATCTCCGCAGGTGCAGGCTTCATCGTAGCCCTGACCGGTGACATCATGACCATGCCAGGTCTGCCGAAAGTTCCGGCAGCAGAGCGTATCGATGTAGACGCTACTGGAAAGATTACAGGATTGTTCTAATAACACAGGATATTGTCTTGAAAAGACAGAATAAAGCGTGAAATAAAACACAGAAAAAAAGAGACATTCCTTCGTGAATGTCTCTTTTTTTACGTTTTTATTGCAAAATATTACAAAAGATAATATAATTTCTAATGATAACATGGAGAGAAAAGCAGATATAATATAGTAAGGGAGTTACTTGCCAATGACATCGAAGAAAAAATTGAGAAGTCTTCTGGGCGGTACACTTTTTATGGTGCTGATGCTCAGCGTACATCCGACGACTGTTTCCGCGAGTGCTGTGGGGAGCAGCACGGTGATGGACCAGTCTGTGGAGACAGAGGATCAGCAGAGCGGGATACAGAGTGAAACGCAGACACAGGCTTCACAGGACAGCGGTGCTGCTGTGCGGGCCAGTCAGAATGGCTGGGTTAAGGCAGGCGACGGCGGCTGGTATTTTTATGAGAACGGACAGCTGAAAACAGGATGGCTTTACCGGAATGGAAACTGGTACTGGCTGGATCCGGACCGGAACGGCCGCATGGCAGAAAACAGCTGGTTCACATACGATAATAATTTTTATTATGCCAAGGGAGACGGAGCAATCTATAAAAATGGTTTTCAGGAAGTAGATGGAAACCTTTATTATTTCCAGAGCTGGGGCGGCATTCAGAGAAATGTGTATCTCAGCATCAGTGGAAAAATGTACTATGTACAGGAAAATGGTATCGTTGCCCGTGGAATAGTCAGAACAATGAATGGACATGGTGATCTCTGCGCATTTGATGATACTACGGGAGCGCAGATCACACAAAAAGGCTGGCTGAAAAAAGGCACATCATATTATTGGGTAAGAGAAGACGGCGTCCTGCAGACCGGCTGGCTGCTGTACGATGATAACTGGTACTGGTTTGATGATAATGGTGTCATGATGGCATCCGGCTGGAAAGAAATCAACAACAATCTGTATTACTTCCAGAGCTGGGGCGGCATTTATAAAAACGGTTTCCAGAGCATCGGAGGAAACGAGTATTATTTCCGGAGCTGGGGTGGTGTATATCGAAACACCTTCTTTACCGTAAAAGGAAAAACCTACATAGCGCAGAATGACGGATCGATCTATCATGCCAGCCAGACCGGCTGGGTTCAGCTGGGAGATCAGACTTACTGGATCAATCAGGATGGTTCTGTTCAGACCGGCTGGCTGAAGCTGGAAGGCAAATGGTACTGGCTGAAAGCGGACGGCACACGTGCTGCATCTGAATGGATCACGTATGACAACAACCGATACTATTTCGACGGTGACGGTGTGATGTACACCGGAATGAAAGAGGTTGACGGAACAAGATATTATTTCCACAGCTGGGGCGGCGTTTACCATAACGAATCTTTTACTTGGCAGGGAAAGAAATACTGGGCAAAGGATGACGGAACCTTCTATACAGGTGTCTGCGATATCAATGGAAAGAAATACTATTTTCTGGAAGACGGCGAGCAGATTACAAAAGAGGGCTGGTATCTGACCAACGGAACGTATTACTGGATCAACAAGGATACGTCGCTTCAGACCGGCTGGGTGAAATATGACAACAACTGGTACTGGATGAAAGAAGACGGTACGATGGCATCGTCTGAATGGATCACCTACGACAAAAACCGCTACTATTTCCGAAGCTGGGGCGGCATGTACACCGGAATTCATACCATCGGCGGAACAAAATACGCATTCCAGAGCTGGGGCGGTCTGTACCATGATCAGACATTTACCATCGGCGGTAAAACATACTATGCCAATTCAGATGGAACATTTGCCACCGGCTGGGTGCAGAACGGCGGAAAAACGTATTATTTCGATGAGGACGGCACAAGCCATACGGGCTGGCTGCTTCTGGACGGAACGCATTACTGGATCAACGCCAATGGAACCAGAAGAGATGACGAGCTGTTTCAGTACGACGGAAACTATTATTATGTAGACAAAAACGGCGTTATGGCGACAAGCGGCTGGGTATACTGGGATTATAACTATTATTATCCGAGAAGCTGGGGCGGCATGTACAAGAATGCGTTTATTACCTATGATAATAACCTCTATTACCTTGGATCTGACTCGAAAATGGCAATCGGCTGGCAGTCGATTGGCGGAAATACATACTATTTCCGAAACTGGGGCGGCATGATAACCGGAAAACAGGTGATCGACGGAAAAACGTATGTGTTCGATGAGGACGGCAAGCTGGTACAGAGTCCGGACGGATTTGAACCGTCCGCGCAGATCGGTGTCCGCACCGTACGGAACTTTCTGAAAAATGCACTGCTTCCGCTTGGAAACACCCTGTATATCTGGGGAGGCGGCCACACAGACGCAGAGGCAGAGAGTTACGGCGTCAATGCGCAGTGGAAACAATTCTTCAATACACAGAATTCCACCTACAACTATTCCGATCATCTGTATGAGTACGGAAAAGGTCTTGACTGTTCCGGCTATGTCGGATGGACCGCACATCAGGTGACGAAAGAGTATGCAACGACAACCTCCACTGGAATGCCGGCCTACTTTGCAAGAAAAGGCTGGGGAACCTGCGTGACAGGCGATACATCCCAGAAATTTACGCCGGGTGATGTGGTCAGCAAGAGCGGTCATGTCTGGATTGTCATTGGCCAGTGCTCGGACGGCAGCGTGGTTGTCATTCATGCGACACCGCCGTATATTCAGCTTGGCGGAACCGTTTCTTCAACAGGAAGCATTAACAGTGAAGCTATTGAGCTGGCAAATGAATACATGAAAATGTATTATCCGGTTGCGTATGAGCGGTATGGTGTAAAAGTTCTTGACCGGTCCTATCTGACCGGTGTGAATCATTTCACCTGGAGCAGCAGTATCTTAAGTGACAGTGAAGGCTACCGCAGGAAGAAACCGGCAGAAATCCTGAACGATCTGTTCCAGTAAAATATCTTCTATAAAAAATAAGAGAGAATACAAAAAAACTTTGTAGTTCGTGTATTCTCTCTTTCTTTTTGCGCTGGAATTGTCTATACTAGAAGGTGCGTGAAAGACGCAGATCAGAAATACAAAAGAAAAAATCTGGAAAATAAAAATACAAGGGGAGTAAACATGCGAAAGAGCTGGAAATGGGCGCTCTGTCTTGGCGTAGTGTCGTTGCTGCTGCTGGGCGGCTGCGGAAAAGAAAAGACGGAACCAGTGGATCTGGTGCTGGTAACCGACGGCAGTGAGGTAGCTTCCGATGCCGTGTATCAGTCAGCATGGAACGGTCTTGCGCAGTATGGAGACGAGAGCGGTCTGAAATATGAAGCAAGTGTTCCGGCAGGACGGACAACAGAGGACTATGAAAACACCATCAAAGAGGCGGCGCAGAAGGGAGCATCCGTTATCGTCTGTGTCGGAACGAGCATGAGCCGCGCCGTTTACGATGCACAGCGCGACTGGAAGGATGTCCGTTTTCTGCTGCTGGAGGCAGAACCGGTCAGTGAGAGCGGCCGCAGCCGTCTCCGCGGAAATACAGAAAGCCTGGAAATTGATGTATCAGAGGCCGGCTACCTGGCAGGATATGCGGCAGTACAGGCCGGCTACACGCACCTGGGCTATATCGGACAGAAAAACGAAGAGAACGGAACAAAGTACGGGACAGGTTATGCACTCGGTGCAGAGGCGGCCGCTGCGGATCTGGGACTTGGAGAAAACAGCATCACGCTGGATTATACGTATCGGAAAAGCAGCAGCGTATCACCGTCGTATTTGGAAAAAATCAAAAGCTGGTATGGTGAGGGCGGACAGATTCTCTTCTCGGACGGTGCATCGTATCAGAATGTACTTGGCGCAGCAGCATCTGCGGCAGGCGGAGCACTGATCGCAAACGGCGGCGTGGAGGAGTACGCCAATGCCGTGTTGAAAGTACGTCTGGATTATGGAACTGCAGTTTACAATGCGTTAAAAGAAATGAAACAAAAGGATTTTGAAGGCGGGAAAATTGTAACGCGCGGCGTGACCGATCAGGAAATCAGTCTGGAATGGAATCAGGATGCGGTGCCGTACTTTACAGAGGATCAGTACCGGGCACTCTGTGCGAAATTCTCCGCAGAGGACTTTTCAATCCCTGACGGCGATGCGCTTTCCTCGCCGGATCAATACAAATTGAGTTGTGTGAGTGTACAGAAGGTAAAATAACATGTATCGTTACTGTTCACGAATTGTTTACAAAAAGTCGGGATATTTTTCCTTGCATCCATTTGTGAATTGTGATATTATGTAAAAGAATTGGGAAAAATATTTCAAAATTGTTACAGAATAATTGAATTTCTAAGAAACAGGGAAACCTGAAACAAAGAAACCTACATACAACGAATCAATTTGGGAGTGAAAGAATGAGAAAAAAATTTCTTGCCTTAAGTTTAGCAGTGATCGTAAGTGCAGCTCAGGTAATGACAGTAAGCGCCTCGAAACAGGAGCAGTTACAGCAGCAGCAGGCAGCACAGGCAGAGACCAGCGCACAGCTTGACAACGCAAAAGCAGAAATCGACGATCTGGAAACCAAAAAGAATCAGATTACCGGCGAGATTGATGACCTGGACGCACAGCTTGTCGTAACCATGGCATCCGTGGAAAATCTGAAAAATGAAATTGCAGAGAAACAGACAGAAATTGAAACAACACAGGAAAAACTGGCACAGTCCCAGGCTGAAGAGGACGAGCAGTACGAGCTGATGAAAAAACGAATCCAGTTCCTCTATGAGAGCGGCGGAGACAACGGCTGGGCAGCACTTCTTCTGGAGGGAAAAGATTTAAGCAGCATTCTCAACCAGGCTGAGTACACCCAGAAGTTATACAAATACGACAGAGAGTGCCTGCAGGAGTACATGGATCTTGTACAGCAGGTAACAGACTACAGCAATCAGCTTGCAGATGAAAAAGCAGATCTCGAAGCCAGTGAGGCAGAGCAGGAAGCACAGCAGCAGTCCCTTGAGGCAATGCTTGAGCAGAAAAAAGCCGTTTCCGATGACTACGAAAACCAGATCGCAGACCTGAACGACATGGCTGCACAGTACAACGCAGTACTGGCAGAGCAGAACGCAAAGATCCAGCAGATCCAGGAGGAGATTGCAGCCGAAGAGGCAGCAAGAAAAGCCGAAGAGGCCCGTCAGGCAGCAGAAGCAGCCGAGGCAGCCCGCCAGGCAGAAGCAGCAAGACAGGCAGCAGCAGAAGCAGCCGCAAGCAGTGCTGCAAATAATACAACAACGGCAGACAACACACCGTCCAGCACAGGAAGCTCCACCACGACAACAACACCGTCTAACGGAGGAAGCTCTTACGATGATTCTTCGTCCAGCGATACCAGCAGCTCGGATGATTCCAGCAGCTCCAGCAGCACCGGAAGCGCAACCGGAAGTGCCATCGTATCCTATGCAACACAGTTTATTGGAAATCCATACGTATGGGGCGGCACAAGCCTTACCAACGGAGCTGACTGCTCTGGTTTTATCATGAGCGTTTACGCACACTTCGGATACGACCTTCCGCATTCCTCCAGTGCACTGCGTGGTGTAGGACGCGGTGTATCTTATGCAGAGGCTCAGCCGGGCGATATTATCTGCTACAGCGGCCACGTAGCCATCTACATCGGCGGCGGTGCAATCGTACACGCAAGCAATGAGCGCGACGGTATCAAGATCAGCAGCAACGCAGCGTATACCACGATTCTTGCGGTAAGACGTGTGGTTTAAAAAAGAATTACATAGTAAGAATTTTCAGATCCCGGGAGAGAAAAATCCCGGGATCTTTTGCGTTTTGCTTAAAATTGAGTGCATTCGCGTTAAAACTGTGATATACTAAAGCACATCGGAGATACAAGGGCGTATTGACCAACAGAAGGTCAGTATGCCCTTTTGCTTGTTAGGAAGAAGGGAGAATCGTTATGAAACTGGAAAATTATTTTCGTCGTTTCGGTATTCGGAACGGATCTGGTGCGGAAAGTAGCGTCAGTGCTGTCCATCTGCATTATTGCCGGTCTGCTGATCGTCTACGTCCCGAACATCATCGCCGGAGCCGGAAAGATCGGCGATACTGTAAACACCATGAAAACCGCAGACCTCCCATTCAGCAAAGCCCTGTACGCCGCATTCCTCTACGGAACCTTCCAGCTTGCCAATGTCGCAGTCTTCGTCCAGCATGCCAAATCCTTCGAAAAACCGCAGGATGCCGGAAAGAGCATGGCAGTCGGTGCCGTATTAAATGCCCTTCTGATGATCATGGTCGTCCTCGGAATCATGACCGTATACCAGAACCCGGAAATGATCCAGCAGAGCGTCCCGACATTATTTATGGTTCAGCAGGGCGTCGGCAGTAAATTCATGACACCACTGATTTCCGTACTGATCATCCTCGGTGCCGTATCCACAGCCGTCAACATGGTTGCCGCCATGGTCAAACGAATCCACGCCGGTCTCGCTGAACGAAGCAGCAGAACAGAAACCGCAGGCAAAATCAGCCGCACCCAGATCCTTGCCGCGCTTGTCTGCTGCATCGCGGACTTCCTTATCGCACAGTTTGGTCTGCTGACGCTGATCCAGAAGGCGTACAGCATCCTGGCATACCTGGCAATCCCGGTCATCTTGGTGCCGTACGTGGTGCACATGGCGGTGATGCGGTTTGATACGAAAAAATAGAAAAGAACAATAAAAAATTTGTAACAAAAATTTACACCGCAGAAAGAGAGATTTGCTTCTGGAGAATGGAAGTATTTCGCAGACAGCAGAAAAAAGAAGATTCATGCAGAGCAGATGTGAGTCATAAAGAAATGACATGCGTCTGCCTTTTTTCTGTGCGTCTGGCAGAGTATGTGTCGGTGACAAAGCAGAAAACAGGAACTCTTCTTTGGGACTCGATTGTGCCGTCAAAATATGGTATACTGCAAAAAGGATCAAAAAGCGGATATTGATATTTCACGGGAGGGGAAGAAGATGAAAAATGCACCGGCTTATGTGAAGGTTTACAGCAGACTGAAAAACGAGATCAATAAGGGAACATATCCTGTCGGGGGGTTTCTGCCGAAGGAGTGTGAACTGGAGAAAATCTATCAGGTCAGCCGTACTACGGTACGGAATGCAGTAAAGATGCTGGTGCAGGAGGGACTGGTTGAGGTTCGCCAGGGTTCTGGAACGAGGGTGCTGAATCATAAGGCAATTCAGAATTATAACAAGGTCACATCGGTCACGGAATCCCTGATGAAAAAAGGATATCGGGTAACGACGTCAGATATGATGATCGACATCATTTTGGCGGACAAACAGCTCGCCGATGAACTGGAAATTCCGGAGGGAAGCAGTGTGGCGAGGATTCAGCGGCTACAGCTTGCGGATGAAGAGCCTGTTACACTGATGGAAAATTATGTTGAATATGCGAAAGTCCCTGGCATCGAAGCGTATGAGAATCAGTTTGTAGCGCTGTATCAGTTTCTGGAGGAGAAATTCGGCTTGCAGATTGATGAGACACGAGACAGAATTTCAGCGAAATCCGCGACCTTTATGGAAGCCCAGGTTCTGAAAACGGAGCCGAAGGATGCGCTTCTTGTGGTGCACAGAGTCACCTACTGGCAGAACCGGCCGGTGAGCATTGACCATGTGCGGATCATCGGAAGCAAGTACGAGGTGGAGATTTCGGGAAAAGGACGGAGTAAATGAGCGATGAGACAGAAAAACAGAAGAAACTGATGCGGCAGATTGATATCAGCTGTGTACAGGCATTTCATACCATGGATGAAATTGATGCGATGGTGGAGCTGGCAAAGAAATATCGTCTGGCTGCTGTGTTTACCTTGCCGGCGTTCAGCGCCCATGTGGCAGAACGGCTGCAGGACACCAGAGAAATCCATGCGGGAGGCGTGGTAAGCTTTCCGGGCGGCGGAGATACGACCGGACAGAAGAAGCGGCAGGCAAAAGAACTGTGGGAGGCTGGTTGCCGGGAAATCGACATGGTGATGAATCTTACGGCATTCAGAAGCCACGAATTTTCTTATGTAAAAGAAGAACTTCTGGCCATCCGGGAGCAGGTGCCTTCGGCGATTTTTAAGGTGATCATCGAGGCACCGCAGCTGACGGAGCAGGAAATCTGCCAGGCAGTGGATCTGTGTGTGAAAGGCCGTGCGGATTATGTAAAGACGAGCACCGGATGGTATCCCGGCTGTCCTTCCACCGTGGAGCAGGTTCGAATCATGAGCCGTGAAGCCGCCGATCGCATTCAGATCAAGGCCGCCGGTGGAATCCGCAGTCTGGAAACTATACAGGAAATGCAGAAAGCCGGCTGTAGCCGTTTCGGTATGGGAATGCGGTCGGTACAGAATTTGATAAAAAGTATCTATAAGTAATCTATTGTGCAAAAGCTATAAAAAAGTCACGGAATATTCTACGATATTCCGTGACTTTTCTGTTGAATTAGTAACCTATTAGTGATATATTCGAATCATAGGAATCGATAAATCATTAACAATCTGAAAGGAGAGCAAAAGATATGAAAGGTTATGCAATGCTGAAAATCGGTGAATCCGGATGGATCGAGAAAGAACGCCCGAAATGCGGGCCGATGGATGCCATTTGCCGTCCACTGGCAGTTGCCATCTGCACATCAGATGTCCACACTTTATGGGAAGGGGCCATCGGTGACCGTCATAACATGATTCTGGGCCATGAGTGCTGTGCAGAGGTTGTGGAAGTCGGAGAGCTCGTAAAAGATTTCAAACCGGGAGACCGGGTTCTTGTGCCGGCCATCACTCCGGACTGGAATTCTCTGGAAGCACAGGCTGGTTATTCCATGCACTCCGGCGGAATGCTGGCAGGCTGGAAATTCTCCAACTTCAAAGATGGTGTCTTTTCTGAATTCTTTCATGTAAATGATGCCGATGGAAACCTTGCGCTGCTTCCGAAAAACATCAATGTTGTCGACGCGTGCATGCTTTCCGATATGGTGCCGACCGGATTCCACGGCGTAGAGCTTGCCGATGTACAGTTTGGTGATACAGTTCTTGTCATCGGAATCGGACCAGTTGGTCTGATGTCGGTAGCCGGAACGAATATGCGCGGCGCATCGAGAATCATTGCTGTCGGAACGAGACCGGTCTGCGTAGAAGCGGCAAAAAAATACGGCGCAACGGATTTTGTCAGCTACAAGAACGGACCGATTTTCCAGCAGGTACTTGATATGACAGATGGAAAAGGTGTTGATAAAGTAGTCATCGCCGGCGGTGGTGTAGAAACCTTTGCAGAAGCAGTAAAATGCCTGAAACCGGGCGGAAAGATCGGAAATGTAAACTATCTTGGATCCGGTGACAACATTGATATTCCGCGTGTAGAGTGGGGCGTTGGAATGGGTCACAAACAGATTAACGGAGGCCTGATGCCTGGCGGAAGACTCCGCATGGAAAAACTGGGAGCTCTTGTTTCGGCAGGCAAGCTGGATGTCAGCCCGCTGTCCACACATGTGTTTGATGGATGGGATCATCTGGAAGAAGCACTGTTCCTCATGAGAGATAAACCGAAGGATTTAATCAAACCAGTCGTTAAATTGGCTGACTGATGATTTGAAAATTTGACTGAAAAAGGAAACGTATGAAAATATTGATCGTATCCGGCTTTTTGGGCGCGGGAAAAACAACATTTATCAAACGGCTGGCCAGGAACGTCGATCAGCGGTTTGCCATACTGGAAAATGAATATGGAGCCGCAGGAATCGACGGCGCACGTCTTGGCCAGAACCGGCAAGGAACGCAGAAAAATGTATGGGAAATGACAGAGCAGTGCATCTGCTGCATCGGGAAAAAGGATTTTGCAGCATCCGTGCTGACCATTGCCAATGTGGTAGACCCGGAATACCTGATCGTAGAACCGACAGGCGTCGGAAGTCTCGCCCGGATTATAGAAAATCTGCGTCAGATCGAGTACGAGAGAATTCAGCTTCTCTCGCCGGTCACTATTGTGGATGTTTACAGTTACCGCCGCTATATGGCGGAATATCCCGAGCTGTATCAGGATCAGATCCGAAGCGCGGATACGATCATTGTTTCCAAAACAGAAGCATGCCAGGCGGAAGAAAAACAGCGCATCCAGAAATTTCTGCAGGAAATTAACCCGCAGGCAAAAATCATCACGGATTATGCATCCACGATGACACGGGAAGATTACCAGAGCCTGCTGCTGGGCGGCCGATATGAGAAAGAAGTACAGGATACGCAGAGCGGCGAAAAGATGCCGGAGACCTTCTCCTTCGAAAATATCCGAATGGAGGCACCGGAAACCCTGTGGTGTTTTCTGGAACAGATCATTCGCGGAGCGTTTGGAAATATCATCCGTGCAAAAGGACAGTTCGCAGCCGGAGACCAGTTTCTCCAATTTGATGTCGCCGATCACCGCTACAGCATCACCGGCACAGAACAGAAAAACGCCGGCCAGGCTGTGTTTATCGGAAACGATATGAACGAAAATGCGATCCGGCAGTATTTTAAGAAATGCGCCGGAAACCAGAAAATGAAATATGCTGCCCGTCATGTATCATAAAGTAAATAGGAAAAAGAGATTGCGGAGTCCTGCCAAAACAGGGTTTCGCAATTTTGGTTTTTACAGAAAGATTCAACTGAAAAACGAAGGATAGGCAAAAACGAAAAATTACGCTAAAATAAACATACAAGTATTTCAAATAAAACAAAAGAAAAATCAGGGGGGATCTGATATGGAGGAACAGAAAAGAAGACGGGAAAGAAAATCAGCGGCATACTGGTTGAGCAAAAGCTCGATTTTATATCCGATCTGTATCTTGTATGTGATGTATGTGAAACAGGTTGAGGTATATATTACAGAATGTTCCGTCCATATTTCGTCGGGGACAATGCTTTTTGCCTATGCGCTGTGCCTGATTTTGTGGCTGGCCTCACCCATTCGAAGCTACTGCGCAGATGGAACTGCAAATGAAGTTTTATTCTATACATTTCCGCCGAGCATACTGATGCTGTTTTTATTTGCCCAATATTCACTGAAAATTGTGTTGTTTCTTGCAGTGCTGGATGGGATATTTCTTGTTACGGTTTTAAGAGATTTACATAGAAAAAAACGAAAATATTCTCCGAAAAAATTCTGGAGATTAAAAAGAAGTGACTTAAACGCATTTCTGTTTGTTTCAGTATGCGTGAGTATGGTACCGACTTGTATGATGATATATTGGAAGCTTGAGTCTCCGTCCGGAGTGGCAGAACTTTACGAACGAAAAAAGGACTATAATCTCGTCCAGAATCAGGAGAACATTTTTCAGGAAAATAAAGAATTTCTGCTGAGCTTAAAGGAGAGCGAATGGAGGCAAAAAACACTGGAAGAAAGAACAATTGCAGCGCAGAAGATGGTACGGCTTGAAACAGAACGACTTGGAATTCCCGAAATTCCGCTGTATGTGAAAGAGACAGGATCATCGAATTGCGTTGCATTATATAATAATGAAGAGAACGAAATATGGTATGCTCCAGAGCATTTAACATCTCAGACAGCAGAAGAATTTTTTACGGGAATTTGCGAAGAATGTTATCATGGAATGGAGTATTATCTGCTGGAGCGAATGGACTGGAATTCGGAAATGGCGAATACTGCTTATTTTGAAGAAATGAGGAAGTGGAAACTAAATGATAATCGCTACATATCTGGACGCGACGAGGGCGATTCGTTTGAAGCATATCAATCACAGCCGCTGGAAGCATCTGCCAAAAAGTATGCCAGTTCCGAAACAGAGGCACTGATTCATTTTATTGCTGTGTACGGCGATGAATAAAAATCTTTTAGGGGGGGGGAGGGAGAAAAGGAGCGTCGGGAAAAATAAAAAAAATTAGCACTCACCTCTTGACAGTGCTAATAACTAGTGTTATAGTACGACTAGAACAAAGAAAGAAAAGAAAATTCACATCAACGCTCTTTTTGTTCGGAGCGAATGTTAGCACCCAAATAGATAAGGAGGAAGCCGATTATGAATATTAGTAAATTCACACAAAAATCGCTGCAGGCTGTACAGGACCTGGAAAAGACCGCATACGATTTCGGCAACCAGGAAATAGAGCAGGAGCATCTGTTGTATAACCTCCTGCATCAGGACGACAGCCTGATTCTGAAAATGATCGAAAAGATGGAAATCAACAAAGATCATTTTCTGAACCGTGTCGAGACGGCGCTGAACGACCGCGTCAAAGTATCCGGCGGTCAGCCGTATATCGGTCAGTATCTGAATAAAGCACTGATAAATGCTGAGGATGAGGCGAAAGCCATGGGAGACGAGTATGTTTCCGTAGAACACCTCTTCCTGGCAATGCTGAAAAACCCAAGCCCGTCCATGAAAAAACTGTTTCAGGAGTACGGCATCACAAGAGAACGTTTCCTGCAGGCATTAAGCACCGTGCGCGGAAACCAGAGAGTTACCACCGACAACCCGGAGGCAACATACGACACCCTGGAAAAATATGGCCAGGATATCGTAGAAAAAGCCAGAAACCAGAAAATGGACCCGGTTATCGGCCGTGATACCGAAATTCGGAACGTTGTCCGTATCCTGTCCCGTAAGACAAAAAACAATCCGGTTCTGATCGGTGAGCCTGGTGTTGGTAAAACCGCAGTCGTAGAAGGCCTGGCCCAGCGAATCGCCAACGGCGATGTACCGGAGAGCCTGAAAGATAAAACCATTTTCTCCCTCGATATGGGAGCCCTGGTAGCCGGAGCAAAATACCGCGGCGAATTCGAGGAGCGTCTGAAAGCTGTTCTGGAGGAAGTCAGAAAGAGCGACGGAAAAATCATTCTGTTCATCGATGAGCTGCACCTGATCGTCGGCGCCGGAAAGACCGACGGCGCGATGGATGCCGGAAACATGCTGAAACCTATGCTGGCACGAGGCGAACTGCACTGCATCGGTGCCACAACGCTGGATGAGTACCGCCAGTACATCGAAAAAGATGCCGCCCTGGAGCGCCGTTTCCAGCCGGTTCAGGTTGATGAGCCGACCGTAGAGGATACGATTTCCATCCTGCGTGGCTTAAAAGAGCGCTACGAAGTTTACCACGGCGTAAAAATCACCGACGGTGCCCTCGTTGCAGCCGCAACCCTTTCGAACCGTTACATCAGCGACCGTTTCCTGCCGGATAAAGCAATCGACCTGGTCGACGAGGCATGCGCTCTGATCAAGACAGAACTGGATTCCATGCCGGCCGAGCTGGATGAGCAGCGCCGTAAGATTCTGCAGATGCAGATCGAGGAAGCCGCACTGAAAAAAGAGACCGACAATCTGAGCCGCGAGCGTCTGGAAACACTGCAGAAAGAGCTGGCTGAGTTAAAGGATACCTTCAATTCTGCAAAGGCACAGTGGGAAAATGAAAAGAGTTCCGTTGAGAAACTGTCCAAACTGCGTGAGCAGATCGAGGACATGAACCGCCAGATCCAGAAAGCAAAGAATGATTACGATCTGAACCGCGCCGCTGAACTGCAGTACGGTGAACTCCCGAAATTACAGCAGATGCTGGAAGCAGAAGAGAAAAAAGTTAAAAATGAAGATCTCTCACTGGTACACGAGAGTGTAACGGATGAAGAGATTGCCAGAATTGTCTCCCGCTGGACCGGAATCCCGGTTGCAAAACTGACCGAAGGCGAGAGAACTAAGATCCTCGGCCTGGAAGATGAACTTCACACGAGAGTTATCGGCCAGAATGAAGCAGTCACCAAGGTTTCGGATGCGATCATCCGTTCCAAAGCCGGAATCAAGGATCCGACAAAACCGATCGGTTCGTTCCTGTTCCTTGGACCTACCGGTGTCGGTAAAACAGAGCTTGCGAAAACGTTGGCAGAAAAGCTGTTTGATGATGAGAACAACATGGTTCGAATCGATATGAGTGAATACATGGAGAAATACTCCGTCTCCCGTCTGATCGGAGCGCCTCCGGGATATGTAGGCTACGAGGAGGGCGGCCAGCTGACCGAGGCAGTGCGCAGAAAACCATATTCTGTTGTTCTGTTCGATGAGATCGAGAAAGCGCATCCGGACGTCTTCAACGTTCTGCTGCAGGTACTCGATGACGGCCGTATCACCGACTCCCAGGGCCGTACCGTAGACTTTAAAAATACGATCCTGATCATGACCTCCAATATCGGATCCCAGTATCTGCTGGACGGCATTCAGGACGACGGCAGCATCTCCGAAGAGGCGAGAAACCTGGTCATGCAGGATCTGCGTGCACACTTCCGTCCGGAGTTCCTGAACCGTCTGGATGAAACAATTATGTTCAAACCATTGACAAAAGACAACATTGGTCATATCGTAGATCTGTTGCTGAAAGGACTGAACAAACGTCTGGCAGACCAGGAGCTTACCGTCGAACTGAGCCCGGCTGCAAAACAGTTTGTCATTGAGGGCGGCTACGACCCTGTTTACGGCGCCCGTCCATTGAAACGTTTCGTACAGAAAGAGGTAGAAACCAGCACCGCAAAACTGATCCTTGGCGGTCAGGTCAGCGAGGGCGATACGATCCTTCTGGATGTGGAAAACGGCGGCCTGAAGGCAATGATCAAACCAGGTGTGGAGGTAGTAGACGAATGATGCCGAAAGATCCCGTAATGCTGCTGAGCTATGTCAATACGCAGTTAAGAGATTTTTACCCGTCGCTCGCAGAATTCTGCGCGGCCATGCAGACAGAGGAATCCGATCTGCGGGAAAAACTGGCGCTCATCGACTATGAGTACGATGAGAAAACGAACCAGTTTGTATAAGAATAACCAGGCCCTGAAAAAAATGGCGGAAAAAGGCGTTCCGTATGTGGAAAAAACACATACGGGGCGCCTTTTTTACGCAAAGCGTGTTTCTTATAACTGACAGGAAAAATCATATCTATAATAGAAGAAATGTGGTAAAATGGAGGAAAAGAAAATCCGCTGAAAATGGGGAAACAGCGGATCTGGAGAAGGAGGAAACAAATATGTATTTTGGTGTACAGATGTATGGGGTATCCAAAGAATGGAAACAGGATCCCGAAGGATTTTTAAAGAAAATCTATGAGGCAGGCTACCGCCAGATCGAGCCGTGTCTCGGATTCCGTGTTGATGCCAGGGACTACGGTTTCTGGATCCCGGAGGATCTGGAGCAGGCAATGCCGCTGCTTGCAAAATACCACATTGAGGTTCATGCGGTCCACATTTTCCTGGATGAATACCACTATGAAAGAGAACTTGCCATTCTTACAGAACTGGCGCAGAAATACCACATTTCCTGGTTTGTCGTAAAGAGCCCGGCACGCCAGACAAAAGATGTTCTGGACGAAACCGCTGCAAGATACCGCGAACTGGCAGAAGAACTGGAAAAAGCCGGAGCAGGTCTTCTGATCCACAACGAAAAAGAAGATATCTGTATCCGCGTGAATGGAAAAACAGCGTACGAATATCTCCTGGAAGCCTGCGGTGAAAAAGTCGGAGCAGAAGTAGATGTCGGCTGGATGTACTGCGGCGGCGTCGACCCGGAAGAGTTCCTCTGGGCGCATGCGGACCGAGTCAAAGCCGTTCATTATAAAGATATGAAAATCACCGGCCAGGAAGCGCCGCTTGGAAAAGGCATGGTTGATCTGAAAGCCTGCTTCCAGTTCGCCCGCGCAAACGGTGCACTGCAGATTGTGGATATGGATGCGGCAACACTGGAGGATACCTGCCGCGCCGGAAAAATGCTCTCTGGATGGACAGGGGACAGAGACAACACCGACAGCATTCTCTGCACGATGGATGTGGAGACCGGAGAAGAAACCGTGCTGCATGAGTTTCCGGGAATCATCGAGGCACCGAACTGGCTGAACGATGGAAACACCCTGCTTTATAATGCGGATGGAAAAATCTACCGCTATGAGATCGACAAAGACCATGTGGAGCAGGTTGATACCGGTTTCTGCGTGCAGTGCAACAATGACCACGTTCCGTCACCGGACAACCAGCTGCTGGCGGTAAGCTGCATGCCGCCGGAACTCACAGATGGAACGTATGAATCCCACATCTACGTGCTCCCGATGACAGGCGGTGAACCAAAAGACCTCACCGGACCGGGTCTCAGCTATCTGCACGGCTGGTCGCCGGACGGAAAAGAGCTTGCGTACTGTGCCTTCCGCAAAAAGCCGGAGGAGGAGACTATGCGCATTGAGATCTGTACGATTCCATCAGACGGCGGCGAGGAAACCTGCCTGACGGACGGCAAAGGCTACAACGACGGTCCGGAGTATTCACCGGACGGAAAGCACATCTGGTTCAACAGCACCAGAAGCGGTCTGATGCAGGTATGGCGGATGAACCGTGACGGCAGCGGTCTCACCCAGATGACCGATTTCGATGCCAACAACTGGTTCGGCCACGTTTCGCCGGATGGAAAACACGTCATTTACCTGACCTTCGCTAAAGGTGAGCTGGAACCGAATGAGCATCTGCCGAACATGTATGTATCGCTTGGAATGATGGATTATGACGGACAGAATAAGAAAAAAGTGCTGGATCTTTTCGGCGGCCAGGGCAGTATCAACGTCAACTCCTGGGCACCGGACAGCCGCAGAATTGCGTATGTGAAATATGTGCTTCATCACAAATAAAGGAATATCTTAAGAAAATCTGACGGGCCGTAAAAATTCATGGAAGTATTGTGAAAAAACGTTGAAAGTATTTTAGCGGAAATGCACAAGAATTCTTACGAATTTTTACGGCCCGTTGACTCTTTTTCTGACACACGTATAATGAAAGTAACAAGAGAAACTGCGGCCCCTGGCGGCTGCAAAACAATCAAAAGGAAAGGAGGATTTGTGTTATGAAGAAAACGAAAAAAATGCTTTCGTTTGTACTGTCCATGCTTCTGATCGTGACGATGTTCCCAACCATGGCATTCGCAAAAGAGGAAGCCAAAACGTGGAAGTTCGGAGAGCTTTCGCTGAAAGCAGGCGACGTTCTCGGCAAAGATACGGAGATTAAAAATGATGCAGAGAACAGAGAAATCCGAATACTTTCAGAAAAAACAAATCTGGATGAAAAGAAAGATGACAAAGAAAGAATAAAAACAGAAAAAGAGGCTGTGATCGCAGCGGCGGCTTCCTGGAATCTGAAGGATCTTACGGAAAAGGCCAAAAAGGCTCCGGCAGATTATCTGCTTAAAAAGGCAGACAGCTGGAACGGAAGCTGGATTGTAACAAAGATCGCAGAAACGGAAACAAAAGATGCCATTGAAATCCAGATAAGAACCTATGAGTACGCAGCTGTAACAGAAATCCAGGGCATACCGAAAGAAATCCCGGGAACCACCGCACTGACGGGCAAAGCAGTTCCAGAAAATGCAGATCAGAAACAGATCACATGGGAAATCACGGATGCCGGAATGACAGGTGCTGTTTTAGACGGCACAAACCTGAAAGTAACGAATGCCGGAACCGTAAAACTTCTGGCGACAATCAAAGACGGAAAGAAAACCGGCGTTGACTTCACACAGGAATTCACTGTGATTGTAAAAGCCGCAGATTACACCAAAGTAACAGAAGCGCTGGCGCTGATCCCGGAGGACATGGGCCGGTATACAGAAGAAAGCGCGGCAGCTGTTCAGAAAGCAAAAGATGCGGTAAAAGAGAACCTGCCATCAGCTGAACAGGAAACCGTAAATGGTTATGCGGCAGCCATTCAGACAGCAGTAAACGCACTGACGCTTCTTGGCGCAGATTACACAGAAGTTGATGCAGTACTTGCCAAAGTTCCGGGAGATCTTTCTATCTATACGGAAGAAAGCGTGGAAGCACTGAATGCAGTCATCGCATCCATCGACCGCACCAAAACGGTAGAAGAGCAGCAGGCAGTTGATGCTTATGCGGAAGCACTGGAGAATGCAATTGCAGCACTGGTACGCAAACCGGTTCCGGCAGATTATCAGGGAGTGGAAGAACTCCTGGGAAAGATTCCGAAAGACTTATCCATTTATACCGAAAAGAGTGTAAAAGCACTGAATGCGGCAAAAGAAGCCATTGTATGGGATCTGGATGACAGCAGACAGGAGGAAGTCGATCAGTCTGCAGAAAACCTGAAAGCAGCTCTTGACGGACTGACCCTGAAACCGGCGGACTACAGCTCCGTAGACGCGGCTCTTGCCAAAGTTTCGAATGATCTGAGTATTTATACGGAAGAAAGCATTCAGCCGCTTCAGACAGCGATCAACAGCGTAGAAAGCGGAAAAACCATTCTGGATCAGGCAGAAGTAGACGGCTGGGCAGCAGCAATTGAAAATGCACTGGCAGGACTGCAGGTTCGGAAAGCAGATTATTCCAAAGTAGAGGAAGCCATCAAAAAGATTCCGGCGGACCTCAGTCTGTATACCGATGCGTCTGTAAAAGCACTGGAAGATGCAAAGAACAGCGTCGTAACCGAGCGGCCGGTCACAGAGCAGGAGAGCGTAGACGGTTACGCAAAAAAGATCGAGGCAGCGATTGCCGGCCTTACGTATAAAGATGCGGACTACAGCAAAGTAGATGCCGCAGTGAAGAAGATTCCAAACGATCTGAAGAAATACACGGACGAGAGCGTAAAAGCAGTCAATGATGCAAAAGCAGCGATTGTACGCGGAAAGAATATCACGGAGCAGAAGACGGTGGATGGTTATGCGGCAGCGCTGGAAAAAGCGATTGCCGGCCTGAAACAGAAACCGATGACTGCGCAGAATCTTCCGAAGATTACCAAAGGAGTCAATCAGTCAGGTATGCAGGGCAAGGAGCTTTCCTTCACCGCAGATTTTGAAGCAAAGGATCTTAAAAAGGTTCTCATCGACCAGAAAGAGATTGATGCGAAGAATTATGTGACGGCTGGAAAAGAGAATACGCAGGTTACGCTGAAGGCCGAGTATACAAAGAGTCTGGCAGAAGGCAAGCATACGATTTCGATCGTTTCAAGCAAGGGCCAGGCGGATACCGTATTCTATCTGAAGAAAGCAACAAAAAGTCCGGACACGGGAGACCGCACACAGGTGATGCTGTGGGTGATCCTGCTCGGCGTTTCTGCAGCAGCAGTGGTCGGAGCAGTTGTTTATCGTAAACGTGAGAAATAAGAGTTGAAAGGGAAAGGGCGCCGGAAGGCGCCTTTTCTTTTGGACGGTTTCGAATAGATTGCAAATAGTCAGATAAAATATAAAATATGCAGAATTAACTATATTTTTCTAAAAATAAGAAAATTCGAAAAAAGGTGTTGACTTTTGCTTTGGGCGGTGTTATTATAACTAAGCTGTCAGCGAGAGCTGATGCGAATGAGTTTCTTTGAAACAGAAAAACCTAGTTCGGAGCCGGGTGGCTGCCGCGGGTTGGAAAAACTGCTTCAAAAAAACCTGAAAAAAGTTCTTGACAAAAGCAAACGAGTTTGATAAAATAAACGAGTTGCTGATCGAGAGAACAGCAAAGAAGTTCGA
>NZ_QTVL01000014.1:0-77285 GCF_003460565.1 Blautia sp. AF32-4BH | reverse complement strand
ATTTAGATGGAAAATGTTTTGGAGAACAGAAACGGTTACAGCCTGCACGACATGCCAGCACAATTTAATGAGATTTTGGAGGATTGAAATATGTCATATTACTGATATTTATGAAAAACAAAAAGAC
This sequence comes from Blautia sp. AF32-4BH, assembly GCF_003460565.1. Lineage (NCBI taxonomy): Bacteria > Bacillati > Bacillota > Clostridia > Lachnospirales > Lachnospiraceae > Blautia > Blautia sp. AF32-4BH. Next base: position 77,158 of record NZ_QTVL01000014.1, on the reverse strand, counting down.
TACAGCGTGCTTAAGAACGAGGAAAAATATATGATAGAAAAAGTATACGATGATAATATGTTATCATTCAAAGAAAAAGGATTGTATACAGCAATCTACCTGAACGAAACCATGAACGTGGATCAGTTAGTGGAATCTGGAAAAGATAAAGCAGATGCTGTACGATCCGGTTTAAAAAAACTGATCGAAAAGCAATACATAAAAAAAAGTGTTGTCCGGGAAAAAAACGGAAATTTCGTTACGGTATATTACCAGGTAATTGAGTAAAATGTATCATACATCTTGCGGAAGCACAGTGACCACGTAGAAAAATGGATAACCCCAGTTGTAAACGTGTCAGAGCTTGCAGAATGGACAAAACTGCCTGGTATGGTAAAAGTACCAGGCAGACAAAAAAATCAAAATAAGGGTGTAAATTGTGACGCAGTGACGAAAATGGGGCTACGGATCGCAAAAGGCTAGAAACAGGAGGTTTTTACTATGGCAGTCTACAAAAGAATCCAAAAAATAGATGGTTATACGATGATGTCAAATTATCATTTACGCGACATGAATCTTTCCCTAAAGGCAAGCGGATTGCTGTCTTTGGTATTATCCCTTCCTGCAGACTGGAAATATTCGGTATCCGGTTTGACAGCTATCGTAAAAGAAGGAAAGAGTGCAGTCATGTCTGCGCTGAAAGAGTTAGAGGAGAATGGATATCTGAGTAGAATGGAATATAGGGAGAATGGAAGATTTCAGGGTGTGGAATACATTTTTTTGGAGTATCCTGGCCAATTAGAAGATATAGAAAATCCAAAAGGCCATGAACAGATCATTCAGAAAATGCAGCGAGAAGTAGCCGAACGAATGCAGGAAGGAATGAAAGAAGAAAAAAGTACGTCTCAGAAAACAAGCAGAAATGAGGAATTACAAAAATTAAAAAAAGTCCATTCAGAAAAGCAGGAACAACCAGAGAAGCAAGGTGAAAAAGACTTACAATCCCAGCATTTATCGAAAGAAAATCCATGTCGGGATTTTACGGAAATGGAAAACCGGTATACGAAAAATCCAGATCCGGTACAGCCATATCAGGATTTTACGGAAACCGATTTTCCGTATACGGATTTTCAACCACAAATAATTAAAGATATACCAATTAAAGAAAATGATATAGATAATCATATCATATCCTATCAATCAAAGATGAATAATATAAAGCGGGGAACAAAAAGAGATGGGATGGATATGATGGATCGGATATCTGCCTACCGGGAACTGATTCGGAAAAATATTGATTACGAGAACTACCCGCCGATCTATAACAAGCAGGAAGTGGATGAACTGGTCGATCTGATTGTAGAAACCCTAATGCTGCCGGATACAGGAACAATCCGGATTGGAGGAAAGGAACGTCCTGTTCCGATTGTAAAAAGCATGTTCCTGAAGCTGGATAAAGATCACATCTGTTATATCCTGAAGTGCCTGCACAATACGGAAAAGAAAATCGGGAATATTAAGGCGTATCTTTTGACGGCACTGTATAATGCGCCAATGACCATCCAGAATTATTATACCAATCTGGCTAATTGTGATTTGGCACCGGATAACAGGCAAAAGTAAAACGAAAGGAAGAGAAATATGGGAAAAGGAAAAAGAGTAAAAATGGCCGTATCAAAAAAACAGCCAGAGAAAAAAAGGCAGAAAAAGAAAAGCAGCTTGTGGATCATAGCGTTGATTGCTGTTATTTTGCTGATTCTTGTTGGAGTCGTATTTTTGGTACTGCCAAAATTTCGAAAAGAAGCTGCACCGGAAAAACCGGAAACGATCAAGGTGGAAGCTGCAGAGAAAAGCTATGCTGCCGGAAGTAGGATTTCAGAAAAAAATTTCCGCGTATACGGAATATCCGGGAAAAAGAAACAGCTTCTGGATGCAGATACATACAGCGTGTCACCGGCTAAAGTGCCGGCACATGGCCACAGTGTTACCGTAGAGGTTTCCTCCAAGGCATATCCGGATATCAAGGCAGAGATAACAGTGCTTATTGACCGTGATGAAAGTGCTAGGTATAAAATCGGCAGAGAAAATCCAGATGATGTGGAGGCTATCCTGTATTCCAACGGGGATCTAGAAATAGCCGGAAAAGGAAGCGTCCGGAATTTCAAATCAGATTCTGCGCCATGGAAGAAATATTCTGTTAAACGGCTGACCTGGATTGATCCGGAGGCAGAAGTGGAAAGCATGGACTACTGGTTTACAGGAAATGACGAATACCTGGAAACATTGTGCCGCATCCCGGATACAGTGAGAAGCATGGTGGAAACATTCAAGAATGCTACGGCGATGACCAGTATGCCGGATATGTCTGGTGCGGTCCGGCTGGAAGATATTACATCCTGCGCAGAAGGGTGTATCGCACTGGAAAAGGCCATGGAACTTCCAGGAAATATAAAACAGGCAAAAAAAGCATTTTACGGTGATACGGCACTGATCGAGGGAGCCGATACAACAGCCTGTATGCAGCTGGAGAACATGGATTCCATGTATTACGGCTGTATGGCTCTGGCATCTGTCCAGATTCCGGACAGTGCGAAGGAACTCTCGAATATCTGCAATGGCTGCGTCAACCTGAAAGAAGTGCATATCCCATCAGCTGCACAGAAAATGAACAGCAGTTTTTTCGGATGTACCGCACTGGAATCCATAACCGGTGAAATCCCATCTTCCTGTACGGATAGCGGGAACCTGTTTTCCGGCTGTAAGTTCCTGAGTGGAACACTTACCGTTTCCTGTACATCCAGGACAACCCTTTCAAACTCGTTTTCGGACGCTGCAACGGCTGGAACAGGACTTACGATCATTTTACGGTACGATGCAGAAAAATCGCAGGAAACGGCCAATACGGGCTTCTACGGGGGAACAAAAAGTGCAGATGAAATCCTGAACGCATTAAAGGCATCTATGGAAGCCGCATTCAGCAGCGGAAGCCATATTACAATAACAACAAATGCAGATAAAACAGAGGGGTGATTAGAATGTAATAAAAATGCAATATGAAAAATAGCAAAAGACTCTTGTAATTACGGAATTGGAAAGGTAATATGATAATATGATTCCAAAAAATGAAAAATGGGGAGAAACCATATGGACATGAAAGAGCTTCGAAAAAATGCAGAAAAAGTAATAGCAGAACGTTTTCCGGACTTCAATTTTTCCACACTGGACTGGGGAGAGCTTGATCCATTCTATCTGGAGCATCCGGAAGAAATACCGATTGAGCATGAGTTTGTTGGCTACCGGCAGGATGGTGATGTAGCGGAAGATTACCAGGGAAATCTGTATCTGATTCTTTGTGATCCAGGAATCCACCCGATCGGAAGTGTATGCATGGAACAGTCCGAACTGGACGATGCCGTAAAACTCGGAAAACGGGAAGATTATACCGGGGAACTTCTGGAAGAAATTCCGGAATAAAAAGTGAAATAACAAAACAAGGAATCCCGTGTCAAACGTTGACACGGAATTCAAACAGAAAAATCGGTGTCAATGTTTGACACGGACGGAGGAAAAAAGTATGAGAAAAAGAATCGCAATGGTACTTCTTGGCCTGAGCCTGGCAGTAGGCACACCGGCCGCAACAAATATGTTCCCAACCGTTTCTGCCCAGACAGTACAGGCAGCTGGAAAAACCGGATGGACGCAGGAGTCCGGAACCTGGTATTTTTACAAAGACGGTGTAAAACAGACCGGCTGGCAGACCTGGGATGGAAAAAAATATTATCTGAATGCAGACGGAACCATGAAAGCCAATGAGTGGATGATTGATACGGATGGATCGGTTTACTACTTCCGCAGCTGGGGTGGTGCTTACCTGAACTGCAAGGCAAGAATCAACGGCAGAAGTTATACATTCGGTGCAGACAGTAAGGTACAGGGTTCTCAGTGGGTTGTAAAAGGCGGAAAATGGTATCTGGTGAAAGACGGAAAAATTGCAACGGGCTGGCAGACCTGGGATGGAAATAAATACTACATGAATAGTGATGGAAGTATGCGCTCCAATGAGTGGAGACTGGATGATACCGGAAAAATCCGCTATCTCTGCAGCTGGGGTGGAGCCTATAAAAGCCGGTCTGCAAAGATCAATGGACGTTCGTATACCTTCAATAGTGCTGCAGAAGTAACCAACATGCAGTGGATCGTGATGGATGGACAGTGGAAACTGGCAAAAGATGGAAAAATTGCAACGGGTTGGCAGACCTGGGACAATAACCGTTACTATCTGAACGCAGACGGAACTATGAAAGCAAATGAATCTTTCACGGACGGGGGAAAAACCTATTTCTTCTGCAGCTGGGGCGGAGCTTATAAAAACTGCTGGCAGACTTGGAACGGGAAAAAATATTACCTGCATGATAACGGTGCAGCCTATCAGAATGAGTGGCTGAAAACCGGAGGAAAATGGTACTGGTTCCAGGCAGACAGCACCATGGCAGTGAACACAAGCTTTACATACAAAGATAACCTGTATTTTGTGGACGGAAACGGAGTTATGCTTTCCGGATGCTGGAAAGAAGAAAACGGAGCAAAATACTATATCCGGAGCTGGGGCGGAGCCTGCAAGGATATGCAGATGAAAATTTCCGGAAAGACATATTATTTCCGATCAGACTGTAAGATGGTAACGGATCAGACGGTAAACGGAAATTACTACGGAAAAGACGGTGCGCTTACAACAAAACCAGCAGCAAAACCGACAGAAACACCGAAACCGACAGAAACGCCAAAACCAACGGAGACACCAAAACCAACGGAGACACCAAAACCAACGGAGACACCAAAACCGACGGAAACGCCAAAGCCGACAGAGACACCGAAGCCAACAGAGACACCAGCAGAAACCGTTTATGCAACAAGCGTAACAATTACACCGAACAGTAATCTGGAATTAACTGAAGTTGGACAGACACTGCAGCTGGCCGCAACCGTATATCCGGAAAATGCAACCAACAAAGCGGTAAAATGGACTTCGGATGATCCAGAAGTAGCAAGCGTAGATGAAAATGGACTTGTAACGGTTCATAAAAAAAATGGTATGCGAAAAGTTATTATCTCAGCTGATGCAATGGGATCTAAGCCAAACGGAGGTGTTGTTGGAAGATACGTAGAAGTAAAAATTAATATCCCATACACCAACGAAGAGGCTCTTGGAATGACCGTTTACGATCAGGAAGTTTCCAGAAAGATTTTCGATCTGGTAAATGAAGAACGTGTCAAAGAAGGACACGCAGCCATGATCTGGGATGATAAGCATTGTTATCCGAGAAGCGTTGCCGCTGCCGGATACCATATCATGAGATCAATCACACAGCCAGGATACGGAACTTCTGATAATCTGGCCCTGCATGGTGGCAGACAGAACGGCTGCGGCGGTGGTCTGTCATATACAGATTCCGATGATCTTGCCCGCCAGATCTTCAACCTTTGGATGTCCTCTCCAGGCCATAAAGCAAACCAGATGGATGATTATAATGCATATGGAGCAATCGCTGTAATGTATGGACAACCGCAGGAGTATAACGGAAGAAAGATTGTGAATTTCTCAGCTGTATTTTCCTTCTCAGATCAAGATTATGATTATGCAACAACCTGGGAACATATGGACGATGGTATGAGTGATGTACTCGGCATGACAGAAAACGATTATTATCAGATTACAAACTACTTTATCCGATAAAAAAGAATCCCCTCTCGTAGACGAATTGCGAGAGGGGATTTGTATGTCGAAGAGGTAGTAAAATAGTCGATGATATGCTATACTGAATCTAATCAGATCAGAACGTGATAGGGGATAGCCTATGTCTCTTGTTGCTCTTTGTAATAATTTAGATTATTTCAGAAAGGCAACCACCGACACTGGTATATCCTTGATTGCTTCTGATTTGATTATAAGCTGCCGGACGAAAAAAGTCAAGCAGTACGGGGGATGCGCAGAACTTTGTGCATCCCTTTTTTAGAAAAAAAGGCAGTTATAAAAATGTCATCTTTTTTGAAAAAATGTCATATCTTTTGAAAAAATGTCATATCTTTTGAAAAAATGTCATGTTTTTCAAAAAAATGTCATATTGCACGTCGCAGAAAGGTATGCTATGTTATACTTGCAAAAGAAGGAAAACAGAAGGGACAGCAGGTAGGACAAAAAAATCTTTCAATTGCTCGTGTCAATGATTGACACAAAAAAAAGGAATATGGGCTTTCATGCATCAGAACATGGTTTTCATGGGCTGGTGCATTTTTTATGCCCATTTTTAGGGGGTGATGCCGTTGCACGGAAGAAGTGGCAACAAAAAGTAAAAAAGGAGAGAGAGGAAAAATGAAAACAAAAGTAATACACGCATTCCTATGGATTCTGGTTTGTATGGTGCTTGGTATTACCTGTTATCAGTGCCGTGATTTAAGGGGTTATGTGATTCTGTCAGGTTCTATGGAACCTGTGATTCCCACAGGATCAGTGGCAGTTGTGGATTCATCGAAGAGGGATGTACGTCCAGGAAATATTGCTACGTTTGAGAGGCACGGGGATCTGGTGACACACCGGATTCTGTCAAAAACAGAAGAAGGATATAAGACAAAAGGGGATGCAAACACAGATCCGGATTCCGGAACCATTCCGGTAGAAAATATACGTGGAACATACCTGTTCTGCATTCCATATCTTGGATACGGATTTATGTGGGCAAAAAATCACATGTTTCTTACCGTAGGTTTTCTGGCGCTGTTCATGCTTCTGGTTTTCTGTTTTCCGGAGAAAAGACCTGAACCAAAGGAACGGGAACAGGTAAAAAAAACAAAAAGAAAAAAAGGAGAATTACGATTATGACAAAGAAAAAAGTAGCAGCATTTTTTACAGCTGCAGCACTGTGCGGAGCACTGGCCGTTGGATCATCCATGGCATATCTGACAGATCATGATTCTGTAACCAACAAATTTTCTGTAGGTAAAGTAGACATCGTTGGCCATGAGCCGAACTACACACCGGATAATGATGGAAAAACCAACAATATCGTTCCGACCCAGGTGATCAAAAAAGACCCGCAGATCGAAAATGTTGGAAAAAATGATGCTTATGTATATCTGGATGTTTCTATCCCGATTGCAAAGGTGATTACTGTTAATGCTGCAGGTAACCGTTTGAATGGAGGCGTTGCAAAAGATACAGAGCTGTTCTCTATGAACAATGTTTCTAAGAAATGGACTCTGATGTACAACAAGCGTGTAGGAGATAATATGGTTTACACCTACAGCTATAACGAAATACTTGCACCGGGAAAAACAACAGATCCGATCTTTACAAGCCTGACAGCTGCCAATATTGTAGAGGGACAGCTGGATGGAAAAGATCTGAATGTGCCGGTACATTACTATGCAATCCAGGAACTCAACACCGGAGAAGGAACCACGATTCCACAGAAAGCAGCTTCCGCATGGAAAAAATATGAACTGCAGAACCAGGGCCAGGCAGGACAGATCACGACTCCGCAGTCTGACGAAAGCGGAAATAATGGGGTTACAACCGTTGATGGAAACGGAAATGCAGCATCGGATGAAAACAAAACAAATACCCCAGATGATGTTCAGGTTGAGCCGGAACAGGATGGAAACAACACTTTATCATAAGAATACTTTTCAGAACAGTCCGGAAAGCCATCCGGACTATTCTGAAAAAGAAGGGAAAACAGCATGAAAAAAAAGAAAAAACGAATGCTGTCCATTGCCGGAATGTGCTGCTGCGGTTTTCTTGCAGCAGCCACCGCAATATCGGGATCTTCTGCTTACCAGACGGACCATGATGAAGTAGTAAACATTATCAGAACCGGAAATAACACCATTATTCCGGATGAGGATTTTCCGACACCGACACCGGTTCCATCCAGCGGATCAGTAGTAAAAAAAGTCAGGGCAAAAAATACAGGAGATGTACCTTGCTATGTCCGGGCATATATTACATGCAGTGAACCTGTAAAAGAGTTCACGGGACTTGATACCACAAACTGGGTCAAGGGAAATGATGGCTATTACTATTATAAAAAAGCTGTTCCGGTTGGAGGAACAACAACTTATCTGTTTACGGGGGTTACTGTTGCAGATGAATATGAGCAGGATAACCTGGAAGTAACAGTTTACGAGGAATCCGTTCAGACAACAGATGGTCAGAAGGAATACACTTCTTATCAGGAAGCATGGAAACGGTTTGGAGGAGGTGGCCAGTAATGAAAAGGAAAATTGCAATAGCAGCCGGAATTCTGGTCACGGCAGTAAGTACCATCAGTGGATCATATGCTTACTATCAGGACAGCGTTACCGTTACAAACCACATCAGCACCGGTGATGTAAACATTGGAATCCAGGAATACGAAAAAGATGGTGATACGGAAAAAGTTTACGAAGGACCTGCAGATGGAATTGTGCTTCCATCCCAGAGCATTTCAAAGATTCCTCGTATCACGAATTATGCGGAAACCTGCTACATCCGGGTGAAAACCACTTATTCCGGAGAGGCATCGGATTCCGTGTCAAACGTTGACACGGAAAAGCCAGAGGAAGATTCCAAAACGGATGCAGACCCGAATGAAACGCCGGAAGCAACAGAAGAGACAGCACAGGAAACGACAGAAAATGCCGAAACGGAAGTAACACCAGCACCAGAAGAGCCAGAAAAACCGGAACCAACGCCTGAACCTACAGAAACACCTTCGGTGGATCAGGATAAGGAAACGCCTGCGGAGTATGTTCTGAGTGATGAAGAACTGGATGGAATTTCCGGTGAATGGGTAAAACAGGGTGAGTATTATTACTATACGCAGCCGTTGAAAAACGGAGAATCCGCAGACTTTTTCCAGAACGTAACGATTCCTGCAGCGTGGACATCAAAAGCACAGGACAGGGTTCTTGGACTTACTGTGACCGCAGAAGCGGTGCAGGCAGCAAACTTTACACCGGATTTTAATTCGGAATCCCCATGGGGCGATACGGAAATTGAACAGTGCGTACATGAGACGGATAACAGCATCACAGAAGTGACAAAACAGTATACCGCTATGTCCGTCACTTATGAAGGGGCTGCCAGAAAGCTGGTGGCTGCGCCGGAAGATTTCTTTAGAAATTTACAGACGGCAATGCCTGGCGATACGATCAGTGATAGTTTTCAGCTTTCCAATACGACAGCAACCAGTGCCGAATTTTTCTTCCATACGGAAACGCCTGGAAATTTAACGGATGAAGAACTTGACCTTTTAAAACAGTTTAAATTGACGATCACGCAAAACGGAAAAACCCTGTATAACGGTGATTTGCAGGCTGCATCCCTGAATCAGGAAATCAGTCTTGGAACACTGGAAACAGGGAAAAATTCGCGGGTACAGTTTACGCTGCAGTTACCGGCAGAACTGAAAAATGCATATGCAAAACGGGAAAGCATGGTAAACTGGATTTTCCGTGTACAGGGTGCTGAAGAACCGGGCAAAAACGAACCGTCCCCTGCCATTTCGCAGACTACGGCACCAAAAACCGGTATTGCAGATCCATACGTTTTTGTTCCTCTTGGAATTGCGGCGGTAGCGGCTCTTGGAACCGTGAAACTGTCCCGTAAAGAGAAGAAAGAGAGGAGGAAAAAACTGTGAAACGATGGAAAAAGGCACTGTCAGGGCTGCTTATGGCAGCCTTGATGGTAACTGGAATTTCTTTCCCGGAAAATGTTTTTGCTGTCAGCGCAGGCATGGATGGGTTACCATCTGTGGTTGATTCTGGCATTGGAAAAAAGGTAGATACAAACAGCACGATTGACGGAACCTACAATTTTACGCCAGTCATTGGAGCAAACACAAAGGTTTCATTCGGTAGTACAGATGGTACGAAATGGGATAATCAGTTTTGCGTTAATGGTGAAAAATATGCACAGGTGTGTTCGAAATGGTGGCCATTATCAGATATAGGTGATAATGGAAATACCCGTTCTTTTATTCCGTATGAAAGATTAAAAGGAAAGATGTATGCAGAGTATACCAATGTAGGCAATGCTAATGGTTTACCTGTTACCATGCGGATCTGGTTTTTGGACTGGCAGAATACTAATATCAGCGGGTATCCGGGATATGAAGATGTAGACAATGTTGTTGTTTCTGTAGACAATACAAAAGGCGGTGCAACTCCTGTCATTGATATTAAAGGCTTGAAATGGATTAAGGTAAGATTTTCATATTACGATGAAAATGGAAATCCACTTAAGGTTAAGGGACATTTCACTTTATCTGATCTGGACTATTCCCAGGGATTTTATATTGATGGAAAAGTCGATGGCATTTATGTCACGAAGGAAGCTGATGATCGTCTAATCTATGATGCAAGAACGGATGCAATCTGGTCAGCAAAAAAGGGTTCAAATGCAGATGATGGTACTTCACCGGATAACCCGGAAGGATGGGTTACTTACACATATGAAGGCGATTCTCAGACTATGGTCTTTTATAATGGAGGAACCATACAAAATGTGGACGGTCCAGGTAAGGGACTTACCACAGTGCAATCATATCCAAAAGACTTTACATTTACTGGTGGGGATGCCATATTTAATGGATGGAAAGGATCAAGCCGGACCGAGGCAACAGATTGGCACGTATGGAATACTTCTGAGTTTGGTTATACATCAGAAATGGTTATGCATCAGACCAAAAATGTTGACCTTGTCATCAAAAAGGCAGATGAAACAACAGGAGAAGCCCTAAAAGGCGCAGAATTCACTGTTTACAAGATGCAAGGCGGCCAGTGGGTAACGTATACCAAGGCCGAATGGAAAGATGAGTATAAAGCTTATCGAGCATTAAATCTCCATGCAGAAGATTCAGAAGGTGGAAAATTCAAAGTAGTAGAAACCAAAAATCCGACAGGATATACCGGAACCTGGGAACATGAGTTTACAGCAGAAAAAGAAGGTGTTGTTACTTTAACACTGGATGCGACAAATGCCAGAAAAACCGGTCAGATCACAATCACAAAAACCGGTGAGAATAATAAAAAACTTTCCGGTGCGGTATTTGAAATCAAAGCTGCAAAGGATATTAAGACAGCCGGAGGTACAACCCTGGTTGCTGCCAATACGGTAGTTGATACCGTAACTACAGATGGCAATGGATCAGCAGCCAGCAAACAGCTGGAACTTGGTCAGTACATTGTCAAAGAAATAACAGCCCCGGATGGATACGTCCTGGATACTACAGAACATGCAGTTACCCTGGATGATAGCCATACCAGCGTCAATGTAGCTGTACAGAACCAGAAAAATGCGCTTGTTCTGCAGAAAGTAAGCAAAAACGATGGCACAGTCATGGAAGGTGTTACGTTCCATATCTGGAATGATGACAAGAGCTATGATAAAACGCAGAAAACAGATAGCAATGGACGGATCACGATTGATGGTGTGAAGGATGGAACCTGGCATTACCAGGAAACGGCAACCAAAGATGGATACGTACTGGATAATGCAGTGAAAGATTTCACAGTATCCGACGGAAAAGTCAATGGGCAGTCAAACCTGACAATCACGGTAGAAAATGATTATACAAAACTGGATCTTGCAAAAGTAGATTCCGGTACCGGAGAGAACATTTCCGGAGCGAAACTTTCTCTTCTGGATAGCAATGGCCGTCTGGTAGAAAGCTGGACATCCGGAAGCACACCGCACCGGATCGAAAAACTGAAACCGGGTCAGTATACTTTATGTGAGGATCAGGCCCCGGATCATTATAAACTTGCTGATCCAATTACCTTTACGCTGGAAAGCAAAGCAGATACGCAGACTATCACCATGAAGGATATGCGCTATGCAGACCTTACCATAGTAAAGAAAATTAAAGCAAGCGATATTACCTGGGCGCATGGAAACCCAACCTTTATCTTCACCGTAAAAGGAAAAGATATTAATGGAAAAGACCGTACCTTCCAGAATTATGTAGAGTTCACGGAAAATTACGTAAATTCACATACCGATGGACAGGGATATGTAGAACTTTCTGTCACCTGGAACAAAATCCCGGTAGGAGAAGACTACACAGTAACAGAACAGGATGTGCTGCGGTATCATCTGGTGAACGTTACCGGAACAGAGAATGTAAAGATTTCAAAATTACAGGAACCGGCGAAGGGCGTTGCTCCGGATAAAATTTTCTCCGTACATGCAAATTTAAAGGCGAAACCAACCGGTACATCCATCACATTTGAAAACCAGAAAGATGACTGGGGAACTACAACGCATGATACTTCTGTTAAGAACATCATTCCGTTAAAGTAACCAGCAAAACCGGATTTATACCCGTGTCAATGTTTGACACGGGTATTTCATTAAAGAACAGGGAGGTGTGAAAATGCGAAAAGCTGCTGGGTGTGTCCTGCTGGCAATTTTATGTCTGCTGGGTGCGTCTTATCTTCCACGGATTTTGCAGGAAGCACAAACCGACCGGGAACAGCAGAACCTTATCAGTGGCTATATCCAAAATCCGGATACAACAGATGAAGAAAACACAGAATCAACTACAGATGAGCCGGAAGAGGAAACAGATCCGAATATGGAAAGAATAGTTGATTTTCAGAATTTACAGCAGATCAATCCTGAGATTTTGGCATGGATCACAGTTCCCGGAACACCCATTGATTATCCGGTTGCTTTAGGAGAGGACAACAGTTATTACCTGAACCATACCGTAACAGGAGAAAGCAATATTCTTGGTTCCATTTTTGCAACTGCCGGAACAGATTTCGAAGAAAGCCACATTATTTTATATGGGCATAACATGGCATCCGGGAAAATGTTTGGAAGCCTGAAAAAGTACCATGATAAGGACTTCCGGAACACTTATCCTTATGTATATGTTTATACACCGGAAACTACTTATACCTGTGCGATATACAGCGTATACAGCACCCGGTATGACAGTGATGTTTTTACACTGGGATATAAAGGTGACAGCGAGGAATGGAAACAATGGATTGCAGAAACCGTACAGAATGCGGAATATGACTGTAATATTGCCCCGACCGGAAAGGAGAAAGTTTTTACTTTATCCACCTGCGTAGGTGATGGCTCCAGTCCTTACAGATTGGTTATACACGCCGTTACGGTTGCCCAGAAAGAGGTCGCGAATGCGGAAAAGGAAGCGTCTTAAAGCAAAAGTAAGAGCCAGAATTTGTATGATTTTGGCTTGCCTGCTGCTCTGCGGAACCGGAGTTTCCTTATGGAATGGAAAACGGGCTGAAAAATCCGTGTCAAACATTGACACGGGACAGAAAAGCAGCAAAACGGTGTCAAACATTGACACGGGTACGGAAAACCACCAGGCGGTGTCAAACGTTGACACGGATACGGAAAATCCCAAAGCGGTGTCAAACGTTGACACGAGTACGGAAAAGCCACAAGCGGTGTCAAACGTTGACACGAGTACGGAAAAGCCACAAGCGGTGTCAAACGTTGACACCGATATGGAAACCACAAAACAGGTGTCAAACATTGACACAGATACAGAAGGTATGATTTTAAAGGCTGATCCGGTGGATACGGCAGATAGGAATCATATCTGTTTTTTTGCCGTTTTTTTTATCGGCAGTTGGAGTGTATTGATGTTTCTTACTGCAATACGAAAAAAGAGTAAGAAAGATATTGGGCTAAGCGCCCGAAGAAAGGATACGTCATGGATGAAAATACATTAAGTATGGCCGAAAAAATGAATCAGCTGTATCAGGAACGAGAAGAGCAATATAAAAAACGTGAAAAGCTGTTCGATGACCGTTCCAAGCAGCTGCAGTCTCTTGCAAATGCATTGGAAAAGCAGAAAAATAGCCAGGAACAGAAAGCAACAGATCTGGATAACCGGGAAAAAGAACTGGACCAGATCCAGGATGCTCTTGCAGCTAAAGTAGAGGACATGGAAAAACAGGAAACTGCTTTAAAAAACTGGGAACAGGAAACAAAAGAATCCCTGGCGAAAGCAAAGCAGGAACAGGAAAATGAGCTGATTAAGAAACGGCAGGAACTGCAAATGGAAAAGCTGCAGGCACAGAACTTAAGTATTGAGCTGCAGGCAGAGAGGGATAACCTCAAGATGATGCAGGAAAATTTAAAACTGTATCCGGATATGTCACTTCCAACGGATAAGGAAACAGAACTGCAGGCGAAAATTGAAACATTGCAGAGCCGTCTTTCCATGGCAGAAAAAGAACGTGATTCCAAAACGGAACAGATGGAAAAATTACAGAAAGATTTTGATGCAAAGGAAGCTGAACTTGCGAACCTGCAGTTAAAAGCAGAGGATAGCAGCACTGATCCGGAAGTAGAAGAAAAGTTGCGAAAACGGAATGGAGAACTCCAAGGAAAAGTCATTGAACTAAATAAGCAGGTAAAATCTTTGCAGAGAGATCTGGATGATCAGGCAAAAGACAAGGAAGAATTACAGAGACAGCTGGAAGAAAACAGTAATCAGCCGGAAAGCCACGATTTAAGTGCAGAAGAACTGCAGAATTACTTGCTGACACTGCCAGAGTTCGAAAATGTGACAACCCGCCATAATACGGATGGAATTATTGTAGATGCGGTATGTGGCGAAAAGAATTATCATTTCCGCTTTGATTCCCTTCCATGCTATGAAATCAGTGTTCCACGCCGCGAAACCAAGAACTTAAAAGAAGTCATCTACCAGATGAACGCAGAAATGCCGGAATATAAGGCATCTTATGATGAATACGAAAAAGCGGCAGTTCTGACCGGATGGTATGACAGAAGAATTTCGGCAGAGGAGCTGGTAGAACTTGCGGTAGATGCATCACGGAATTTCAAGTAAAGGAGATCGGCCATGGAAAGTATAAAGTCATTTTTGGGAAATCCATATTACTTGATGACCGCGGTGCTTGCGATCGCAGCGTTTGGTTTTGCAGCAACAGCTGGAATCAGTTTAATACAAGAGCGAAAACAGAAAAAGGAAGAAACTCAAGAAGAGCCGTTGGAAAAAAAGCTTGGGGTTGATACCAAAAAGCTGAAAAATGTTTTAAATGTTCCAGATTTAAAACGAAAAAAGAATATACCTGTCATAGAAGAGGAAAAAACGGAAAATGCGCCGGAAGAACTTCCGAATGATAAAGAAGAAGTTCCCGTGTCAAACATTGACACGGAACCGGAAGTGTTAAACCCGGCTGATGTGGCAGAATTTAAAAGCCGGATGATAGAACATTTCCGGCGAAAAGACACACTGCAGCAATCCCTTTTAGAATTGCAGGAACTTTATGAAAATGGTCCGATTCTGGAAAGGATTGAAAAGGCACTTACGTACAGCCAGCGCAGCCGTTACCGGGATTTTGAGACAACCCTTGACATTTTATTTGAGGGCATGGATGCAGAAACCCTGCGGGATGATTTACTGCGGATGGAAGTTCTGCGATACCGGAGGCTGCCTTACCGTCAAGAAAATACAACTGGCAATCTGGTATAAGGAGGGCAAACATGAATCAGATTAAAATCCAGGGTGTTTGCACCTGCGTCCCACAATTTTCCTATGAAAAAGACAGGAGAGGGAGATCAGTTCCAACATGCCGGTACATCCTGGCCGTGCAGCGACCGAAAAGTTCTTACTCCGATTACATGTACTGTGTTGCCTTTGGAGAACGGGCAATGATAGCATTTCAGAAAATAAAAAAAGGAACGACAGTGTTTGTCCAGGGACATCTTCATACAGAGGAAGGCCGGGATGCCAACAATCAAAAAGTATATTTCGTTACTGTGACGGTAGATTATCAGCAGATAATTGAAAAACAAGAATTTAATGGACTGGAATTGTGTACTGGATTGCCCCAGTTTCCGGTTCTGAAACAGGAAGAAAAAGGAGGAAAATAGAGAATGCCGATTCAGTATATTATCCCGATTATAGCGGTGGTAGGATGTGTTATTGCATTTTTAATTGGAAGATTTCACAAACATGATGATGATGACGATTAAAAAATGTCGTGTGAAGGATTGACACGAAAGAACAAACGAAAATAAGACCTGCACCAAAATTTGGTGCGGGCTATTTTTAGATCAAAAAGAGGTAAAAGATATGAAAAAGCCAATCGAAGTAAAAAAGAAACTGAAAAAAGTCACGGAATATACGGCTTGCTTTGCGTTTTTGATGTTCCTGCAGGGAGTAGGTGCGCCAATGGTTTTTGCAGATGCAACGGCCGCAATAAATGCGAAATTTGAAATTTTATGGAATCTGATCAGCGCTGTGGTACAATCTGTGGGTGGTGTTATTTTATTATGGCACGCATTTGAATTTGGAGCTTCCATGCAGGCACAGGAAGGCGGAGGTGCTATTACAAGATCTTTAAAAGGGGTTGGCGGTGCGTTAGTTATGCTGGTTGCTCCGGTAATTACAACTGCTCTGAAGGGATAATGAAAAGGGAGGGAATATCCTCCTTTTTCTTATGGAGAAAATATGATAAATGAGATATTAGATTTTTTCAAAACGGTTTTTTCGGGAAGTGGTTTCTTTTCCCTTGGGTGCAATGTTTGGAATTCATTAATTGCATATGCGTTTGATATGCTGCAAACGAATCCAAAAAGTTTGGCAGATGGTGAACTTTGGGATGAAGCATACCGGATTTTCCTGGCACTACAGATTCTAGGTGCGACACTTGTAAGTGTTTTCTTTATGATTAATTTTTTCAAAGAAACAACGGATATTAAACACGGAATGACCATGGAAGCAAGCATCCAGTTTTTTATCAAGCTGGCACTTGTGGATGCTGTTTTTTTAAATCTCACGAATATCCTCGTTTTTTTGATTGAAATTGAACAAGCATTTTTTGGGATTATTGTTCCGGAAGATGCCGCTTCACTGGTTATAAGAGTAGGGGATGACTGGGAAATGAGTGGATCCGGACTTATTTTTGGAAATCTGTTTGGCCTTGTGTTTTTGTTTATCTGCCTGGGTGGCGCAGTTATTACATTATGGACGGTTTATAGGGTTTTCCTTAAATTGTTTTTTTATATGGCTGTTGCACCACTTGCACTTTCCACTTATGCAGGGCCACATGAAATTGGACATACCGGATCAAGCTGGGTCCGTACATTTCTTTGTGCATTGTTTGAAATGACAGGAATCATGCTAATGATGCGACTTGGAACAATTTTAATAAATGCCGGTGGGCTGTTCCCTACTGCATCAGAAGATATATTGGGCGGAATGTTGGGATCACAAGGATGGGAAGGACTTCAAGCTATTCTTGGTATCCTTATTATAACGGGATCAGTATCTGGTACGGATGCGATGGTTCGAAGAGCATTTGGATTTTAATAGTAGGAAGGACATAGCTTATGGTAAACATGAATGAAGATTTTGGTGCATATAAGGATAGCATCTGGAAAGGACTTACAGCAAGAGAGTTAGGTGTGATGGCCGTTTCTGCTGTCTCCTGTGGTATTATCATTATCTTGTTGTATTTTATACTTGGATGGAACTTATATATATCATTTTTGATTGGAACTGCTGTTGCTGCAGCTATCATTTTCAGTCAGGTATGGAAGTCACGTAGCGGGCTTTCTGCAATAGAGTTTTACCGGGCAAGAAAATACAGAAAGTCCACAGCCAAACTTGTTTGGAAAAGTGACGAATATAACCAGGCAAGAAAAAATTATTTGAAAAAAGAAAAATAATGATCGGGAAAAATCCCGACTTTTTTATATACTTGGAAAGGATGGAACAGAATGGGATTTTTTTCGAATGAGGAATTTATCCGATATAAAAAATGTACACAGCCAGTTTACCAGACACCGGCCAGTATTCAACAAATGCTGGATATTGCAGGTGTACACGAAAATGGAATATTTGAAATAGAACCGAATAACGGGGCAGGGAAAAAGCGGAGAAAATTTGATCGTGTGTATTCTTTTTCAGACTTAAACTATGTGGATCAGGACAAGCAGCAAAAAGACGGCATCCTGTTTCAACTACGGAAATTTCTAAATTCCATGGACACAGATTTCAAGATCACAATACAGTGTGAACCACGGGACGTAACAAATTTCCAGAAATCTCTGTTGCAGGATGAAAATAAAAGTGAGTATCCAGAGCTGGCCCGCTACAATAACGAAATGATTAAAAAATCTCTTGAAAAGGGACAGGAAAACGTTCGAAAACAGCGTTATTTGACTGTGAGTGCAAATTGCCGGTCAATAGAAGAAGCGGAAGGATGGTTTGATACATTCGAGCATACAGCACTTCCAATCTTTTATGCAATGGGTTCGGAATTGGTTCCTTTAAACGCTGTGCAGCGGTTTCAGAAAATCAGAAATTACTTTTTCACAGATGATGGAGAGGAAAGTTTTATTCTCCCGTTTCAGGATATGGTACAGGCCGGAAGAGATTTTCGCAATTCAATCCTTCCACATTCTGTGCGGAATCACAAAAGCTACATGGAATTTGATGAAGAGTGTATGCGGATTCTTTTTGCTGCGGTTCTGCCAACCAGATTGAATGAAGAAAAGTTGATTTTTGAACTGACAGATTTTCCGTTTTATACCTGCCTTACCATAGATACGGCATATATCCCACGGGAAGTGTTACGTGGAAAAATCAGCAACACGAATTTCTACAATGAAAATGCGATCGGGCAGGAAGTACAGGCCAATGCAAGTATGGGTAACTTCTATAGTGAGCCGTCCTATGCAAAGAAAAAGAAGCAGGCCAATCTGAAAAAATATATGGATCAGATCGAGGAAGATGATGAAAATGGCTTCTATGTAGGAATCCTGTTGGCAGTGCGTGGAGCAAATAAAGATGAACTGGATGCAAACACGGCAGAAGTCAGACGCCGCTGCCGGAAACATTCTATACAGATTGTTCCTTACTACGATCAGCAAATTCAGGCACTGAATACGTTGCTTCCGATCGGAGCGAGGCGTGTAAATAATATGCGTTCCGTCCTGACAAGTTCTTATCTGGCATTCCAGCCATTCTATTCCTGGGATCTGATCCAGCCTGGCGGAACATGGTATGGTATAAATAAAAAAACCAGAAATCCGATCATTGGAAACCGAAAGACATTGAAAAACAGTAATGGTGTTATTTTTGGCCACACTGGTTCTGGAAAGTCCATGCTGCTGAAAATTACGGAAATCGGACAAACATTGATTAACAGTACAGATGATATTTTCCTGATTGATCCGCAGAATGAGATGAAGGGAATCACCCAGAGATTCCGCGGTCAGTATTTTGATCTTTCTGATCCGGATCTGCGCCTGAACCCTCTTGAGATTCCGGAATCTTTGCTGCAAAAGAATGCAAAGGGCCGTGAAGAATATATCCTTTCCCAGCTGCAGTATATGGAAGCATTTCTGTACAGTATCATGACCGGTATACGTCCAAACGGTATCCATAAATCGTTGATTTACCGGTGCGTTGAGGAATTATATCAGAATACGTTTTCAAAAAAGAAACCGATATCCCCGGTGCTTTCTGATTTGGAAGCAATTTTCCAGAAACAGCGGGAACCGGAAGCGCGTGATTTGTATGGATCACTGGAGGCTTATACAAAGCATAGCTTTTTGACATTGGAAGGACAAAGTACACTGTCTACCAGCAGCCGGTTTGTTGCATTTGGAATGAAAAATATCCCTGAATTGATGTGGGAACCGCTGATGATAACAATCATGCATGTTTTAACGCAGCGTTTTTCCTACAACGTTGAACAGCAAAGGGCAACGCATTTTATCGTTGACGAGGCTCAATATGTCTGCCGCCATGAGACAAGTTGTAATGAGCTGGAAAAGGCGTATCTGACGTACCGTAAACTTGGTGGTATCTGTACGATCTGTCTGCAGAACGTTTCAGCAGCAACGGCCAACCGGAAAATTATGGAGATTGTATCAAACTCCGATTTCAAGGTGCTGCTTGACCAAGCCGGTGATGATCGGAACGAATTGCTGCAGATTATGGAGTTATCACAGAAAGAGTTTGAAGCGCTTTCTGATCCGACACCGGGCCAGAGTTTGATTGTCTGGGGCGGGCATATTTTGCAGTGTGATTCGACGATTAGCCGGGACAATCCGCTGTATCATTTCTACAGTACAAACTTCCATGAAGCCGCTGCCGAAAATCGGAACGTATTTTACAGCCAGGAAGCGGATCAAGATGAACATGAAGATGATCTGGAATCCGTGTCAAAGATTGACACGGATGAAAACAGAGACTCGGTGTCAACATTTGACACTGATCCAGACAAAGAGTCTGTTGAGCTTTTAAATGGCGAAGTAGAAGAGCCAATCAGTGAAGAAGAGCTGTTCATGTACCATAAAGTAGAAGAAGCTGACGAATGTGATGAATGGCTGGATTGCTATGGTGCCGGAATTTTATGCGGTGTTTCCAATAAACAGGCAGAAGAGATACTGGAATCTCTTGTGAAAAAAGGATATATCGAAAAGATCCAAGGTTGTTACCGTATGCCGGAAAACTAAAGGAAGGATAACGCATGACACCAAAAGACAAGCACACGGAAGTTGCATGGCAGGCAAAACAGCGGGAAGTTAAAACAGGATCTGTGGAAAAGACGGTACACAGTGCTACTTCTGCAATCTATACTGCGTCAGAGATACGATCTGTTATGAGCCACTCTGAAACGCAGGAAATAACAGGAAACCATATTACGCGGGAACAACAGCTGCAAAATATGCGTCTGGCGACGCAGAAATATTTGCAGCCGGAAAATCAAGTAAATACACAAAGTATCTTGCCGGAAAACACTGGACATACGGAACAGCCTGTATATAATGGCTCCAGTGAAAAATATGAGGCGAAAGCTGCACAGTTCCATGCACCTGTTTCAGAGACGTATAAAATACCAGAAAAACCGGACAGACAAGTTGCCCGGGAACAGCAGTTGAAAAGTATACGACTGGCAACACAGAAATATGTGCAAACAGAAGCGGGACGTTCCCATGCAGAAGAGAAGCAACAAACAACCCATTTTATTTTAAAAAGTACAGGTTCAGAACGGGAAGATAATATTGAGGCTGCATCAGAGAATCGGATTCAGGAAAATCACGGTAAAAAATATGCTGCAGCCAAGATGAGAGCTTCCATCCCGAATACTGAACAGCTGGAAATGTCGGAAAATAATGACATAAAAGAAGAAAAACGACAAAGTATGCGTCTGGCCATGTGGAAATATCTGCGGCGGCAAGATACAGAAAACACACAGGGCATTGGAATAGAGGAGAAGCGAAACGGAAATCCGTTGTCTGGAAAACCGACACTTTTTCAACAAGAAGAGGAAGAAAGTAATACGGATGAGAGAGAAAAAAAGAAGGATTTCAGCCGAAAATATACGATTGGCAGGATACAATCATCCACAGTACAAGATTCTAAAGGGGAAGAATTATCATCCAACCAGAGTAAAACTTTCAGACAGCAGCATCAAAGTTTGAATACTGCATCCATGCTGCATGGTATGACAGCAGCGAATGTAGAAAAAGAGGTTGAAGATGATGAGCCGGACTCCCAGAATGATTTAAAAAAATCAAAAACACTTATATATCTGACAAAATTAAAAAAGAATCGAAAAAAAGAAAAAATCACGAGTAAAAATACTTCGGAAGATAGTGAAATTTCAGAAGAATCTTCAACAGAAGAGAAAAAGGAAACTCTTGGTGAAGATGAGGAGAAAACGTCCAATCAGAAGAAGGAAATAAAAAATAAGGAACATACAGAAAAAACATCTGAAAAAAATCCGGCAGAAGATAAAGATAGGCAGGAAATAAAACCGTCCCAGGCGGTAGAGGAATGGAATAAAGAAATGGATCATGCTGAGGAAGAGGACTCAGAGGATGATTCCGGAAGTAAAAAACGGAAAGCCAAAAAGAAAAATCGGAAAGAAAGTGATACAGAAAAGTCAGGAAAGAATGAAAAAGATTCTAATGACCGCAAAAGAAAAAAGGATGAAAAAAGTTCTCGTAAAGAGGGAAAAATTAGAGCATCCTTAAAATGGTTTCGGAGAACAAAGAACTTCCATACAACCGTTCAATCCCTCCGGTTATCCGGGAACGAAGAAGAGATAAAAAAAAGGGCTGATTATCAACAGCGGATGCTACTTCGGCATGGAGTCATTAATACGGCGAAAATATCCGCAGGCATCATTAAAATTATAGCATCCAATGTTTTGTTGCTGCTTCCTATTATTTCGCTTTTTCTTCTTTTGAGTCTTCTGTTTCTTGGGGTAAAGGCTGAACGTCAAAGTGCTTCTTCCGCTTATGATGGAGCCTGTTATCTGGCGGCAAAATATGAATCCGGCGGAAACCCGGATCAGGTTGGTGGCGATGGCGGAAATGCATGTGGTGAATTTCAGTTCGACAATCGTTATGAGCTTGGACCGTTTGTTCGGTGGTGCTATGAAAAAGATCCAACTACATATGGTCCGTTTGAACCATATCTTGGCATGACCACAGAACTAAAAAATAACGCCGGATTTTACGGGGCATGGCATTCGATCTGCATAGAACATAAGATTGCATTTGAGGCAGCCCAGTGCGAATACGTCTATACACAAACACTGCAGCCACTTCTTACATCACTGACAGAATATTATGGTTTTGATTTTACAAACGCGTCTGATGCTTTGAAAGGCTGCGTTCTTTCTTTTGGCAACAGAGATGGAAAATATGTTGTAAGCCTGAAAAGATATTTTGATGGAACAACATCTGCATCAACGGACCGGGAAATTATTGAAAGGGCATATGATGCCATGATCGCCCGCAGACCGAACGTATCCAGGTGGAGCTATGAGAAAGCGGATTGCCTGGCGCAGCTTGATGGGACGCTTGACATTTATGCACCATCCGAAAATGGTGCCGGTGGGATTGACTGGTCCTGGAAAAAAAGCATAGGTGCCGGAGAGTCCGGAAATGTTGCCGTGCAGGCAGCTCTGAATGCTGTAGGAAGTGGTTATTCCCAAAGCAGAAGAGATGATCCGGGATGGTATGATTGTTCTTCCCTGGTTTACCGGAGTTATGCTGCAGCTGGTATTACTTATCTGAATGGAATGGATGCAGCAAGCGAAGCAGAATGCCTGGTAAACAAAGGAATGACTGTCAGCTATGGTGAACTGCAGCCGGGAGACTTGATCTTTTATTCTTATTCGGCCAACGGAAAATACAGGAATATATCCCATGTTGCCATATATCTTGGAAATGGTGAAATGGTTCATGCTGCAGATGAATCCAGAGGGGTATGTAAACAGGCAATGTCACAATCAAATCTTTCGCCGCAATTATATTGTCGGCCACAATAGTAGAAGGAAAATAAGATGGATAAATATGAATACATAGTGAATCTTGCAGAAAAAACAGCTAAAAGGGTTTCACAGAACCGGGAATCCTGGATGAAGTTCCTGACCTCCGCTGCACGGATTTATAAATATCCGTTTAAAGAACAGCTTCTGATTTATGCACAGAATCCGGATGCAACAGCGTGTGCTTCCATCGAGATATGGAATAAACGTATGAACTGCTGGGTAAATAAAGGATCTTCAGGAATTGCACTTCCGGATGATACTGCAACATACGGTCATAAGCTTAAATATGTATTTGATGTTTCGAATGTTCATGCTGTAAAGCCAAATGGACGTTATCCGAAGGCGTGGAAACTGCGGGAAGAACATAAAAGTGATGTACTGCATAGGCTCGAACAAATATATGGCAGTACAGACAGCACAAAACCCTTTGAAGAAAGAATTATTGAAATTTCAGATCAGCTCGCGGCGGATGCCTATACAGAACTTCAAATTGATTATCCGGATTTACAGGATAGGATAGGATTTGATAAACTGAGCGAACAGGACTTTGCTCTTTGCTTAAAAAAACTTATATCGGAAAGTGTTTCTTTTACAATTTTATCGGCCTGTGGAATAGAAATTTCCGATCATGAATTTTCATTTGATTATATCAATCAGTTTGTTTCTATTAAAACATTGTCAGTATTAGGAACAAAAATTAATGATTCTGCCAGAGGTGTTCTTGCAGAAATCGGAAAAACAGTATGCATTTATGATAAACTTCGCGAGAAAGAACAGGAAAAAGAAATCTCCAAAAAAGAACTTGCAAATGCACCACAACCGCGATATAATGCTTTAAAGCGCGAAAGTTTGCAAGAGGGTAATTCCAAAGATAAAGATAATATTGAAGGAGGAAAACAAAATGGACCTGGAATACGAACAGATGGGAGATTATCTGATTCCGAAACTGAAAGCAAATCCGGAACCGGAGGGAATGGTAACGAAATACGGACTTCTGAGGGACAAATTTCTGAGGGAGAGATACGATGGGGCGAGAACAGCAATGTTTCTGGAAGGAACGCTGAAAGCACATCTTCTCGAGATTCAGGAACAGGCAAGAGAGAGGATGGAAGTCCTGACATCCCAGATGGCGGAGAAAGAAGGAGTAAACGAACAGCTCAAAGCACAGGATCAGATGCTTTGGGTGAAGAAGATGAACAGCATCCAGAGCCGGGCGGAGGAAGTCGTACTGAAAGAACTGATTTACAGCCGACCAATTTTGTAAAACCAGAGGAATCATACACACAATTAAGTCTGTTTCCATCAGCAGAGGAACAGAGAGGATCAATTACAGCAGCGGAAGCAAGTAAAAAATATACTATGCCCGCTGCTTTCTATTTGTCGGAAACCGATCTTGAAGTAATCATCCGAAGTGGTGGCGGGCAAAAAGATAGCCGGAAACGGATTTACGCCAAATATACCGAAGGAAAAAGTACCGATGAAATAATTGCTTTCCTGAAAAAAGAATATGGTCAGGTCGGCAAAGGTTTTGAATTACACGGTCATCCAATATCTGTATGGTTTGATGAAAACGGAATGACTGCCGGTTATGGTATGCAGGCAGCGGAATCTGTAGTTACAACATTAAGCTGGGATCAAATCGAAAAGTACATTCACGCCATGATTACGTATGGCTTGTATATGGATGCGAACGAGGCAGCACTCGTAGACAAAACAGAGATGGAGAGGGTATCTTATCAGATCGGCTATTTTCTCCGTGATTGGATAGATGATGTACCGGAAGAACTTAACAGTATAGAAAAAATAGAAACTCTTCTTTCTACGCATGAAGGAAGAGAACAGCTGGAAAGCTTTTTGGAAGATGTCGATGCACGGATTTCCTATGGAGAATTAAAGCCGAAAACTGTGAAATCTCCAGGATATCTATTATCCGAAATCGCGGATCTTGACAGGGAGAGAATTCATTTTCCACTTCATGATACGGTAGATGTCAGACAGGAAGATTTCATCACACAGGACGAAATCGACTATGCCCTTTGCATTGGAAGTGGTTTTGCAGATGGAAAATTTCGAATCTACGAATATTTCATGGACCTGCATAACCAGAAAGAAAATGCAGACTTTCTGAAAAAAGAATATGGGATTGGTGGCCAATCCGGTGCGTTACCTGGCAATAGTAGTTCCAACAGTGAACATGATGCGAAAGGTATTCTCCTGGAGAAAGGAAGCCTTTTAAATCCATATACAAAAGTCCTTTTAAATTGGAATGTCGTAGAAGAAAGAATCTGCGAGCTGATTTATGCAGACAAATACTTTTCACCACAGGAAAAAGAAGAGTATAAGAATTATAAAAAAGAACAGGAAAAAAAGGCAAAAGAAGCCGAAATTACCCGGCTGAATAACGGAATCCGGTTAGAGTGCAAACAGGAGATCGAAAAACAGATTGCCGAAAAATACAATGGATTTTCCGTTCCACAAAATACGGTATCTGAAATTGTAGAAAAATACGGCATAGACTGTGTACAATTTGTTTTGGCCAATACCATTGTGCAGGCATGGAAGGAAGGTCGGTTTTCTCTAAGAAACAAAGAATGGGCGAGTTCCATCCTTACAGAAGGAGAATGGAGCAATACACTGATCTTAAACACCCACCCAACTATTTTGGATGGATTTACAAACCAAGTCAGAAACCTGCAGCATGAAAAAGAACAGGTAGTACAGGAACAGCTTACACTGGATGGCCATCTCTGCATTCTGATTGACCAGTGGGAATCTGGAAACGTTAAATATCTGATCGGAAATTGTGTTGATGATCCGGACTTTTATTATGTTCAGTGTAAAAATCGAGTCTTTGAATTTGACCATAAGCCAGATAAAGTTGAAGTAGAGGACTATTATATCGACATTCTTGCTGAAGAAGACATTGATCGACATGAAGCGGAAGTTGGTGCCAAACTTGATGGGGAAGAACTGCAACGGTTATCCTGGCAGGTGGTACATGAGGCAGATGATGCGTTTGGAAATCCAACAAAATGGAGCGCAAGGCTTTTTTCGGATGTCTTTTTGTGGATCAACAAAGGAAATGCCGTATATTCCATTTATGATGCAGAAGGTTATCCGCCATTGGAAACTTTTGAATCTTTGGAAGATGCCATGGCATGGGCCGATGAACTTGCTGCAGATGGAAGAGACATTGAAAATTCTATTCCAGACGAAACGACGCCAGATACCGAAGAAAAACAAGAAATTGGTCCTGATCCAGTTGAAAATATTATTCGATTGGACAATGTTTTGAAAACCATGCCGGATAAGCTTGCCGAAGCCAAAGACAGACTTGAAACCTTAACTAATCAATTAGAATCAGCGAAAATAGAAGTAACGAAACCATTCCAACAGGAAGAAGAACTCGCTGAAAAGCTAAAGCGACTGGCAGAACTGAATGCGCTCCTGAACATGGATGAGAAAGGAACAGATGCTCTTATACTGGAAGATGATGAACAACCTGCAATAGTAAACTCCGACATGGCAGTTACGCCAATCACATCCGTGAAAACAAAACCAATGCTAAAGAAAAAAGTGGTTGGACTATGCTTATAAGAAAATGGGGAGGATTTCAATGGAAATAACAGAAATAGAATGCAAAATCCTACGGATAAAAGCCGGAGCTATTTTAATTCTTGGGATGCAGCTAGGAAGTGAGCTGCAGCTTGATACGGAAGAAAAACGAGAGGATGTTCTGATGCAACTGGTGGCTATGCAGCGGCTTGTCGAAAAAGCCGAATATTCCCCAGATCTTGCATTTGAATATTTCGGTTATTCGGAACAAAAACGGCAGCTTTACAAGAAGGTTGTTGACTACATGATTGATGTTTCGAAATAAAAAAGGTGTTAAAAAGAAAAAAAGGTCGCTAAGGGAAATTTCATCTTTCTCTTACGACCTTTTTTGTTGGAGGCATTTATGAGTAAAAGAAAATTTTCAAAAAAAGAGGTTGCCATAAGCATAGCGGCGGCCGCTCTTGCAATAGCAACGGTTGGAGGCGCGGTCGCTATCCATAAAGATTCCAGCAACTCAAATACTGGACATTCTATTACCGTGGAGCAATCAGACTACAGTAAAAAAAAGGAAGAGGCAATCCAGCAGATTCAGGATGCCGTAAAAGACTTATCGGATGACCAGCAATCCGAAATTGACTCTTATATCAAACAGAATATTGAAAACATCCAAAAAGCTGAGTCTGAACGTACCATAGAAAGCACGCTGCAGGAAACACTCGATTACATCGACCAAAGAAGTTTGAGTGAAAAAGAAGAGCAACGAAAAGAAACACAGACAACGGAAACATCTTCTTCCAGTGAAAGGGAGGTTACTTCTTCCTCTGTATCAGAAGAAGATAAATACCATATCCTTGGGGAAGATTATATTTATGAAAATAACGACTATCTTCCAGTTATCAATCAAAGTAACTGGATCTATATGTCTGATGAAGAGAAAGACGATTGGCTGAAGAAATGCACACCGGTAAAAGAAGATTCCGCCCACTCTATCACAGCCATATGTACAGACGCTTATGGTTACAATAAAAGCTGGTTTCTTCCCTGCAGACTGCATAAATGGATCACGGAAAACAATATCACAGCAACGGAAGGTGAATATCTGGCCTATGGAACCTATAAACCAAGTAAGGAAACATTCTATCTCGTACTGAATGACAGTAACCGAACCGTAACTCTGGTTACATACAACAAAAATTCCCAGGACTTTTCCTTTGAATTTGCCGGCATGACAGAGAGTGAGGTACTGGAAATGAAGAAAATGGATGCAAATACATCAGACACCACAGGGCACCAGGATGATTCCAATAATACTTCTGATGCCGGTGATGCACCACTTTCTGAATCTGCCTTAAATGAAATGGAGAAAAATGCAGAACAAAATCAATAAAATCAAACATACCGGCGTATATGTTCTGGTTGTAGATGATTACTTATACAAAACCGGAGACATATTTGGCGAGTGGGTTTTTCTTCCCATGGATTCACCGGCAATCTCAAAATATGATGATACTTACGTTATTATTAAGTATGATTTAAGTGACATTACAAATCAGACACAGAAAAACTGGATTCAAAAGCAAATCGAGCAAAATAAACATAATATTTCGCGCCTCAATAACATCTTAATAGCGTATATGGAGAACGAAAACTGGAATTCATAGTCTCCAAGGAAAACTGATACTTATAAATTTTCCGAAAAAGGTAGCCTAATTTTGAGGCTGCCTTTTTTGAACCACAAATCAAAAAAAGGAAGAATTAAAAACATGAAAATACAACGAGATGGGAAAGAATATACCTTGACGGCCGAAGAAGTTATGGAAGCCCACGAAGAATTTGTTACCAGTTTTATGGTTGCCGAATTGGAAAATTCATATGATGTACCACATAAATATTCGAAAGATCTCGCAAAAGAGGCATATGATATGTATGCTGACAGCAGTATTTATTCCGAATATGATTGCATCGAACGTGTTGCAAAGGACTATCAGGATCGCTGTAAAGAACCTACTGTTACAATAACTTGGTCAGAGTGTAACGATTTTGAAGATGGCGAGGTTATTCCGATCGCAGAAGCAAATAAAAGGTTTGAATTAATTGATGCCGATATTCGAGAACAATATGGCGGCCACTATTATGAAAAGACAAAATTCCTGTTGAATTATAATATGGGGAAAGAAAATTTTTCCTATGAAGGCCGCCAGGATTTCGGTGATTATGAGGGTTCCTTGATCGATCACCTTCATAATATGGCACTTATGTATGCATATGATTCTGAGTATTATGATTCAGTGGCATCCAGTAATACACCGGAACTTGCAGAGAAAATCCGTACCAATGGACTGTTTCTTTTAAATAAGCTGGTGCCGTATTTGAGAGCACATGAAGAAATTTCCGATAAATCAGTAACAGTGCATGTTCTGTTTGACAAGCCATCTGTAGAGATAGAATCATGGAAGGAAAAATACTTGATAGATTTCGATAACTATGTATCCGACTGCAGATACTGCCTTAATTCTGGTTTGAATTTACCCGATGAACCGATGTTAAAAGATTACGATCCAGCTTTAATTGCAGAAAGGCAAAAAATAGAGGAAGAACTTAAGCAGGAAGCTGCTGCTGCGGGAATGACGGTAGAGGAATATGCTGCAAATGATTTTATTTCTCCAAAGCAGCAAACAACGAATAAGAAAGCCACAAAAAAACAGCCAACCCTTTAACCTATGTTCAGCAATCTATCCCCGGCTTCTTGCATATACCTAATTTTCTGTTATTATAAAAGTGAGAAAAAATGAAAGAGGCGAAAGAAATATGAAATTTGATATTAATGCATTAATTCAAAAACAAAAAAGACCAATCAAAGATAAAAAACAGCTTTCTGCTGAACTGAAAAAAACTATTGAGCAAGAAGAAGATCCTCGGATTCAAAAACATAAAATTAATGCCTTGAAAAAGGGTTATACTCCAGAAGAAGCGGAGAAAATTGCTAGTATTTGCCGATCATACTATAAGTCTATTGACAAAATGCAAGCGGAACTTTCTGAGAAATCCATGAAAATTCACGAGATTTTTAACGAGCAATCTGTAAAGAAAGGATCATGGCAGCAAAAATACTTGACAGATTTTGATAAATATGTATCCAAATGTAGATACTGCCTTAATTCTGGTTTAGATTTGCCTGATGAGCCGCTATTTACAGATTATGTTCCGGATTTAATTCCTGTAGAGGAAGAACTTAATCAGGAATCTGCTGCCGCAGGAATGACGTTAGAAGAATATATCAAAAAAGAATATCTTTTCAAATAATATTTTCAAAAGGCAAAAAACAGTAAACAAGCATACAAAATGTTCCCAAAAACGCCCAATCATTTAAGACTGCTAAGCAGTCTTTTTTATTACACAAAAAGGAGAAAGAAACTATGGATATAGATACATTAATTGAGCGACAAGAAGTACTGGTTGAAAATCAAAAACAGCTTTTATCTGCGATGGTGTCTACACTTGACCTAATGAAAGCAGAAAAATTACGTCAAGAAATAGATCAGGAAATAGCATTTGATGAACCAAATAAGACTGTTGAGCAAGAAGAAGATCCTCGGGTCCAAAAGCATAAAATTATTGCCTTGAAAAATGGTTATACCCCGGAAGACGTGGAAGAAGTTGCGAGTATTTACCGATCATACTATGAATCTCTTGATGAAATCGAGGCAGATCTCGCTGCAGAAGGTAAGCCAAGTAATGGATCTGACTATGAATTACGAGCTGAAAATGTACGTGCGCTTCGCGATCAGGACTTATCATATATTGACCACAAATATGAAGAGCAGCGCAAACAGAAGTCACGTCCTACGCAGCATCCACTGAAACGTCCCAAAAAAACGATGAGTAAAATTTGACTTGTAGAAAAGAGGAAACCATATGTCAGAGTCACTGGGCCCCCGGAAAAAGGATTGGGATTTTTCATCCACATTAAAAACTCTTCTGGATCGTCATACTCTCGAACTTTCCAACGAAGAATTAGAGGAAATCAATCTATACCTTTTAAATCAAAGAGAACACGCGATCGCTTTATACTCTCAGCAATTATATGGAATGAAACGTACAGCCAATCGTTTATCCAACACTTCAACATCCTTTCAGGATCAGTTACAACACATGAACTAAAAAGAAAGAAGGGTTCTTATGTCACAAGAAATTGAAAATAATTTTGAAGAACGAAAGAAAGACTGGGACTTGACCGGGCTTTTGGACGATGTTATTCGAAGGTACATATATCAACTGACTAATGATGAGCTTAATGAAATCAACTTGGAAAAAGCTTCTGGAATGCCAGATGAAGAGATTAAAAATGGAATCAAACTCCCTTTGGCTACTATGCAGCAACGCCGTGAAACATGGGGTTCTCAAAGTAAATTAGATGTACAAGAGCCTATGATTTTTATATTGCAAAGTACAGTAGAAAAGTTGTCCGTCGGAGACAAAATCCCATTATCAGACGCAGATAGCTTTTTGATTCACCAAGAATCCGGTGTTCTTAATTATGAACTTCATTATTTGATGAATGGTACGCCGCAGGAGTATAATGCATTCCTTGATCTTTCTAAAGTTAAAGTGGCCGACACGTTAATGGATGGCGTTACGCACAGCACTCCACCTGCTTTATCGGATTACCTTGAGCGGCATCAACAATTAAACGATACAGAACTTGGAGCCAAACGATTGCAGAAGTTAAATTGTGATTCAAAAAATGTATCTTATGCAAATGCTCTACTTTCCTATGTAAGAGAAGCAAGGGAATGTTTAAATTCTGGAAAACAACTTCCACAGCGGCCAACCAGAAGTTCTATTACTCTTGAAAAGCCAAACGAAGAAGTTGCAGTTCCGCTTTCCGAACAAACTCCAGAAGAAACTGCTGTCCTTGATCTTAATTCTGCACCTGAAATTAGTATCCCTTCATCCAACAATGAAGAAGTTATGCAGCATCAAAACACCACTCCGGAAAGTCCGGAGGCAGAACATCAACAAGCAAAAATGGAAAATCTTATGGATATATCTCTTCCATTGGTTGATCAGGAACCATTTCAAGAGATACTACAGGCTCTTCTGAAAAATGATATGTCTCAAGCAGCTAATCTGTTGCAATATCTCGGAAGTCATCTGGATAAATTACAAGAAGAGCATCAGAAAATGCAAGTAGAATTCAGGGAACTCAAAGAACAGGTAAATTCTATTGACGAAAGATTTTTTAATGATTCTGACAGTGTTGATACTGTACAGAATAATCTTGATCAGAGTGAAAAACTCATAACACTTAACAAGTCCCGCCTTGCCAATGTTGTTCTGCAGACTAAGAGTAAATTAAAAACTGCTGGAAAAAATGCGCTTTTATCGTTTGCTGAAAAAATTCATGTTCCAAAAGCTTTGGCTTCGTTGCAAAAGGGAATGCAGCATACGCAGGATTCTCTCGATGTACTATTCCAGCGGCTGAACGATGCAAAGCAGGCCGTACAAGATGTTTCCAATAGTGTAAAAAACGTTGGCCGGGCATTGACCGGAAAAGAACTTCTTGAATATGTCCCGTGGGACCCAGAAAAGGGTAAGATTGCTTCTGTCCAGCGTAAGATTTACGCTATGGAGCGTACATTGGGTAATTTGCAGGAAAGAACAAATACATTACTTTCTAAAATGCAACGTCCTGAGCAGAAACCCGAGAAGCAGGTAAAAAAGACAACTAAAAAGGTTATTTAAAGGAGGTATTAAAAATGGCAGCTGAAGATGCAGGTGGAAGTGGTGACCTTGCTATCTTGGTCAACACAGAAATGATTATTCTTAAAGGGGCTGTTAAAGCAGCAGCTTCCGCAGGTAGTGTAACCGGAAAGGTAGTAAATAAAGCTCTGCTTTCTCCCTTCCGACTGATTCAATTTTGTATGAAACTACATAAGCAACATATAATCTCCACGTCAGACTTCAAAAGTTTTACACAATTCATGAAAGCCTGTGATGGAGATTATATTATCGCAAATCTCCCCACACGCGATCCGGAACAGTTGGATAAACTCATGGATTCCATGACAGAGGTTGGAATTACCTACTGTCTCCTTCCTGATCTGGATATTCAGGATTCCTGCCAGCAAATTGCCATACGTGGAAAAGACGTTGCAAAATGGCAGGCATTATACGAATCTTATGTAACAAACCAGCTCGATCTTGGTGGTCCACTGGATTTTGAAGAGTTGAAAGCTCTTACTTCCGGAAATTATAAAATCAAAAGTCTTGCACTCGGAGATGCTTCGGAAGATAATGAGCAACTAGAGCAATTTCTGGATATATTGGACGAACGTGGCGTGAACTATTCTGTTCTTCCGGATCTTAAATATGGAGATAATCACATCCAGATTGCCGTTGCGAATCAATCTCTGCAACAATTCGCAGCAGCTATTAAAGCATATTTAGAAGAATTTCCGGATGCAGCTAAAGATTTGGTAGAAGATATAACTGAACAAGAATATTTTGATTCTGGCCGTATGTCAGAGGAAGATTATATGAAAACAGCTTCGCCGGAAATAAAGGAAAAAACCGATCCAAAAAATTGGCAGAAAGGAAAAAATCTGAATGCACAGTCTTTTGAGCAAGCCCTGGCTGGGAAAGAAGTCGATCGTTATGAAACCTTAAAGAACCGACCAGGGTTAATCGAACGATATATTCCTTCTCAAAGAGTAGCTGCCAGAAGAGAAGATGAAATTGCGCTGCAGACAGGTGACCGAGAATATGTTCGTATTCAGGAAGCTCTTTCCGTTGACAATGGTAAGGGCTTTATTATTTTTCTTGATCCGGAAAAAAATTATAATGTCTATCGTCCGGATGAAAAAGGGATTCTTCAGACTCCTTCCGGCAGTCTGTCTGGAAAAGAATTTTCCAAGTATACAGAACAATCTGACGAAACACATCGTTTAGATTATATTCCGTATGCAGAAACTGAAACTCCGTCCGAAGCTCCTCAAAAGCAATCATCAAAAGCAAAATCTATGGAAAAAACTGTTTCACAAAGCTCTCCAGATGTTTCTACTCAAGAAGCAGCTTTTCCCGTTACCATTAATCGTAGTCTTGTTGATGATATTATGGATGACAAGACTTTTATTTCTCGTATTCCTGGTTCTAAATTGCATATCAAACTTCCTCTTTTTTCCATTGCTGATGACGGAAAAACTCTTGTTTCAGCAATTGATCCACAAAAGGAATATGAAATTTTTAAAAATGATTCACCAACATCGAATCCTTTATTGAATATGAAAGGAGCGCAAATACTACCTTATTATGATCCAGTTCGACGCAAAAACATAACAAAACAGTTCGGCCAGAATCAAAATAAGATTTTAAAGTTTTCTCAAAATCCTGCTTCTAAACACAAGCCTAAATCTTCCCCTATAAGGAAAAAAGACTTAAAGCTTTAATATAAGGAGAAAAAATGATAAAGAAAAAAAAGATTCCAATTAAAAGTCTTGTGCTTATTCTTATTTTGGTCGAATTAATCTGCCTTGTATTTGCAGGTATTTTGGGTGAACCTGGTAATGATATAAATCTTAAAACAGCGTCATGGATGAATCATCCATGGCGCTGTTTTAATCAGTACACATTGATTAGTCTTGGATGTGGTCTGACCGGATGGGTATTTTTTCTTGCGTTTTATTTGGATACGCATCGCAACACACATTCAGACATTGAACATGGTTCTGCAGAATGGGATGACCCGGACACTGCAAATAAACGCATGGCCGATCTTGAGCATCCGGAAAATAACCGCATTCTTTCCAAACACGTAAATCAGGCTTTATCCGGTTCGAAATCCTTTCCAAATAATAATATGATTGTTGTCGGTGCTCCTGGTACCGGTAAATCATTATTTGTGATTGCTCCAAATATTTTGAAATGTATTTCTTCCTATTTATTCATGGACCCTAAAGGTGAACTTGTGGAAAAATATGGAAACTATTTGCAAAAGAACGGTTATCAGATCCGTGTTTTGAACTTAAAAAACATGGAATCTTCTGATCGATACAATCCTTTTGTTTATATCCGAACAGAAGATGATATTCCACGATTGATTATGAATATTTTCAAGTCTGTGGAACCCCCGGATGCCCAAAAAGGCGACCCTTTCTGGGATGATGGTTGCGCTCTTTATCTGCAATCTCTCTTTTATTTCGTGTGGGCTGTATCTGTACCAGATAAAAAAAAGATTTTTGCAGAAGCCGGTTTAAAATGGGAACCTGTATATGCTACGCAAACTTTAAATCAAGTAACAAAGCTCACGCAGATGGAAGGTAAAAAAGTACCACCTCGCTCTGAGGATGAAGAAGAGTCCACAGAATTATCTTTATTAATGGACGCATTAGCAGATATGTATCCAGATCATCCAGCTGTCAGAGATTATCGTAAATTAAAAGAAGGTGCGCCCGAAACAGTTGCTTCCATTCTTTTAATTTTAAATGGAAAATTCAAGTTTTTTTATTCGAAATCTATTCAGCGCATTTTTGAAGCAGATGATATGAACTTATGGGAACTTGGAACCGGTTGGCACAGGGATGGAAAAAGTAAAGTAGCATTATTTCTAGTCCTAAAAGAAAACGATAGCAGCTACAATTTTGTAGGAAATATGCTTTATCAACAGCTGTTCGATGAACTTTTGGTAGAAGCAGATCAGAATTACCATGGTGTTCTTCCTATTCGTGTTGAGTGTTGGATGGACGAGTTTGCCAACGGGTTACGGCCGGAAGGTTTTGAACATTTAATCACAACCCTTCGATCTCGTAACATTGCTGTCATGCTGTTCCTGCAATCAATTAGTCAGCTGCAGACCATGTACAAGGGTGACGGATGGAAAGTATTCATGGATTCCTGTGCTGTATTTTTATTTCTTGGTTCCGGCCGTGGTGCGTATGATACCCAGGAAACTATCAGTAAAATGTTGGGTGCTGCCACAATCGAAAAGGCATCCGGTAGCGTTTCATACGGTCAAAACGGAAGCAGCAGCACAAGCTACGATCGCCTGCAGCGTTCGCTTATGGATGCAAATGAAGTTGCACAAATGGATAAAGACAGTTGCATCATTCTTCCATTTGCAAGTAAACCAATCATCGACAAAAAATATAAGCCATTCCATGATCCCTCTTATTTGAAGGCAAAAAAATATGGACCTTATACCCATCCAGTTGAAATTTTCCGTGATAAAAACGGAAATCTGCATACAGTAAATCACCAGGAGAAATTTTATTTTCCGGATGAATGTCTTCAAGCAAAAATACGCGATGATCTAAAAGAAGGGAAATCTTCCGGCATGTTATTCGAACTCAGCGAAGATGAATTTTGTTCTCTGGATCTGGATGATCCGAAACTGAATGGCCCGCAAGGAAATCTTTTTTTGCTTCAACAGTTAAAGAAATTGGAAGATGATAGTGCCACTTTAAAATTACAGAATGCTGTCAACGAAAAAATGAATTCTGTAATTTATGATATGTCAGACAACACATCCTCCTCGGAGACAGATGAAGAATCTGCCGCAGAAACCATTTCCGTTTATGATGTGCGTCAGTCTTGGGATCTTTCCGGGAATCTGGAAGATGTTATCCGAAGATATATACTCGAACTTTCCGAAGATGAAGTATCAAACATCACAGAAGCTATGAATCGGCATATCCCGGAAAAGAAGATCAAAGATTGTTTAACTCTTCCACCGGAAAAATTATGTCTTATGCTGCAGTTTTATATGAAACAAGCAAACTAAAGTAACTTAGAGAGGAAGTATACCTTATGGCCGAAGAGAAAAAAAACAGATCAGAGGAACTAGAAAGTCTGGATAAGAAAATCAATGAGATTATTAATGGATGGAATCAAAATCCGGAAGAGATTGTTGAATTTTTACAGTTCTCCAGCAAATTTTCTTACGCTTATTCACCACGCAACATGATGCTCATTGCTCAACAGCAAAGAGGAGCTTTACTCTGTAAATCCTTTAAAGCCTGGAAAGAACTTGGTTACTCTGTAAAAAAAGGTGAGCATGGAATGGAAGTGTACGTCCATACACCGATCACTATTTTAAAAACAGATGATGGAGATATTCCTTATAGTAAAGCATCCAAAGAACAGCAGGTCGCTTATGATGTCGGAGAAATAGAAGGAGAGAAACTTTCGTATTTCAAAAAAGGATATACATTTGATATTACGCAGACAAACTTTCCTCCGGAAAAATATCCAAAGCTTCTTGACCGTGGAATTCCATCTGAATTTCACAGAAGCTGCACAAATATATTAAAAGAATACTGTGAAGAGAATCTTGGGCTTAAAGTTTTTCTGCAAGACCAGGAACAAAATATTAAAGGAGTTTCCCTTTATGGCTATCACAGTCCGTCAGAACACGAAATTCATATTGCTTCAACTTTACAGGATACCGCTGCTTTCTCAACATTAACACATGAATTCGGACACGCTCTTGCACATGGATCTGTCGAAGAATCTCTGAATACAAATTTGCATCAAAAAGAATTTGAAGCTGATGTTATGAGTATTATGTTTTGTCAACACTATGGGCTTGAAATAACCGACGAAAGAAAGAGTCATCTTTCTGGTCATTACAAAGATTGGAAAAAATCCGATCCGAACAATTTTCATCCGGATAAAAGTATGCGGAAAATGTTTGACTTATTTAGGGAACACTCAACTGTCCTGGATCAAAAAATAGTTAAAGCTTTTCCAGAGCTTGCAACAAGATTACTTCCGCAAGAACTAGAAGTGAATTCAGAAAAAAAGAAAGTTGTAAATAAAACTGCTAAGAGAAAACAAAAGAAAAAGAAAACACCAAGACTGTAAATACGATTTTTTATGAAGAAGAAAAATAGATGCGCAGACGAATTTCCATCCAGCAGTATCAGAAAATACATCGGCTATCCAGATAGTGCGTATATACATTTTGATGAAGTTGGTGCAGTGCTTTTTATTTTTCGAGCAAATCCTTCTTTGAAAGAATTGGATGGATTCGAAAAAAAATTTGAAATTCGAATTACAGAATTTTCAAAAATCATGTTTATCTCTTTTCGCTTTGGATCTTCTGACTGGTGCAGCATCTCATATTCTCCATACTTAGACACATGGCAGAGCAAACAATTTATTTTTCCGAATTGTAAGTACGGAATAAATTTATTCATAGCACTTTTCGATACATCAACCGGAAAAATATTAAGGGCCAGGATGCTCGATCTTCCGTGCCTCTTTTCAAAAAAAATACGCTCTGCCATTGTACTGCAGGCACTGCAGCCATTCAATAAAGAGAAATATATTAAAGTTATTAAGCAGTTTACTTTTTTTCATTCGCAAGAAGAAATTGCAGTGCAAAGCAAATTATCATCACGCTGCACAGTCCATTATCGTGCATCACAGACTGTCCCTATACAAAAATAATGAATTATTTTCACACCACACATTTCAAAATAATCAGAAAAATGCAGAATCACTATTCTGTGTTTCATAAAAAATTAAAAGTGAGGTAACTAAAATGGAAAGAAAAAAAACTCAGGCAACAACAGCAAAGTTAAAAAAGGTTCAGACCGAAATCAAAAAGACAAAGGATAAACTCAATAAACTTATGGCAGAAGAGGAACGTTTGACTGTTCAGTATCAGACAGAAAGTTACGAAGAGACTTTAGCTTATTTGAAGTCTGCAAGCAAAAATGGAAAGCCAGATCTTGAAGAGATGTGGAAGTTTTTGCAGAGCACTTATTCTCCTGAGTTGAAAAATTCAGTTTCACCATCGACCGGAAATTCTGCACCTTCAGAAGAATCAACTGATGACGTAGAAGAAAATTCTGAAACAGAAGAAACATCCAGCACTGTTCCGGAACAAAAAACTTCTCATTATGATTCAAATGATCTTGAGTTTTTAGCTGACTAATTTTTTGCGGGACATCCTTTGGGGGTGAGGACGTCCCGTTTTTCAAATAGAATCGAGGTAGCAAATGGAAAGCAAAAATTATCATTTCAATGTGAGCAATCCCGAATTGATTTCAAAAATTGAACGCTTCAATGAATATGGATTTGCAAACCGAACTGATTTTTTTCTTGAAGCAATAAAAGCATATGACACAATTTTCACTCCAGAAAATTCTTTGAAAAAACTCATCACAGACGCAGTGATGGATGGAATTGTTGGAGCATTGAACATAGAAACAAACACAACTGATGATGGTGATAAAACAAATTTTGAAGACAGTGATGAAGATTATCTCATCTACATTAAGTAAGAATTGTAAAAATTTACATTACCTTATACCTACGCTCGATATAAAATCGAGCAAAAGGGGTCTTAGGGGACTCCCTAACAAGATGCAAATTGTTTACAATTTGCGTATCTTGCTAATTAAGAAATAGGAATGTGTTTCTTATGGTCGTAAAACGTCCATGAGCCTGCAGCCCCAGTGTTTATGCGGCTTTCCGGGATTTTCATAAAAAACGCATTTTTCTCCACAAAAAGCCCATGGTCATAAAACGTCCATGGATATTTTTGTCATGGTCGTAAAACGTCCATGGGCTTTTTTTAATTGATTTGTCTCGAAAATTTTTATCACCGAGTACAGAAAAGAGGAAAGTATTGATGGAAAAAGAAAATAAAAAAGCAACTGCCTCTGAGAAACTGACGAAGGTAGTTGCCATTCGAATTTCTCAAACTGATTATGATATTTTTTTAGAAAAAGCAAAAATGGAAAATCCGGAATCCACAAAAATAAATATTTCAAAATACTTATGCAGCGTTTTACACGATTCCACAATTTCAAATTTTCATTTTTTAAAAAAGAATTTTCGTCAAGTCGAACAGGCCTTACTCAATATTGACAGCAAACTTTTGCAGATCGAAAAAAATTCGGCAGGATCTTTTTATCCGGAAGAAATGTTGGAAAAAATCTCTGAATGTAAACGGCAGCTTGAAAAATTAGAGTTTGATTTTCAAAAATTGGAAGAGGAGATTTCAAAATGGCAATCACCAAACTGAGTCATGTCAAAGAACGGAAATCCGGAAATCCTAACGCAGGACTCTATAATTGCATTGATTATATTTTGAATCCTGACAAAACAGAAGAGCGTTATATCGGAGGAAACGCGGGTTCCACTACACAGGAAGTATATAACCGGATGATGGCAACAAAACAAGAATTTCGCAAATTGGATGGCCGACAATGTTATCACTTCATTATTAGTTTCGCACCAGGCGAAACGGATGCTATTACCTGCTTTAATATTGCTCAGGATTTTTGTGAAAAATATCTCGCCGGAAAATATGAATACGTTTTTTCTGTCCATACAGATCACGCGCATATGCACGCTCACATAGTTTTTAATTCTGTCAGTTTAGTAGACGGAGTAAAGTATCATTATTCAGATGGACAGTGGAAGAGTAACATTCAACCGATAACGGATCAGCTTTGCGAAAAATATGGACTGAAAAAATTGACTTACGTTCCAGGAAAAAGAAAAGGTGTTGATTATGGAACATGGAGGGAAAAGAAAGATCCATCCGGAAGTCAACGATTACGTGAAGCTATTGACATGGCAATAGCGCAATCTGATTCCTACGATGATTTTCTTTCTATAATGAGGAAGTCATATCAAGTAAAAATTGGGTTTTCACAAAAATGGAATTCTGAATATCTTTCATTTAAAGATTTTAAAACTCCGGCCGGACGATACCGTAGAAATTACGTTCTTGGAAAATCATACACTGTCGCAAGTATTCAAAAGCGCATTTCATTAAATAAGATGGAAATTCCAGAATCATTAAAACGACTGCCACCACATATTCGAGGTTTTGAATCTTCCATCGGCTCTGGTTTTCGTTCAGCAAATGGTTTATACCTTACGCAGCATCAAAAACGTTATATGATTCAATACTGGAGGTTAAAAAATTCCGAACGCACAGTTACTAGTGGCACAGGGAACATTCGAGAATATTCAAAAGAGGCTGATAGAAATTTGCGTGACCTGCAAACCGTGCAAGATAATAAAATTCGAACCGTTCAGGATTTGTCCTCCCGCTTGGATGAATTGAATCAAATGACCGATTCCATCCGAAGAGAACTTCGTGCAATACAGTCTAGCCGTGAAGATTCAGAAACAGAGAATGTCATTTCCGAATATCTTTCCATTCAAAGTGCATTTGCGAATGCCGCTGTTCCTATTGAAATGGAAGGGAAATTTGAAAACCGATTGGATGAGATCGAAGAAAACTATCCGATCGAAGAATTGATACACCAAAAAGAATCTAATAGTAAAAAAGAAAAACAACTACAGAAAGAAATCAAAAATTTGCAACAGGCATCCAGACGTTTATCAAAATTAAAAAAGATCCAAAAGAGATAAAGAGGAGTAGTGAAAATGGCTTTCCAAAAATATTCTGAAGAAAAACGTAATGAAATTTTAGATTCTCAACAGGAAAAAAATGCGCGTGGAAAAATAAGTTT
Source organism: Blautia sp. AF32-4BH (assembly GCF_003460565.1). NCBI lineage: Bacteria > Bacillati > Bacillota > Clostridia > Lachnospirales > Lachnospiraceae > Blautia > Blautia sp. AF32-4BH. The sequence continues at coordinate 35,771 of NZ_QTVL01000014.1, read as the reverse complement.
ATTACTGAATTTGGGATTTCCCAAAGATTGGATTGAAAAAATGCTTCCTTATATAAATGAGGATACTACATCATGGCAATTACGCATGATCAGTCTTTTCGATCAAGATCCGGAAGATCTCGTAGCCATGTTGGAAGATTCCGTAAAAAATTCTTCTGTGGAAATTTTTCAATCTATCCGGAAGAAATATTATATTGAGAAAAAAAGCAGTGCAGATATTGACCAGATTCAAAAATCAATGGAGCAATACGTTCCATTGATCCATAACCAACTAGACGCTTACAATGAGATGTCCTCTTTGTTGCAGCAGCAATTCGCCGCCCAAAAAGAGAAAGATGATCTGCATAAATCAAAGGGTGATCTGCAAGAAAAAATAAATGCTATGCAGAAGGAGCATGAAAAAATTTCTATTGAAAAGGAAGATATTTTTCATCAGCTGCAGGATTCAGAGAAAGAAAAAATTTCCATTCAGCAACAACTCGTTGATGCGAATGAATCGCTGCAGAAATCTCAGGGAACTGCAGCTTCTTATGAAAAACAAATTGTCCTCTTGAATAACCAGCTCAATGAATTAGAGAAACAATTGGAAGTATATCAAGCAAAGGAAAATGAAATTGCACAAATAGAATCGATGCAGCCTAAAAAATCTTCTGCAAGTCCGCAAAAAAATTGGCTATCTTTTTTTCACAGCTCTAAAACAAATCGTGAAGAAAAATTGGCCATTCAGGAACAGGCTACACGAGAGGATCTGGCAAAGGAATACATTTACAACCCATCTCACTCTGAAGAACAGTCTGCGATTTTTCTTGCTGCTGCAGGAACAGAAGAGTGGACCCTGGAAGATCTTCGAACGCTTGCTGCTCAACCAGATACTGATAGTATGAAACTATTGCAGCGAAAAATAGAACAGCTGCATAAAGCTACGCAAAAAAATAATAAATAACCTTTACTTTCCCTGTTTACATCTGTTGTTTTCTTTCAGGAGAAATGATAAAATTAATATAATTCCATTACTACGGAGGGTAATTTAAAATGGCAGTATCATATTTTAATACAAGCGAATATGAATTAATGAATAAAGATAACATTGTTGCAACGGTAAGTTGTATAAGAGATGAATTTAATGATTTACATTTTGAAATTCAGCATGTATCTTCACAATTACCAATCGGTTTCAAAACATTTAAAGATTGGATCGAAAATCGTAGAGCACCGAGCAATCGCCAGCATATTGAAAAATTGCTTAAACATTGTAACTGTTATGATTTAGAAGGTTTCATTCAAGTTACACATGCTGCAACTCTAAATGATACGTTTTGGGTTCGCCCAGCAGAGAGTAGTCTTTCTTGGAATAACGTTTCATTATTCCAAAATCCTTTCGATGACATTGTTGCTAGGATAGCCTTTGAAGGTGGTATGTATGGAGAACATTTTTCAACAGCTTCCCCTGAGTTTTCTACTGATGGAACCTTTGCAAAATGTTGGACTCGTTTAAATAATCAAATTTTTCTTATGAAAAGAGGATCTGAAGGTGGTGTGAATGCTGGACTCGAACCATACAGTGAAATGTATGCTTCACAATTAGCTGCTGTATTTTGTCCGGACTTCGTTCCATACGAGGTTGTAAATTACCATGAAAAAAAAGCATCTAAATGTCCTCTTTTTACAAATGAACAATATGGTTTTGCTCCAATCTACAAATTCATTGGGGTAGAAGCTGGTATTGCAAAAAACCTACAATACTTTTCCTCTATTGGTAGTGAAAATGCTTTCCGTAGAATGCTCATTTTAGATGCCCTTATAGTCAACACCGATCGTCATAAAGGAAATTACGGAGTATTATTTCAAACTGATACTCTTCAACCGATAAAAATGGCACCTGTATTTGATCACAATCAAAGTTTGTTACCATACGCAATGGAAGATGACTTTCGCCACCTCGACTCTTATTTGCTCGAAAAAATTCCGCGAATCGGTACAGACTTTTCAGAAACCGCAGCTATGGTAATGACGCCAGACATAAGAGCAGATTTAAGAAATTTACAAGATTTCGCATTTTCCAGCTCAGAAAACGGATTGCCAAAATGGAGAGTTAATGAATTAAACAAATTAATAGTACATCAATCAAGAGCTATCCTTAAATCAAAAAAAATATATATGTCTCCCGATCAACCTAAAAAGAAAAACATAAAAAAAGCAACTCCTCGTCTATGAAAAAAATCCGTGTCAATAATTGACACGGATTTTAAAGTTAATGTGATTATGATAGCTCTCTATTCATTATAGTTTACGTGGTTTCTTTCTTGATGTAGTCTTGAGATTTGGTTTGGAAGTATTGCAGTTTTCATTAAGTAATTGTTTTATCTCTGGCCGTGGAGTATTGGAAACTATCGAAAGTCGTTTTAAATACGTTGCTGCATTCAAATAAAGTACATCATTTTGTTTTGAAGAAGCTCCCGTATAAAGTACCAAACGGCTTTTCACCTTTCCAAAATTTTCATCTATATATTCCAAAAAATCAGTGTTTCTTAAATGCTTTGTTTGATCTATTACGATCTGATTAGAGTATTTTACTTCAAACAGATAGCTTTCTCCTTTTTGCTTATCAACCAGTATCATATCAGCTTCAACATGCTGGTTGTTGTTTCTCAAGGTGATGCTTAATTGTGATACGTAATAACGATCCGGATCAATCTTTTGGAATGTTTTATATGTTTCCGCAAGAATTATATTTTCAAGTAAAATTCCTTTTACGAAATGATCTGCTCTTAAAATAAATAAATTTCTGTCAGCTATACCACAAGTATCCTTCCACATAGAATCATCCGCCAAATTTTTGATCAAAGCAGTTGAATGGGCATATATCATACCTGGTTGCATAAAAATTTCTAAATCTTCAGAACGTTCCCCACTATTCAATGAAATATATGATGGAATTTCGAGAAATAGTTCGAGTTCCAACAAGTAATTCTTTAGTTCATCCAGATGTCGCTTACTTAAAGACGTTTGCATTTCATCCAAATCCTTAATTCCCAAAGCATTCTTGGTTGCCTGATTGGCTTCTTCCGTGTTAATTAGTGACACATAAGATGGTTCTTGAATATTATGGATCGTAGAATACAGCGGGGCACTTTTAAAACACTTGTTAACTGCTTTGACCGTAGTGTAATAGCTGAACTTATTAATCATTTTATTCAAAACAGATTTCAATTCATTCTGTTCGTACAACTCAGTTATTGCAGCTCCATACCTTCTTGCATCTTCGCTTTTCTCCAATGAATGTAAAATATTTCCAACAATAGCGGTATTTTGATATTCTTCGCTGGCCTGCAATGTTTTATATGGACTTTTTGTTAATGTTCCTCCGTATTCAATATATTCATCTACGGAATCATTTTCGATAAGTTTTGAAAACTCCGCAAAAGGAATATAGGATGTATGTATCATTTGAATCCTATCATATAAAATATCGGATTGCGCAAGCATAATTCCCAATGAGTCCGTTCCAGCGATAACGATTTTAGCTCCTTTTGCTGCAAAATAATCTGAAAAAGTATTTCCATATTTTTGAAAGTCTGTAACTTCCGTTATTTCATCTAGGAAAAAGTTGCGAACGCCTTTATCGTATAAATCTTCCATTGCCTGCCGCAATTCAAGCATATCACATTCCCGTAGGCAAAGAATATATACTGTTTTTTCTTTGTCTTTATCCGATAGTTCTGATATATACTGATACATCATTACTGTTTTTCCGGTTCTTCGTAGGCCATATAAAGCACAAATCTTTCCAGGATATTCATGTTGCATAAAATCTTTCAATTGATTATAACAATCCCTTTTCCGAACATATGAAGTGGCGATTTGTTTTCCCATAATAATATTAATATTTTTTTCAGACATAAATTGCGCCTCCATCTCTTCATTGATTTATTTTATATTCTTGGAACAAGCGGTCAAGCGTACATCTACTTATTTTCAATTCTTTTGCAATCTGCGTTTTCGTTGCCTGTCGGGTCATATAACGATTATAGTATTCTTCGATTCCAGGAACAACGATTTTGTTTCTACCTTTGTAGCGCCCCTCTTTTTTGGCGATTGCTATTCCTTCACGCTGCCGTTCCAGAATCATTTCTCGTTCAAACTCTGCAATGGCTGCCATCATGGTGAGCTGCAAACGTCCTGTTGGTGTCGATGTATCAAAATTTTCTTTTAGGCTTACAAATTTTGCTCCGGCATCTTCGATTTTTTCCACAATACTTAAAAGATCAACTGCGGTTCGGCCGAGTCTGGAAAACTCCTCTACATATACGACATCATCTTCCCGAATGTATTCCAGCATTTCCTGGAGTTTAGGTCTTTTCATTGTTTTTCCAGATGCCTTTTCAATAAACCACTTATCAATGTTATATTTTCCCAATGCCTCTTGCTGCCTGGCTTCATTTTGGTCAACCGTTGATACTCTTACATAAGCAATATTCTTACCTTTACTCATTTTTTTCCTCTTTGTACAAATAAATTCTAAGATATAATCTACATTTTGTTTAATAATTAAATTCACAATTCTATTTTAACATTTTATTTTCTATTTGGCAATGTATAAAAACGTACACCCTATTTAGACATTTTATTTTTCACGATCGGATTGCTTTTCGTATATTGCAAAAAAAAATTGCATATGCTATAATGCCAGTAGGCAAAATGAAGAGATAAATTCATAGTAATGCAACGAAAACCCCGGAGGTGCGAACTCCGGGGTTTTCTGTCCGTTTGGGCGAGGTGGATTAGTCCTCAGGCTGGCTACCAGCTGCTATTTTCTGTCCAGCCATTTGCAGATGTAGTAGGCGACTACACTTGCCAGAACAGAAAGCAAAAATGAAGAGATCATGCTCATAGTAACGACCCCCTTCCTGCACCAGTTTAGGGGCGGTAGCTTCTGAATTATAACATAACGATATTGTGAAATACAAGATGCGGATGTCTGTGGAAATAAAAAAAAATTAAACTTCTCATTTTATTGACAAATGCCGGCGAATGTGGTATTCTATAGAAGAAAAGAAATAAAAAATTTTTTTACCACTAAAGAGGTAAAAAGAAAATTTACCACTAAAGGAGGAATTTAAAATGAAAAAGAAAATAACGATCGATTTATTCCGTGCGCTGGTTATCGCAGCCTTAGAGGAAAAGGGGTACGATGTCATTTCAGATGACACAGGATACATCCATGCTTGCCCGGAGGAAGAGGGGAAACCAGAACTTCTTCTGGCAGTAATCAGCCGGTGCCTTTCCAACGGAGAACGTCGGGAGAGCCCACAGGTATTGGCGAGTCGGACGTTAGTGGAAAAGCTCAAGACAAAAGCAGATTCGATGGCTGGCGATGTTATGCCTTGTGTTGCGTTCGGCGTTGCGCGTTACAGTTATTTTGATTGTGAAGTTTGTGTGGTACCAGTGATGGTATGGGATGAGTTAGCAGAAACGGGAGGCGTATATTCAAAAACCGCAGCGGGAGTTTTTTATAACTACCAGGCGGCGGGGGAATTACTCCCGCAGGATGCAGTTTTGCGGGTGAGCTGGGGAGCAAAAGAGTATTAATCGTATCCCAAAAAGAGCAGGCGGTATACCGCCTGCTCTTTTTGTATATTTATGTCTTTTTGAAGTATAGGGAAATATGAATTAGCACGGGAAGAATTTGAAAAACTTTCCTATATAAATGCTGAGAGAAGACTGTGAAAAATAAAATAAGAGCTGCCGCACGTTAATACGGCAGTTTCTGCATCTCTGTTCATCAGTAATTTTTTATAAAATTACTGATGAACAGGAGGAGAGTATGATATGCAAGGGAGGGGAACTTACACTATAATCCAAGCCTCAGTTGCACCTTGCTCTTGTTATGCGGCGTATAGTTTTCAATTTGCCAGTTCAAAAGTTGTTAGTCTGTTCTTTGACCACGATATCATAGTTTTTATCCAGCGCTCAGTAATTGATTTGCATAGCGGCTAAGCCTCTCACACGGTTCGTATTTTGCCTTATATCCTACGCCGTTGATTATGACAAACGGATTGAATACTGTAATTTTTTCCTGAGCCCCATCAGCCATTGTTAGCGTGAACAAGACCGTTTGACCGCAATAGTCGTTATATGAATGATCTTCATTATAGATGGTAACCTCGCCGAGATATGAAACAAGTTCTTCTACATCTGTAATTTGGACTGTCTTATCGGGCGGAAAGAAATAGACTGTTGCGGAAACAATATCGGAGGCTTTCAAATCTTTATAAGGCATTTTCCCTCTCAAAATAATCACGCCTGCCGTCAGAACGATGATCGCAACTGCCATAGTGATAGCTACTTTCTTTCTCATACGGACAACTCCTTTCGAAATATATCATGGTAGTTTGGACAGGCAATCTACCCAGCAACCATTAACTTAAAAGGGAGAAAAATCTCGGAAACCAAGAACGCTACAACATAGCAGATCGGTTGGTGTATCATGTAAATAATAAGTGAATGTTTCCCTAAAAAGTTAATACCTGGAACTTTCCCTTTTCCAAATAGCCGGTTAATCAGCCCCTTTTCCTGTAAGAAACTGTACAGGAAATATCCTGTTGCAAATAAGAAAATCCATGGGAGCAACGGAAAATAGTCGGTAGATGAAAAGCCAGCTTGCGGAAATCCAATATAAGCTAATACCGATTTCAACCATGTAACATTCATCAAATTATCAGATAGTTGGATAGGGTCTTGCTTCGTCCAACTTCTGAGAATGAGGAATAGCACAAAACTAACGCTTACTCCAACCCCAGCCGGGATTTTTTTCAGAACCTTATCCAGTAAAATCCATATCAAAATACAGCTGCCAATAAGCGTTAGAACACCGTAGCGCACCCGATCATTGGGAAGAACTATGGCGGTAACGAGCGAAACGACCACACCACCACCAAACGCCCACAATCCACTTTTCATGTGTTTTTTTCCTAAATGCCAGCTGAACCCAGCCAGCAAAATAAAAGTCCAGCAAATGGATTGCTGCCAAATATAGGCACCGTGGGACTTATACCATGGAATATCTGCATTATACAGATAAACTAAATCCCATAAGAAATGATACGAAATCATTTCAATAATGGTTATACCTCTTATCAAATCAATAAACGGTAAACGCTGCTTTATTTGCGTTGTTTCCAGCAAAATTTCATCACCCCTTTTATTTACTCCAAAATCGGCTCCACCAGCTCCGGGGCGGCTCTGGCTGCTGCCGTTCCGGAGCTGCCGGAGCTACGCAACTCTCTTAAAGGCTAAAAGGAATGAGTATATCCAACAACATAGCAATAGGAATTGCCATCACAAGCTCCACTGCCTATGATAAGAATAACATTTTCCAGTCTCTTCCGCAATCGGAATTATGACGCTAACGCACCTCCGAATAGGTAGATGTAATTATTAACACTACTTATTCTGGAGGTTTTATTATGTATAAAGATATTTTTGAATCCATCCGCAATGAAGCGGAAAAACGTAACCTGCGTGAAAGAACTATTCAACTGTATTGCTCTGATGTCCGTTACTTCCTTCGTTGGATTGGAAAAAATGTTTCTGATCTTACACTTGAAGATGCGGAAAGTTTTCTTACTGCCAAACGTCTGGAAGGAAGGTCTCCTGAAACTCACAATCGAGACTGTGAGAAAAAGTCTGTAAATAAGATTCTTCTATGATATGCAAGGGTGGTGAGCTTACAGTTTGAGCTGTTTGCGCTTATACCCATTGCGGTAATCATCATTATCCGAACGTTCTGATTTTTCATAGCCGAGATGATCGTCCATTTCCGCTTCCATCATTTCCTTAATGGTACCGCCTAAAAGATCCTTGAGCGCATCCTGGATGTCTTCAGCAGACTGGATATCATACTCTTCCAGGAGCTGATGGATGATGTTTCGTTTTCCTTCGGTCATTTGTACTCGATGTACCGGTTTCTTTTGTCTTGCCATAATAAAAGGTCCTCCTAATGATATTTATTGTATCATAGAAGAACCTTCCAAACATTATTTTACAGAAAAAGTTTCATACTCTCTGTGACATCAACCCCCGCCTATAAAAGCGGGGGCTTTTTGTTGAACTTAACTCTTAAAAGTTGTAGGTCTGTCACCATTTCCATTCCATAAAGTCCCATACCAATCTACCATAACATATAATCATTCTATTTTTTTATCCATGCTCTTTGTCTAAATTTAGTTCTCTCAAGCAATTGGGGCAAATATTTCCATACTCTTTTGTATATCGCCAATCACTTGTAGCATTTTTTAACCATTTTACACTCGTACTGTTCTTATAATTTCGATTTATAATACCTCCGCAGTGACCGCAAGCTACTTCCATATAAATAATAGCTTTCCTCATTTATATCATATCCTTCCAAAATTAAAGTCGAATTTTAATAAATGGTGCTATACACCATATTATATAGCACCATTATCCTTTAAAAACTTTCTATACATATCTTCAATTCTACTTAAATCGTCTGGATGTAAATTTCCGATCTTAAATATAAAGCTATCTTTTGTAAGTAGCGTTACCTTTGACACTCTTGCGGTAGATGCCAGTCTTAAACTTGCTTCTTCCCAATAAATAATTGGTATATCATAAGGATCTTCTTTTCTGGCTTTGTGTTTTGTAATCTTGACTGATAATACTCCAAGAATATTTTCATCAAGTACAATGACTGGTCTATTGATTGATTTACTTTCATCTTCTTCTAATGGAAATTCTACAAACCATACTTCTCCCTTGTTCACTACTCAATACCTCTTTCTTTTTTCATCTGTTCAAACATATCATCCCATTCGGTTTCATCTTTCCATTCGTCATCAGATGATATAACAGCTTTCCCTTTTTGGTTATAGTTTGTATTCTGCATTGCCAATTTATATGCTTGCAATCCATATATCCCAGTATTCATATCCGGTTTAAATGGCAAAGCTTGCTCTCTAACTGCTTGTTTTGCAGCCATAGTAAAGAAAGTAGTCATATCAAGTCCTAAACTAGACATAAGTTCTTGTAGCTGCGATTTTAATGTTTCATCAATTCTCATTGTTACATTTGTATTTGCCATATTTATCACCTCTTTCTTAATATTATTATATTCTCTATTTTCCTTTATGTCAATACATTGTATTAACAATGCACACAAAAGTTAAATTTCATCTAAATAAACTCTATGCCCATTATTTTCTTTATCAATAGCATAAAAACATGGTTTTTCATTTATTTCTCAAGTGAATTACTCAACGAATTTTTGCTGAGTAATTCACTTGAGATTACAATGTATCACTCTTCGAAAGTTTTCATACAATGTACAACTACACTTTGTCCAACCACTTCAAAGTGATATTGGTATTCTGCAAAAGACACATCAAATTTTCCTTCCGCAATTGACGGATCAGTTTCCTCTTTCGGGAAACATTCTGGCACTGTTGAAATGTATTCACTCATGTTTTTATAGACATTGTATTTTACTTCCCGATTTTTCGGATGATTTTCAATCATCACTTCAAAAACTCCAACTTTTATTACATCGCAAATTTTAACAAAATCCCCTATTGTCAAAAATTGGTTATTATAGTTATCTGCAATAGTTTTTGAGAAAAAAATATTTTCCATTTTATATACCTCCTTAAGTAAACTCTTTCAGCTCATCCCTGAAGCTTTCCCTAATACTCTTCATTATACAGTTTCAAGTATTCCGTATCAAGTTTATTCCAAGTCGTAAGCACTTCTTTAAATTCCTTTGAATCTCTACTGGTTGTTTTTAATTTTTTCCAAGCTTCTTGTACTCGTTTTTTTCTTTCTTCTTTTGTCATTTCTTCTTTTCCTTTCTGTACAAATAAAGATCACGGGAATCAATTCTCTAAAAAACCTTCTGGGGCTTGTTTCTGAGGGGGGATGCTCTTGATTTTTCGAATGTAGAAGTGTGCATTTTCTTTCTCCTTTCTGCTATATTTTTTTCTTCCGGGTTCTCGATCTTCGGGGGTTTGCGGGCATGATAAATACACCATCCGCGGAAAGATGATAGGGCGGCGCAGCCGTTCATCTTGACCCTATCATCTTTCCGCGGATGGTGTATAATGCACGCTTAAAAACCCCTGATCGAGGAGCCGGGAGAAAAAAATATAGCAGGGAGGAGAAAGACATTTTCTACGGACATTCGAAAAAAGTCCCCCTTTGGGGGGATTTAGGGGGGACTTTCATTTTTCCTTTTTCTGCCGGGCTTTTTGCAGCTCTTTTTATCAAAAAAGAGCTGCTTTCCGGCAAGTGGTCTGGGAGACGGGCAGACCAACGCGCAGCGGTGCTGGGAATGGTACCCGCCAAATGTTTCAAATTAACCCTTGCTTTTTGATGCTTTTTATGATATATTTTAAATACCTTATAATTTAAAATTTGCAAAAACAAAAAAGAGAAATGTGATGACTTCCATTTCTCTTTTTTGTATGCTTTGTGTCCAATCACTTCATGTTTCAGTATGTCTTGTTGCCAATATATAAACCATCCTCTTTGCTTGCGTATTGTCCCCACAACTTTTTGAATAAAGCAACTGTTGCATCAAACATCTTATTCTTTTCAGTTCCTTCCTCATTTTTCGCGAAGTCAATAAAATCATATTCATTTGCACAATCAGGTACAAGATAAATCCATGTAAAATAAGCAGATTCATTATTCATGTTTCGAACCATAATGTCCATTGCAATAATTGCATTTAACCTATCCATTTCTTTCCGCGAAAAATTTTTCACAATTACCTTTGCATCTTCTTCCCAATTTACTAAAATCATTTCTTTTCCCCTCTCTTTTTCTCTTCCAGTAAAATTTCCTCTTCAATTGCACTCCAATCCACAGTTCCTGATCCGATTTTTATTCCCGTAGAAATACCAGAGTCGTTCTTTTTCATTCTATACAGCAAATAGAACAGTCCTTCATTGCTCTCCCCATCAGAACTAACCATTAGTTCCTCCAGATTGTCTCCATATACAATGTCGTTTAGAATTCCTTCCGCTGGACTATTTGCAAAAAAATCCAGTCCATATCCTGCTGTTCCATATCTTTCATCTTCCGCCGTAACAATCATCACATATTTTTTGTCTATTTTCATTGGATCATCGCTCCTCTCTTAGTGTAACATCCTCCCCCGTCTATAGAGGCGGGGGATTCCTTTCCGTGTCAACGCTTGACACCTAACCTTCCAGTTCATCTAAATGGAAATTGTATTCAGGACGAACATCACCAATATAATCATTTTCATACTGCATATGGTCACATATGTCAGGAACATCAACAAGAATATAATCTTCGTGTGTTTCTTTCACCGTTCCTTTATGCCATTTTTGCCATATATCATCCGCAACAAATACTCTCACTTTCTGACCGACATGGAAAATATGTGTTAAATCAGCCATTCTTATTAACCTCTTTTCTCGTTTTTCTTGTGTCATACATTGACACAAGACATATTCACATTTTTATAAAAATTTACTGGAGCCAGCGTTCCCTCAAAACCTTCTGGGGCTTGTTTCTGAGGGGGGATGCTCTTAATTTTTCGAATGTAGAAGTGTGCATTTTCTTTCTTCCTTCCTGCTATATTTTTTCTTCCGGGTTCTCGATCTTTCGGGGGTTTGCGGGCATGATAAATACACCATCCCTGTAAGGATGATAGGGCGGCGCAGCCGTTCATCTTGACCCTATCATCCTTACAGGGATGGTGTATAATGCACGCTTAAAACCCCTGATCGAGGAACCGGAAGAAAAAATATAGCAGGGAGGAGAAAGACATTTTCCACGGACATTCGAAAAAAGTCCCCCTAGGGGGATTTAGGGGGGACTTCTATTTTTCCTTTTTCTGCCGGTGCTTTTTGCAGCTCTTTTCATCGGAAAAGAGCTGCTTCCGGCAAGTGGTCTGGGAGATGGGCAGACTAACGCGTAGCGGTGCTGGGAATGGTACATAACAAATAAAACAAACCGCATTTTTCCACCTTTTTTCTACTCTAAAGAAAACATTTCTTCCAGGTCCAGATATCCCGGACAAGTATTTCTATATACTTTCGTACAGCATTTAACATACGTCAAAATAAACTGCTTTATGAAATTGCGACAAGAAGCTTTAAGTCCCCCTTTCCGGGGGCTTTAGGGGGCTTTTATTCTAGTTTTCCTGTGTCAAGGATTGACACAGGAAAATTCCTTTTTGTTTTGTAAAGTAGACTAAACGGCTGCTCAGAAAAAGAGATTGGATAGATAGGATATACATCCCACCTTATTGTAGCGGCAAAACTGTGTATTAGAGCCATTCCTATAGAGACAAAAAAAGATTCCCTATTCCGGGAATCTAATGGGAATACTTTGATTTTTCCTTTTTCTGCATAAAAGCAGTCTAGGAAATGGGCAGACCAATCACAGCGATGCTGGGAATAGTATCTACCCATTTTTTGTCTGAAAATTAGTTCTCATTTTTACTCAAACGTAACTGCTTGTATTTCCCGCAAACTGGTATAATTTTTTTCACCGATAATCAAATGATCCAGTAGTGAAACGCCAATCAAACTTCCCGCTTTTCCAATACTTTCTGTAATTTGAATATCTTCTTGGGACGGATTTGTGTCTCCACTCAGGTGATTATGGCACAGAATAAATGACACAGCACCAGCCAACAGCATTCGAATTAATATTTCTCTTGCAGAAATCAAACTACAATTAACGGTTCCTTTTCCAACTTCAAAAATTCCAGTGATTTGATTTTTCGTGTTCAACGCAATAGCATATATATGTTCTTCCGGTAGATCACTTATCCGGAAACAACTTTCCATGATCTTTGCTACATTTGCCGGAGAATTGCACTTACTCTCACATAAAAAAGATTTCTGTGTTTCTAAATATGGAATTCTATTCTCATTAAGCATCATCTGATATTCTTTTATTTTTTTCATTTTCTCCTTTCCGTGGTTCGTGTCAATGATTGACACGAACCACTTTTATATTTTTATTTACGCCGCCATACTGTTTCTTTCATGGCGGAATTTTTGCAATTACACTTCCATGATATATGATTTATTACCGAGCTGTTCAATCGGTGAAACTAATGTGTCATTCACTTCTTGAATTATTTCATCTATGTCTCTTTCATCTATTGCCTCATCCAATGGGAAAAACAACATTTCATGAATAGTGGATGGCAAAACCACTATTTTGTTTATATCCCTTTCATGACAATAATCAGAAAGCATTTCTTTATTGATAATTGCTGATGCACCATATTTCATTTCTTTATTTGTTACTACATATAATGGTATTCTTATAAAATTTTTCACATCTGCTACATCTTTAAAAAAATCTGCCATTGAAAAAATAATGCTGTCTCTTTTCGTATTTTCTTCTGCGGCTTTCCATGCGCTTTCCACTGGTACATTAAAATATTTAAGGAAATCATCATTCATATTAATTTTTCCGTCCTCTGTCATAATGTATAAATACTCTTCAATTCCATCAAAATCTGATTCCCGTTTCAACATATTACTGTTATATTCCGTTCTCTGAAAACCGATTGTGATTTTCTGTAAAACTTCTTTGTCGTTCTTTGGAAAATCGTTTAACTTAGGACTATTTTCCCATACGACCTCGATGATTCTTTCCACCACTTGTTCAAAACTCAAGTTTTCCATTTCTTTCATTTCTTCTAAAGTATCCATATAAATTACCCCAAAAACGCTCTGAACTTTTTCGTTCTCCATTTTTGTTTCCGGCAAATGAATTGAAATTCCATCACAAATGACACCATTTTTCACTACATTTTTTTCTTCTGCAATATATCCTCTTTTACGTAACTCATTGATTACCATTTTTCTATCCAACATAATATTTTCTCCTTATCAATTTAAAATTTGCCGGAGCCGATGCTCCCAAAAACCTTCTGAGACTTGCTTCAGGAGGGGGTGCTCTTAATTTTTCGAATGTAGAAATGTACATTTTTTCTCTCCTTTCTATGTATTTTTCTTCTGATTTCTTGATCTATCGGGGTTTGCGGGCATAAAAAATACAGCATGGGCAAAAAGCTGATAGGGCGGCGTAGCCGTTCATCTTGACCCTATTAGCTTTTTGCCCATGCTGTATAATGCACGTTAAAACCCTGATCGAGAAATCAGAAGAAAAATAAAGAGGAAGGAGAGAAACATTACATAGCGACATTCGAAAAAAGTCCCCCATCGGGGGATTTAGGGGGGCTTTCATTTCAAAATTCCCGTGTCAATCATTGACACGGGGTGAATTTGCTCAATCTTCATAATGAAATTTACAAGAATATATTATGAGATTTTGGTTGCTATCAAAGTTATATGTAAGTCTGTGTTCGTCCGTTATCCGTCTACTACATACTTTTCTTTTTTTTAACGGTTCAGGTTTACCAATTCCCTTTAATAGTCCATCGCGGTCTATACTCCTTATAAGCTCATTGATCCGTTTTACAATCTTTTTATCTTCCTTTTGCCAGTCCGTGTATTGCTACCATGCAGTCGGAGTAAATACTACATTCATTATTCGTATACTCCTAACTCATCTATTGTTTTTGTAATAAATCCACCAGCTTCAGCTTCGGCCATGGATTTGTCCAGCATAGCAAGGTATTCAGCATTTCTTTTGGCTTTCATAATTTCATTGTATTCAGATTCTGACATCATTACTATGTTTTCATTCTTTGGTCTTGAAACAATCAATGTTTCTCCTTTGAAAACCTTATCGCATAACGACTTGAAGTTTTCTCTTACATCCATGCTCTTTACTGCTAACATTTTTAACACCTCTTTTCCGTACAAAAAATCGTATGTTTTTTCGTACTTATATTATATGCTATTATTGTGTCCTTGTCAATTAATCTCATAAAATAAAAAAATTCTTCCTATTTAATATAATGCATATTTCCATATGCCGGATCTTACCGGCATATGGATTATCGTTTCTTTCAGCACCTGCTGATCGGTCGCCCTACGTTTTTATGCCATAAATTCTTCTACACGCTCACATAATCTCGTGAACGCTATTATTATATCTTCATCAGGGCATTTTTCCAGGGCAACCGTCATTTTATCTATGGCATCTTCTCTCCATTCTTCGTCATCATATCCATCGGATATGCAATCGCAAATTCTTTCGGACAACTCTGTTATGTTATCCATTAAAAATTCTTTTCGTTCCATAAATTTTTCTCCTTAAATAAAATATTTTGTTCTTCCCCCAAAACGACTTCTGGTACTGTTTCTGCAGGGGGTGCGCTTTTATTTTTCAGAGCATAGACGTTTATTTATCTCTCCTTTCCGCTCTGGCTTCTGTACACTGTTCATTGGGGTTTGCGCAGCATCATATGAAACAGAAGATGAATTGATATGCAAGGGCGGGCATAGCCCGTTCATCTTGACCCTTGCATATTATTTCATTTTCTGTATGATGCCATAAGCAAACACCGAACAGTGTACAGAAGCCAGAGCGGAAAGGAGAGTAGTATTACGTTCATGTTCTGAAAAAAATCCCCCTCGGGGGATTTAGGGGGGATTTCACTTCTTCCTTGTTTTGACTTCTACATTTAAAAATTTAGTAGAAACTCCCCGCAAACACTTCGAGGCGGAGAGGAGAATAAAATAAGCTGCCGCACGTTAATGCGACAGCTTATGCCTCTCTTGTTCATCAATAATTTTATATAAAATTTACAATTGTACTGGCCACATAATGAAACATCTTCTTCATCATTATGATCCAACGGAATATTCGAATGATGCTACACCCAAAATAACCGTAGCCTTTTCATCATTTTTTGAAAAAGCAGTCATTTGCAGAACGGTATTTTGTTCCCCCTTCCACTGGTAAATCTGATTACCCAACCCTGTTGTCTCTCCGCTTCCATATAAAGAATTCAGTTCATCGACTTCTTTCTGAATCCATTCTTTCGCATCTTTTTCAATCTCAAAAGTAAATGAAACTTGATTTAACTGATCATCGGAAAATTCCAGATCCATGTTCGCTTTTTCATTTTCAAGGGAAAATTCCTCTTCACTTGTATATGTTTTTGCGCTATCCTTGGTCTGCCCCAAATCTTTCTCATCAAATTTCAAAGAACTTTGTTTAAAAACTTCTTCCGCATCTATTCCCCAACTAAAATCTTCGTACTGAAAAACCTGTTCTTCTGTACAAAGTCCTTTCAAATCCAGTTCTCTGCTTTGATTTTCCCCATTGAATGCACATCCAGCCAAAAGAATCAATGGTAACAAAACTGTGGCATGTCTTATTTTCATAATAGTGCCTCCCTTCGTTTGAAATTCAAAATTCAGCTATACCCAATGTAGCAGACGGATTAATAGTTTCTCCTGTCATCATAATTAACTGTAAAGTTGTATCGCCTAAATCCCAACGATATGTTTGAGATTTCATTTTTGTAATGCTTGAATAATTTATATTCCAGCTAGTTTCTTCCCCATACAACTGTCTTAAATTGTCACATTGTGTTTCAAACCATTCATCATAAGTTTCACCCAAATGAAATGCATATAAAAACTGTGATAATTCTCCATCAACAAATTGTAATTTTAATATTGCATTCTGACCTTGTAAATTAAAAGTTTCATTTGCAACGTAAACTTGCTCCTTATAGTTTGCTGAAAGATTTTCGTACTTTAAAGGTTTTAATGTATATGGAATTTTCTTTTTTACATCTTTCAGTTTGCTTTTCCATTTTAATCCATTATACTGATATTGACCATCATCTTTTAGATCATCCAATGAGATACTTATACTAGCGGTTTGACCCTGTGTTTGATGTGTATGCTTTGCATATACTGTATAGGGATTAAAAATTAATAATACTGTTATGATAATGAATATGCTTTTTTTCATATAAGTCCCCTTTTTAATACAAGAATTCCAACATTACATCAAACAAATGCAACGTTGGATTCTTAGATCTTAACAGGCCCTATCGCCTCTGATTCCTAGAAAAAATCAAATCAGCAACTTTAAGAACCTCTCATTTATGCGTAAGGGTTCAGCTTACCTGCATCGGGCATACATCATAGTCCCCATATGAACACTTTTTGTGAATTTCCCAACATGCATGATATCCATACTGCTCTAATACGCGCTGGCACTGTGGACACATTAATGCTCCACGGCTTTCAAAATAATATGCATAACAATCTGTTTGATTTCCAAAAAATCCTCTATGGTATCCTTCGTTGACCAATTTTGCTTCCGCGGCACAAACGGTAACTCCGATTGTTGCACAGTCAAGACAGTGACCTATTGTCATCATACCATTACTTAATGGCATATTATCCCGTTCTACATTCAGCCATTCAGCACTATTTTCGGAATTAGTAATCTCATCGATGCGCCGCTGCTCTTCCTGGCGATACGGTTCCAGATAGAAATCAAGCTCATTGGTGCTGGCCAAAGTCAAAACAGGAGAAAAAAACATAAGCAAACAGGTCATCAAAAAAGCGATACATTTCTTCATATTTCATGCCTCCTTTCAGGATTATCATCTATCCTAAATCTCTGTTTTTCAATCTATCGTTTCTAAATTATCTAACAATTAAGTTCATTGGAAACACCTCCATTTTTTTGAATTTCGTGTCTTTTTCTTGAAATTATTATAATATGGATGTCATTTTTCTGCAATATGTAGTATTTCATAATAAAATTCAGCAAATTTCATTTAATTTGCTGAAAAAATTTTTTTCCCCTAAAAAGTGTAATTTTTCATATGCTCAATCGTATAGATAAGGTAATCAGGAAAATAATGGAAACGACAACTTCCATGGTTATGTTCGTGAAATAAAAGATAGCGTTTTATATTTAAATGGATCAATTAAGATGTGTTATAATCTGGCATATCAAAAACACCATAGATATTCGTTTCATTTTTTTATCAACATAATGGACTGCAAATTTAATAAGAAACAGAAGATGAAATGATGCCATAAGCAAACAATGATCTGTGTGTAGCGGCAAAAGAGTAGCGTCATATTACGTTCATGTTTTGAAAAAGTTCCCCTCTGGGAATTTAGGGGAAGATTTCATTTCTTCCTTATTCTGCCGGATCCAGGGCTTTTCTGATGAAAAGCCCTGGATCCGGCAAACCTTTGTGAATTAGTTTATATAGACACATATAAACTAAGAAAATATTTCTTTTCCATACTCTTCGCGTAAGCTTATATACTCTCTATTTCCAATAATAAGATGATCTAATAATTCATGTTTCCATATGTCGGCTTTTACCGGCATATGGATTATCGTTTCTTTTAGTATCTGCCGGTCGGTCTCCTTATATTTTTATGCCATAAATTCTTCTATGCGCTCACATAATCTCGTAAACGCTACCATTATATCTTCATCATGGCATTTTTCCAGGGCAACTGTCATTTTATCTACGGCATCTTCTCGCCATTCTTCGTCATCATATCCATCCCGATACGCAGTTACAAATTCTTTCGGACAACTCTGTTATATTATTCATCAAAAATTTTTCTCCTTAAATATTTTTTCATTTACAATGTTTTAAATTCCTGTGCTGTTACCAGCACAGGAATTTATTTTTTTACAGATATTCTACATTACAAAGCATCATATATACCGCGGTAGTTTTTTCGTCTCTTTCCACACCGATAACTGCTAAATTTTTTTTCAGATGTTTTAATTCTTCATTGGAAAGTCCATGCAAAATTTCATCTCCCTCAGAATTGCCCATCACAATGAGATTTCCAACTAGCATTGCATTCTGTTCAGAATCAACAGCAGATACCAGCACTGGCTCATGAAAAAATCCTTCGTCATCGCAAATAATATCATAAATTCTACCACCAATCTTTCGGGATGTAATATCAATGTTTTCACATCCAATCCATTTATAGTAATCATCAAGTTCCGATACTTCTACCTCTTGAATTTTTGCGTTATGTACGTCAATTAAAAGTCCTTTCATTATACATTTCCTCCTTAAATAAAATATTTTGTTCTTCCCTCAAAATGACTTCTGGTACTGTTTCTGTCCTGGCTCCGGCAACTGTTCTAAAAGAAAAGTGTATACCGTTATCCCACTTCTTTTAATATTTTTATGGTGTTTCCTCCATGCCTATAGACATGGAGGAAACATTACTCTATCAAATATCCAAAATATATGCACGATCTGAAAGCTGTTCTCTGACCAAAACTTCATTTGCATTTACATCTTGTACCATTTTCGTTAATTCTTCCATTCTTTCCAATTCTAAAATATCAGCCGAAAGAATGAGCATTTCATGAATTGATGATGGAATTACAACTACTTTATTAATGTTGTATTTTCTCCCAAATTCTGATAACATTTTTTTATTTAAAATCGCCGATGCTCCTTTATATTCGCTTTTATTTGTTACCACATAGAATGGAGTCTGATTCGGAAAAAGCATAGTTGCCATATCTTTTCCATATTTTTTTGTTATATATTCAGCCAGTCCCATTACAAAGCTTTCCTTATTTGTATTTTTTTTTGCCAGACTCCATGCTTCCTGTACAGATACTTCTGCCTTTTCCCAATAGCTTTGATTCACTTTCGCTGTAATAAATGCACCACCTTCTGTGTTTATTCTGATATACAAATATTTTTCTATTCCATCAAACTCTGTGTTCTGCTTTTCAATCTCTTCCTGTCCGCTTCGCTGTAATCCAATAAAGATGTGTTCTTCTACATATTCTTTTTGAAAGATTTTTTCTGACTGCATTAATTTTTCTACATATTTTTCAGCGCTTTCCAGATTTTTAATACTTACATTTTCAAATTTCATTGTTTTTCTCCTTAAATAAAATATTTTTTGCAATCCCCAAATGACTTCTGGTACTGTTTCTGTAGGGGGTGCGTTTTTGTTTTTCGGAGCATAGACGTTTATTCATCTCTCCTTTCTGCTATGCTCTGGCTTCTGTACACTGTTCATCGGGGTTTGCGTGCATCTTAAATAGCAGAGCAATATGTGGATGCAAGGGCGGTGCGCAGCCCGTTCATCTTGACCCTTGCATCCACATATTGCTCTGCTATGATGCACAACAGCAAACAACGATCAGTGTGCAAAAGCCAGAGCATAGAAGATAGGAGAGAATCACCGTGTTCATGCTACGAAAAAAATCCCCCTTGGGGGATTTAGGGGGGATTCTATTCTTTCCTTATTCTGCCAGTGGTTTGCCAGGACTTTTCATTTGGAAAGTTCTGGCTCTGGCAAGCATTCTCAAAGCTCCGAATTACAATGTCATGATTTCAAATTTTATAAAAATTTTTTCTTGAAAATCATAACTATCTATGGTATCCTATTCATATCCTTAAATAAAATTATTTGCAAAGCCCGTGTCAATGATTGACACGGGCTTTGTTCTAATCTTCTTTATATTTATCCAATGCGTCGTAAAACTCCTTGCTTCAGCTATGGGGATATAAGACGCGTCCATCGAATTTACGCAAGTAATTGAAGATGGACAAAATAACAATTGTGTTAATTGATAAAACATTGTATCATACAAACATGAACACAACATATAAATCAAACAATAATGTCGTCTATTCCTGTAAATACCATGTAGTATGGCGTCCCAAATATAGACGAAAAGTATTAACGAACGGTGTAGATGTCCGGCTGAAGGAGCTGCTCACAGAGTATGCTGCAAATCTTTCTGTAGACATTCTGGAAATGGAGATCATGCCAGACCATGTTCATATGCTGCTGGAAGTAGATCCTCCGTTTGGAATCCACAAAGCTGTAAAATCGTTCAAAGGCTATACGTCCAGAATTTTAAGACAGGAATTTCCCTATCTCAAAACGAAAATGCCGACGCTCTGGACAAACAGCTATTTTGTATCTACCGTTGGCGGTGCCCCGCTGGAAGCAGTAAAACAGTATACCGAAAACCAGAAAACATCGCAGAGACAAAAGGATAAGATGGGCTAATGCAAAAAGGGATCAAATTCAGAATCTACCCGAACAGAGAACAGAAAAACTTCATCCACCAGACGCTGGGATGCTGCCGGCTGATCTACAACCGGGGACTTGCCATGCGCAAGGAAAGCTATGAAGAAGGGAAGAAGATTGGATATACCCAGACTTCCGCCATGCTGACCGAACTGAAAAGACAGGAGGAGTTTGCTTTTTTGAAAGCAGCAGATTCCATTGCCTTACAGCAGTCTCTGCGGGATCTCGACCGGAGCTTTGTGAATTTCTTTCAAAAACGTGCTTCCTATCCAACCTTCAAGAGCAAACATAACCGGTTCCAGTCATACAGAACGGTCAATCAAAAAGATAATATCCGTATTGTGGGAAGATATATCAAACTTCCGAAACTTGGATTTGTCAAAATACGCCAGTCGATGGAAGTGGGAAAAATTAATCACGTAACCATTGAGTACACACCGGCCGGAAAATATTTTGCAGTCTTAAATGTTGATTTCGAACCGGAACCACGCCCAAATGCTGGAGGAACGATTGGAATTGATGTCGGAATCAAAGCATTCTATTCTGACAGCAATGGAAATACGGTATCAAATCCCAGATATCTGGAACGCTCCATGCGAAAACTCATAAGAGAACAGCGCAGACTTTCCCGGAAACAGAAAGATTCCCATAACCGCGGGAAGCAGCGGCTCAGGGTAGCCAGAGTGCATGAGAAAATAGCCAATCAGCGGAATGATTTCCTGCAGAAACAGTCAACGATGCTGGTGCGCGAAAACCAAACCATCTGTATCGAGGATCTGAACGTGAAGGGAATGATCCGGAACCATAAACTGGCAAAATCCATAGCAAGTGTTTCCTGGGCAAAGTTTTTCGAAATGCTGGAATATAAAGCCAGCTGGTATGGAAATGAACTTCACAGAGTACCAACGATGTATCCGAGCAGTCAGACCTGCAGCTCTTGCGGCTACAGAAATCCACGGATAAAAAATCTGAGCATTCGTATCTGGGAGTGCCCGAAATGCCATGCAGTTCATGACCGGGATACGAATGCAGGCATTAATATTCTGAAAAAAGCACTGCAGATGCAGTCTGCATAAAGATGAAAAGCTGTACCGCAGGGCATACGGGAACAGGATAAACATAGCTTGTGGACACTGTGTAAGACATTGCAGTACCGTAAGGTATTCGTCAATGCAGTAGTGGAAGAAACAAGAATCCCCCTGCTTTAGCTGTAGGGAGTGTCAATTAGCATAGCAAAAGCGGGCAGTTGAAAAAATAAAAGTACTTGCATCTGAAGATTTTTTAAATTTTCAAAATAATACTTTAGATACCTGCGCAAGTAGCATAAATCCGGAAGAAGTTCCTGTATCCGAAGAAGAGCCGGAAGAAACATCGGAAAAACCTTCCGCGTCTGATAGTCGCACAATCTCGATTAAGTGTCCAGCGTATGCAGCAAAAGCAATTTTTTCTTTTGCGCAGGCACTTACTCCGGATGCAGAGCTGGTTGACAACGTACTGATACTTCCGGAAGAATATAAGCAAGCCGTCAAAACCTTCGTAGAGGTGATTTTGTAAACGTACAACATACACTTTTTCAAATGTCAAAAGGACAGATCTGTTGAAAACGGATGTGTCCTTTTGACATTTCCACCCGCCAGGGTTATGTTTTTTTTGCGCAATAAATCAAATTTTCTCTTGATTTATTGCGCATTTTATCATATAATCTTAATAGAAAAGTTAATAAAAAATTATTAAAATAATTATTATATTTTCAAGACTGTCTATTTTATTGGTTCCAGAAGGAACCGGAAGGGAGATAACATGAAAATAATTGCAGTCGATAACTACAAAGGAGGGGTTGGAAAAACCACAACGGTCATTAATCTGGCTTACAACCTTTCCGCATTGGGAAAAAGAGTGCTGATGGTTGATGCTGACCCGCAGTCCAATACAACCTATGTTTACAACAGAGTCAACGAAAATTCCAAAACATTGCTGGATATTTTCCATGGTGTAAAAACAGAAAGATGCATTTACAGAACGAATTATCCAAACCTTGATCTTATCAAGGCCTCTCCCCGGATGGAGGAGGCAGATGGACTTCCAGTTATTATCAAAGAAGCTTTGCACCAAGTAGAAGATCGCTATGATTATGCGATTATTGACTGCCATCCTTCCATGCAGCTGCCAACAATTGCCGCACTTGTTGCAGCGGATGAACTTCTGATTCCATATGAACCGGATGCTTTCGGAAAAACTGGCCTAAACTTTCTATCTGATTACATTGCACAGATTCAGGAATACTACAATCCGGAACTTACATACCATGTATTTATTTCGAAATATGCTGGCCGTAAATCTCAGATAGAAGAAATACGTGACCTGGTAGAGAAATACCAGTTTCCACTGCTCACTACCGTTATCAGTAACCGAGCTGCTGTGAATTCAGCGAATAAGGCAAGAAAACCACTGGCAAAACACCGCAGAACCGATGCATCAACAAAAGATTACGAGGATCTTACAAAAGAAGTTCTGGCATTAATGGAATAGGAGAAATAAAAATATGGCAGATTTAAATGCGATTCTTAAGAATAAAATGGGCCTGTCTGTAGAACAGGCAAAAAAAAGCAAGATTCTTGCTTCTCTTTCCGGATCTTACCGGCAGAATATGAAATCAATCCATTATTCCCAGCTGGTTCCAAGCACTAACCAGTTCTATACCGAAAAAGAACTGGAAGATCTGGCAGATATTATCCAGATTTTGGGTGGGGTTGCCCAGAACCTTCTGGTCCGGAAAAAGGATGCAGAACAGTATGAAATTCTGGCTGGACACCGCAGATGGCGGGCCAGTCAAATCGTAGTGCAACGTGGCTTTCCGGAATATGCTTACCTTCCGTGTTTGGTCATAGAGTGCAACGATGATGTTGCCGAGCTACTTCTGATCCTGACAAATTCATCCGCTAGAAGTGACTTAAATGGATATGAGCAGATGATGCAGGTCGTTAGACTGCAGGAACTCCTACCCAAAATAAATAAAGATGAAACATTGAAGGGAAGAGTGCTGCGGAAAGAAATCGCTCTGTCCACGAAACGGAGCGAGTCAACCATCCAGAACTTAATGTATACGGCAAAACATCTATCAAAAGATGGAATGCAGGCATTCAAAGAAGAAAAGCTGACACCTGCAGCCGCACTATATCTGGCTAAACAGTCAGAAGAAGATCAGAAAGATCTTGTTCTGAAGGAATTTTTCACCGTATCTGCAATGAAAGGATACCTGTCCAGTAAGAAACCGGTTCAGCGATCCTCCATGTCAGGAAAAGAGCAACCTTTCATTCAGCAACAAGAAATCGAGCAAAAAGTCCCTACTGAAAATTTCGTTTCATATATACAAGAACCGGAGCAACCAGAGAAAAAAGTCGAAAAAACACTGTCGGTCACACAATCATCGAAAACTTTTTCAAAAGAAAAATTTCTCTTTGCCAGCGCCGATCACGAGAAAAGGTATTATGAAACTTTAGAAAATGTTCCAGATCCGGATGCAACTGTCAAGTCTTTATGTTATTGCTTATGTTTAAGCCCCAATACAAGGGATAGACTGGAGAATTTTTTTGACTTCCATGCCATGCAGCCAAAACCTGAATGCCTGAAAAATGATGCACTTTCAGAAGATGATGAAAAAGCAATTAAAATGGCATTCAATTTGTTTTCTGGCGATACCCCAAGTATTAACAACTATGGGGATTCAATCAATCAGGTAAAGGAATGTAAAAGTTATACGGTAAAAGATCTGTTTTGCAGCTCTTATGCACCATATTTTTGGCAGGCAATCCAGATCCGTTATCCAGAATATACCAAGTAATATAGCAAATTGGAAAAAGTCATGGAAGGAGTGTTTTAACATTGGCTGAAAAAGATTCTTCAAAAGAAAGAAAAACTACAGATGAAACAAAATTCGATGTATCAAAGATATTTTCTACTCCCCCAGAGAAACCGAAAACAATAATAAAGAGTTTTAATCTTAAAGAAGAAAATGTAAAAAAATTAGAGGAAATCGCACATGCTCAGAATATGTCCCTTTCGAAGGTATTGAATGAAATTCTTTCTAATATTGTAATTTGACATTCCTATTGAATTACCGAAAAAATAATGAGGGACTGGCATTTTAGGCGGTAAGGGAACTTGACTTTTAATCAAGTTGTCCGGGGTTCGAATCCCCGATGCTTCATCAAATGGAAACGGCTGAAAACCTTGATTTTACTGGGTTTTCAGCCGTTTTTCTGTTACAAAAATGAAATTGTAAAAAATGGTCGTACGACAAAGTAGAATTTAAGACACTTCAAGAGACATTTCTTAATGAATCTGATATACTGTAAACACTACAGAAAGAAGGATTTTTATTATGTCTCGAACAAGAAGAAATTTCTCAGCCAAATTCAAATCAGAATTAGTGATTGAACTGCTCAAAGGAGAAAAAGACTTAAATACAATCGCAACCGAAAACAATATTCAGCCGAATCTTCTCCGCAACTGGAAGAAGGAGTTTCTCGATAAAACATCCGTGGTTTTTGATGACACACGAGAGGATAATCTGAAAGAAAAACTCGCTTTAGAGCGCAAGGAAAAAGCTGAAAATGCGAAAAAAAGTCGGCCAGCTATTAGGAGAATAAAAGTATGGGAGCTGTAAAAATATCAAAAGGTATCTACGAGTATAAAGGATACAGAATTAGTAATTGTGGTTATTATGAACCAGATCATTGTATATGGTGGGAAGCCGTTGATATGAAAACGGGATGTGCTGATTATCACGCAACTACAAAGAAGTTTTTAATGGAACAAATTGATGACGATTTAAAAAAATAAAGACAAGTAAAACCAATCTTTCATTTGAATAGATTGGAGGTGATTTGTTGAACAGCATGAATTTGCGGAAAGCAAACGGGATCAGACTCCTGGCGGAAATGCCGGAGAGATAGATATGGATACAGAGTTTCTTGATATTTCGAAAATGTCGGAAGAAGAACTTCCATTCCGATAAAAACGAGGGGGTTAAAAGATGGATATTGAAAAAAAGATCCGGAAACTGCTGGCTCTGTCAGAAAGTCCAAACGAATTCGAAGCCCAGGCTGCACTCTTAAAAGCCAGGCAGCTTATGGCAGAGTATAAATTAACCGAAGCAAAGCTGCATGAGGGAAATAAGAAAGTCAAAACAATCAAAACATCTATTTCCTGCACAAAACAAACAAATTTTTGGATATTCACTTTATCTACTGTTATTAGCGAAAATTACTGTTGCCAGGCTGTACATGAAAGAACAAAACACTCAAAAACATATTTTATTGGATTCGTTGGACTCGAAGAAGATGTGAGTATATGTGTAAATATTTTTACATATGCAGTGGACTGCGTTTTAACACAGATACAAAATTTGAAACAGACATACTGTAATTTATCGCTTGGTGCGCAAAAAAAAATAACCAATGGATATGGAGCCGGTTTTTGTGAAGGGGTAAGAGAAGCGTTTTCAAAGCAGGATCAAGAAAAGGAAAAAGAATGGAGTCTGATACTACGGTTACCGAAAGAAGTCATAGATTTTTGCGACAAATTTAATACGGGTCAAGGTAATATGTATGATACACCGATAGACTTCAGGAAATTCTCATCTGGATATTTAGATGGAAAATGTTTTGGAGAACAGAAACGGTTACAGCCTGCACGACATACCGGCACAATTTAAAAAAAACCACCTTTTGATAGTTATTTGATGCATATATAATATAAATTATTTTAAATATTTATAATACTTATATTTAGAGGGCCGGAAACCCGCATGGTTACTCACTTTTTGGCACTAAAAAACCACCTTTTGATAGTCAATCGACCACCTTTTGATAGTTTTAAAACCACCTTTTGATAGCTAAAAAACCACCTTTTGATAGTTGTAAAAATGTGGATAAGTATCACAAAAACCACCTACTTGCAAAAGGGTGGTTTTTGTGATATAATCAAATACAATTTTACGAGGAAAGGTAATATATATGGGGAAAAAGAAAGATTATCAGCTGAATGGACAGCTCTGTTTCGATTTTAATACAAATACAGAACATTATGTTGTACAATCAAATGAATTGCTGGAAGGAAAACAAAATTTGAAACTCAATTCAGCAAAAATAGTAAGAGCATTGATAATGCAAATTAAACCAGACGATGAAGAATTAAAGTCTTATTTCATTTCGGTACAGGAGCTTGCAAAAATGTTACATATCAGTGCAGCTAATCTATACCGGGATATGGATACGATCACAGATGATATTTTAACAAATCATGTAGCAATAAAAGATTATCAACAAGGAAAATTCATGAAAATACAATGGGTAACAGCATGTGCTTATGAAAAAGGAGTCGGATTGGCCGTAAAAATGAATCCATTATTAAAACCTTTTTTATTGGGATTGCAAGAGAGGTATACTCAATACCAGCTGGAAAATATACTTGCTATGAAATCAGTGTACGCAATCAGAATATATGAACTTTTAATGAAAGAACAAATGACAAGATTCATACCTGCAGATGGAGTATCCGTTATATTGGCAATCAAGACAATACGTGAAGCATGTGATTGTGAAACTAAATATGAAAAGATCAGCCAATTTAAAAGCAAGGTTATAGATATAGCAGTAAAAGAAATATGTCGGTGCACATCATATACTGTAAGCTACGAATGTTTAAAAAAGGGAAGAAGCATAGAGGCATTCAGATTTCATCTTAATTCAAAGTATAACAAAATATAATTACCTTCTGTTTAGCCAATTAGTCTGTATCAGATTCGTTTTCTTCGAATATTTCTGGTCTATATTTTCTTACGATTTCCCAAAATTGCTTTTCCATTTCTTCAAGTTCTTCAGGAGTAAGTTTTGATTCATCCATAATTTCACCTCTTTTTTTAAAAACCCCGATGTGATAGAGAAACATCGGGGTCAGGGTAAGTATGTACTTTCGAAAGACAGTGACAACTAGCCTAAAGAAAGCCCCAGAGGTTGCGACTCTGGGGCTTTCACTTTGTGTACCACTTGGATACAACTTCTTTCTTAGCTATTGCCATTATAGCATATGCAGCTCCGGAATGCAATATTCCCAAAACGAAAATCTTATGATATACTTATGGCTTTTTAGCACCCAAGGGAAAATGGCTTATTGTGGCATCTCTGCCACTCTATTTATCCCTGTAATGCGTTCCGCACTGGATAATTTCCATGCTGTCTCCGTCTATCTTAAACACTATCCTGTTTTTCTCGTCAATGTGAACGCTCCAATATCCTGCAAGGTTTCCGCTTAGCGGTTCTGGCTTTCCTGTGCATTGGTACCCGTTCCGGTCGATATCGGTCAAAAGCCTGTTGATTTTCTTTAGAGTTTTCTTATCCTGTGTCTGCCAGTCGAGATACTCTTCCCACGCTTCATCCTGCCATAGTTTTCTCATTATTCCACCTCTACCAGCTCATGCTCTTTCAAGGTGCTCTTGCCAGAACGTATGTCCGCTACACGTCTTTCCAGTTCTTCCATGTTCTCCTTGCTGTAAAAAGGGTCTGCTGACAGTTCAAATGGAATACGGTTTTCCCTTACAACTGTTTTCAGAAAAATGTTGATTGCGGTAGACATGCTCAAACCGATGTCATTTAACGTCCTTTCCGCACTGCTTTTCAAATTATCATCTACACGTAAATTAATCTGTGCCATAAATATCGCTCCTTTCTTTTTTTATTATACAGCAAATGTATATATTATGCAAGCACTTTTATATACATTTGCTTTCGCTTCCGCCACTTGTATACTGTCGGCTTGCTTGATCCAGTATCTCGTATGCAGTCAGCTTTCTTTCCGCTTTGTTAAAACGGAATAAAAATCCCCGTGAGCTGGTACCTCACGGGGATTTTGTTGACTTTTGCAATCCGTTTATTTCATTTGCCTATCGGCATTATAGTATATGCAGCTCCGGAATGCAATATTCCAAAATCCATATTTTTATGATATAATCTGAAAGCTACCGCCCCTAGACAGGTAAGGGAAGGGGGTGTGTCATTCATGAATTTAATCTTTTCATTTATTTTTTCTGTTCTGGCAAGTATAGTTGCCTACTATATTTGTAAATGGCTGGACAGAAAGTAGTAGCTGGTAGCCAGCCTAGGGCTTAATCCACCCTTCCAAAACGGACAGAAAGCCCCGGAGGTGCAACTCCGGGGCTTTTGCTGTATCAATCATGAATACATCTCTTCATTTATTGCCTATCGGCATTATAGCATATGCAGCTCCGGAATGCAATATTCCAAAATTGAAAAAATTGTGATATACTTCATCAGTTGTCGCACCCAATCTGGCAACAGAAGGGGGGTGTACTCGTGGAGATTATTATATCCTTTTTGGTTTCCGTTGTGGCAGGCGTAACCAGCTACTACATCTGCAAATGGTTAGACGGAAACAACAGTGACAACTAGCCTAAAGAAAGCCCCGGAGGTGACGCTCCGGGGCTTTCGCTTTGTGTACCCGTGGGTACTATATCCTTTTTAGCTATCGCCATTATAGCATATGCAGCTCCGGAATGCAATATTCCCAAAACGAAAATCTTATGATATACTTATATGCGTTGCCACCCCTATACAGGCACGGAAAGGGGGGTTGACTTACGGAAGTGTTAGTATCGTTTATTATCTCTGTCGTGGCAAGTGTAGTTGCCTTCTACATTTGCAAATGGTTGGATGGAGAGAAGTAATCGGCAACCAGCCTAGGGCTTAAGCCACCTTGCCAAAACGGAATAGAAAATCCCACGAGGTGTGAACTCGTGGGATTTTTGTTGCCCTTACGGACTGTTAATATCGTTTGCCTATCGGCATTATATCATATGCAGTTCCGGAATGCAATATTCCAAAATTAGAATTTTACAACATAGGAAAAGGAAAAATTGACCGCTACAGCTTGGATCAGCGATGAAAAGAATTCTTTATGATACAAAAAAGTCTGAAAATCCCGGAAATTACCAGCACAAATTTACCAATTTTTGTAATATAATAACCTCTCAGGCGTATAAGACAGGAGGTGAGACTATTGAAAAAAAATATGTTTTTTACAAACCAGGTAACATATATGCATTATATTTCTTGAGAGAAAACACGTTATGTTACAACATCAACTTTTCCGGCAAAACAAAGTTTATCTACATGATCCGGTAATATGGCAGAACGCCAGGAACTTCATTCTTCATGAAGGTCCCTGGCGTTTTACGCATTTTCTTCTTTTTTGGGCTTATACCGTTTTTCTAAAGTTTCCAGTTCTTTTGTTGATGTGGGAAGTTTTTCTTTTTGATCGGGTACACGGTTCCCAAAACAACTTTCTAAATAATTGGATATAATATCTCTACTAGCTGGGGGCAATTGTAGAAAATTTTTAAAGAGATTAAATTGTGCATTATTTAGACCGAAAACTGCTTTCAATTCCAACATCTTTTTTTCAAGTGGATCATCTAAAAACATGGAAGTACCTTCTCCGGTTCTGAGCCATTTCATGTTCACTTTTTTCTTTGGCCATATTTCTATTTGGTGAAGATGTCTTTCTGTAACATTTCTTCTGCCAGTTTCTATTTGACATACACTTCCCCAGCTTAATCCTATGATTTCTCCAAACTCTTTCTGTGTTAAATTACATGCTACGCGCAAATCACGAAGTCTCTCATTGATTGTGCTCATTTTGTACCTCCTTTTTAAAAAATATTTTATCATAATTATATCATTTTGTAAATATAGTATGCAAAAAATGATATATTTGTCAATATATTTTTATAAAAAAATATTGATAAATCTTTACAAAACGATATAATTAGCAATATAAAAGATTTCGACAAGGAGGAGATAAAAATGAATAGTCCAATCGAAAGACTAACTAAAAAAGAAGAACGTTCCGGTTTTTTGATGGCAACATTAGATGAAGATGAATTATATGCCGTACAAAATTTCATTGCCGGTATGAAAGCTACAAAAGAATACGTGAAAATGCAGGAAAAAGAAAAAGAAGAAGCTGAAAATCCAGAATAGAATCCGGGGGTAGTAATGAGGGAATATACCGATCAAGAAATCTGCCAAATTATTCAAGACTACGATCGCATTATTCAAGAGCTACGATATGGCGTAGAAGCCTTTGTCCGTGAATTAGTGAGTTTGGATTCTAATGATGACTGGCTTTGCAGACTTCTGGCGCTACAGCATTCAGGAACCGGGAGTGCGACAACTCATTCGAGCTTACATGATCTGAGCGATTTGCTGAAAAACAAGAAATTTAAAGGAATGGAATACTCCAGCGAACTGCAAAAGGGAATCAATGAAAAGCTGGAAGAGATTGACGGTATACAAAAAATACATAGATGTTATATGTGCCTCCCGCGTAAAGAACATGAGATTTTGCAGCTTTTGTATGAAAAGTTCATATCCTGGAACGAAGTCGCGAAAGAATTACAAATTTCTTCGCGAACAATCCAAAGAAGGCGAAAACGTGCATTGAATATGATCCATTCCATGTACCATTCAAATTTGGATGTGCATGAATTGATTAATAAGAATTGGATAAAAGCAGATAAGTAAATTTTTTATTGGTTCCATTTGAGAACCCGAAAGGAGAAAACATGAAAACAATCGCAGTTGACAACTACAAGGGCGGTGTTGGAAAGACCACAACTGTTATAAACCTGGCTTACAACCTTTCCGCAAAAGGAAAAAGAGTTTTGATGGTTGATACTGATCCGCAGGCCAATGCGACCTACATTTACAGCAAGGTCAACGAAAGCACCAGAACTCTGCTGGATATTTTTCATGGTAAAAAAACAATAAGTTGTATTTACCGGACAAAATATCCAAATCTTGATCTGATTAAAGGATCGCCCCGAATGGAAGAAGCAGATGGACTTCCACTTATTATCAAAGAAGCTTTGAAACAAGTAGAAGATCGATACGATTATGCAATCATTGACTGCCATCCTTCCATGCAGCTGCCAACGATTGCCGCACTGGTTGCTGCGGATGAACTTCTGATTCCATATGAGCCGGACGTTTTTGGAAAAACAGGGTTAAACTTCCTTTCCGATTACATTGCACAGATCCAGGAAATCTATAACCCAGGTCTTACATATCATGTTTTCATCGCAAAATATGCGGAACGCAAATCGCAGCTTGAAGAAATTTATGATCTGATCGAAAGATACCAGTTCCCAATGCTGGAAACAGTGGTCAGAAACCGTGTTTCTGTAAATTCTGCCAATAAGGCAAGAAAACCGTTGGCGAGACACCGCAGATTTGATGCGGCAACAAAAGACTACGAAGATCTTACAAAAGAAGTTCTGGCATTGATGGAATAAGAGGGAGGCAGAAAATTGGCAAATTTGAATGCAATCCTAAAGAATAAAATGGGGTTGTCTGCAGAGCAGGCAAAGAAAAGCAAAGTTCTGGCATCTCTCTCTGGATCTTACCGACAGAACATGAAATCAATTCATTATACGCAATTGGTTTCAAACATTAATCAGTTTTACAGTGAAAAAGAACTGGAAAATCTGGCAGATGTTATCCAGATTTTGGGCGGGGTTGCTCAGAATCTTCTGGTCCGAAAGAAGGATGCAGAACAGTATGAAATTCTGGCCGGACACCGCAGATGGCGGGCCAGTCAAATCGTAGTGCAGCGTGGCTTTCCGGAATATGCTTATCTTCCATGTCTTGTGATAGAATGTAATGATGATGTTGCAGAGCTGCTTCTGATCCTGACAAATTCATCCGCTCGAAATGATTTAAATGGGTATGAACAGATGATGCAGGTAGTCAGACTGAAGGAACTCCTGCCAAAAATCAATAAAGATGAAACATTGAAGGGAAGAATACTGCGGAAAGAAATCGCTCTGTCCACAAAACGGAGTGAATCAACCGTTCAGAACTTAATGTTTACGGCAAAACATCTGTCAGAAGATGGAATGCAGGCATTCAGAGAAGAAAAACTGACACCTGCAGCTGCATTGTATCTGGCCAAGCAGTCGAAAGAAGATCAGAAAGATCTTGTTCAGAAGGAATTTTTCACCGTGGCTGCAATGGAAGGTTATCTCGCAAGCAAATCCGTGACACAGGAAATACCTTCTAAACAGCCCACAAAAGAAGGAAAAAGAAACCCAAACCTCAAGCCGTGCAAAACAGGACTGAGCAAATCAGGCGCGTGTGGTTCTGCAGCGTATTGTGAAGCACCATACTCATGCTGCAAAGAATGTAAAAAAGAATGTTCTTTGCGTTGTGGCTGGATTCGGGAAGAAATAGATGATATTCCGGAGAAACATCAAGGTCCGGAACCATATGTTGCGGTACCTGCAGAAAAAACAGAATCTAAAAGACAAGTAGAAAATCTTTCTGATTTTCCGGAAGAAGGAATTCGTTTTACGAGTTCAGAACACAAAAAAGCATATTACGATAGTCTGCAGAAATTTTCTGCACCAGATTCTGCAGATAAAGCATTATGCTACTGCATCAATTTGATGCAGAGTACCAGAAGTCATGTAACAGAAATATTCGATTTTGAACAGAAATGTTTAAAAACGGAATGCTTGAAAGCCGGATGGCAGACAAGCAGCAGTGAAAAGGCAATCCGAATGGCATTCAATCTGTTTTCGGGGGAGATACCTACTGTGGACTATGAAGACAAAGTAGATAACCAGTTGAAAGAATGTCAGAACTATACAGTAAATGAACTGTTTTACAGCTCTTTTGCTCCATATTTCTGGCAGGCAGTCCAGCTCCGTTATCCAGAGTATACGAAATAGAAAAGCAGATCAGTATTCTTGCTTAAACCACTTGAGGGGAAAATAAAAAATGGAAACCGTATTGAAATATTTACCAGTTATTGTGTTTTATATAAAATGCTTTGTCAGCTATTTCACGTTTGCACGGACAAACGCGAAAAGTAATGAGTATTTGACCAGATTGCGTCATCCTGAATTTAGAACCTACTGGGGGCATAAAATTCTGCTGGCAGCCTTGGACTTTACCACAAAAGGAACCTTCTATCTAATTGCTTTATTCATCTGGATTTTCCCTGGATCACAAGACCTGCTTTTGAACATTCTTATATTGTAATAGCAGTGGACTTTGTTTCTTTTCATGGAGATCCATCCAATCATGCAGTGTTACTGAATATTGTCAGAAAAGAAGGACGAAAAAATGGAATTATGAAACGGTGGACAGCAACACAAACGGCTCAATATATATCTATTTTGATTATAGTTTCTTTGTTCGTTTCTTATGGTATTCAAACAAAGAATCTCTCGATTTGTTTGAATACCATAAGAAATATTGACTGGTGACCTGTAACTGAAATATAGAATACAAAAATCATGAAAATGCGGGGAAATATATATGTTGAAAAAATATTTATGGAAGAAGGCAATAAAAAAAGCCTGCAGTGCAACCGAAGGTTTAGAAGACACATTTGCCAATTATCTTACAAAAAGTCCAGGTGTAAAAAGATACTTTCGGTTGCTTACCAAAGCTAATACATCAAATAATTTATACCGAAATTTTGTCATTACAATAGCATTTGAATTATATATGTGTAAAAGAAAGGAACAAAAAGCGTGGTCATTGGCATTTGCTATTCTGGACAACTGGTTTGATTTGAACAAAGTAGATTATCAAGAAATACAAAATCAAGTAGATCCGAAAGAACTTAAGAATATTTTGTCTGGCACACAAAACGTATATCGGGAATATTTTTTACTATATGACGATCCCATTGGCAAAGATCTTATTAGAGTTCATTTTCCATATCCGTTCGGCAAGCTTTATGTAGATGTCAAAGCTAATCTGTCTCGCGGAATAGAATCCGGTTTTTTTAGATCTGGTTTTTCGTACTACAAGGTGGATGGGAAGAGCGAAAAGGAAATAAACTGTGTAGCTGCCATTGGCGATCAGAAAAATTTTTTAAACACAAATTTAAGAAAGAGAGGATAAAAAAATGAACAAAGTATGGGAGATTGGAAGACTAACAAAGGAGCCAGAGATACGTTACACTTCAAAAAAGAATGGAAATGGTGAAGAGGAATCTACCGTAACAGCAAGCTATACACTTGCTGTTGCAAGAGGATACCGGCATGAGGATGGACAGCAGGACGCAGATTTTTTCCGCTGCGTTGCCTTTGGAAAGAACGCTGAGTTTGCGGAAAAATACCTTCATAAGGGAACTAAGATCGCTATTTCCGGACATTTGCATTCTGGCAGTTACACAAACAAAGACGGGGTTAAAGTTTATAACGTGAACATTGTTGTGGAACAGCATGAATTTGCGGAAAGCAAACGGGATCAGACTTCCGGAGGAAATGCCGGAGAGATAGATATGGATACAGAGTTTCTTGATATTTCGAAAATGTCGGAAGAAGAACTTCCATTCCGATAAAAACGAGGGGGTTAAAAGATGGATATTGAAAAAAAGATCCGGAAACTGCTGGCTCTGTCAGAAAGTCCAAACGAATTCGAAGCCCAGGCTGCACTCTTAAAAGCCAGGCAGCTTATGGCAGAGTATAAATTAACCGAAGCAAAGCTGCATGAGGGAAATAAGAAAGTCAAAACAATCAAAACATCTATTTCCTGCACAAAACAAACAAATTTTTGGATATTTACTTTATCTACCGTTATTGGCGAAAATTACTGTTGTCAGGCTGTACATGAAAGAGCAAAACACTCAAAAACATATTTTATTGGATTCGTTGGACTCGAAGAAGATGTG
>NZ_QTVL01000013.1:0-78566 GCF_003460565.1 Blautia sp. AF32-4BH | reverse complement strand
CATATGTTCTCAATAGTCTATCTCCTCAGCTTCCGATTTTCCAGTTTCAAAAACAGGAATTTATTTGGAAGATTTTATTATCCATTCATCAAGAAATTTCATTTGTTCATCCGTATGAAACCAATGCTCTCCATTTTTCATAATAGAAAGTGTTGAATTAGTCCTCTGTACAAATTCAAATATCGTTCCATAAGCGGTAAGATTATCTTTTTCACCATACAAAATGTGCGTTGGGATTTCCCATATAATAGGATTTTCTCTTGCATAGCAAAGATAATCCCATGAAAGAGTCTCTCCAAAGGTTGTCTGAATTTCTTTTTTCTCTTTGAGTTCATCCTCTGTAACATTTGCCCAAATCATCATATCAGCAATAAGCCTTTCCATATCTACAACGGGCGAAATAAAATATGCTTTCTCTATTTGCTGATTTGATAAGGCATTGATAGCAAAATACGCTCCAATGCTATTGGCAATTACTTCAACCGTCTTGTAGTTTCTATAAATTGAATTAAAAAGTAATGGAAATTCTTCTTTTGCTTCCCATGGAAACTGTGCAGTATAGTCGAGACCAATCACATCACAATTACTAAAGAGCGGTTTGTAATGAATAGCTTCTTCAGCATTACCACCTTTTCCATGTATATAAATAACTGCTTTATCCACAATAGTTATCCTCCACAAATTCAAATTTTCCTGTTATACAAACTGGGAGTTGTTTATTTCTTCTTTTTCGGTTTTGGGGCTGGCAGTTCATCATACATTGCATGAAACAAGCCTGTCAAAAATTCCCTATTATCAACTTCATCTACCAACAACATCTCTTTTGCTCCCTCATAGGGTAATTCATACGGAGCTGTCGGCATATAACTAATTGCTGATTTTACTGGTTTAACAAGTAATCTATCATCATAGATACCGCCTACAATCTTGCCACGATAATAAATAATAAATTCTCCCATCATAGCTCGATAAGTAATTTCTTCTAACTCAGATAGCTGCCCTAAAATAAACTCTAAGTATTCCTTGCTTGATGCCATATTTCCACCTCAAATTCATATTTCTCAGT
Organism: Blautia sp. AF32-4BH; assembly: GCF_003460565.1. Classification (NCBI taxonomy): domain Bacteria; kingdom Bacillati; phylum Bacillota; class Clostridia; order Lachnospirales; family Lachnospiraceae; genus Blautia; species Blautia sp. AF32-4BH. The sequence goes on along the minus strand of NZ_QTVL01000013.1, from coordinate 77,500 downwards.
TTCAAAAACTTGAAATTACTTAACAATATGTGCTGTAATGATTGTATAGCTATATGAATTGATAGTAATTTTGATATTTTCAACCTCGCAATACCAATTTTTACCCTGTTTGTATATATTGCAATTTTTATCTAATACCTTATTTTTGCAATACTCAACAACATCTGCTGTATCTATTTTTAGGTTTCTTTTAATTCTATCAATTCCCATTTCGGTTGTATGAATTTTATCAATATTATCAAGCAATATCTTTTTATCTTCCATTCTTTCTTTTCCTCAACTACCGATTTGCACATCAAATCGTTTTCTTCATTCTATCACAGTATCATATTATTCCGCCATCAATTTTTCGAACCAGGTATCCATGACAATAATAAACTGGCCTGCGCCTTGCCATTCTTGCAGCATTTCATCCAGAGTTTTGTGTTTCTCATATTTCTGCACATACACCCAGGTGGCTATACCACTGGCCTCAGAAATAATTCCTGTTATGATCTTACGCATGATGCCCTCAAATTCTGCGATTTCCTCTTTTGAAACGATGTCATAGAAATTAGGAATCTGAAAATCTTCTTTCCCACAGTTCTCATGTACATTAATCAACTCTGCTTTCACCCTTTTTCTGGATTCCTCGGGTAATTTCAAATATTGCCAAATCATTGAGACCACTTCGGAAGGTGTGTCTTTTTTGATCGGTGGTAACTGAATAAAATCATTGTTTTCGCTCATTTTCATATCCTCCTCACGATAAAATAAAATCAATAATACTTTCTCTTGTCATATCCAGTACAGTGTCTACAAACACTCCTGCAAACAGGATCAGATACAGAATTACACTCAGCGAAAACAGGAATGCAACCTGTACCCAATCATGGTAACAGTATGCAGTCGCTATAATCAACAAAGTGAATATAAATCCAAGGATTCCTCTGACAACCGCATAAGTCTGTACTGTCATCTTCACTGCCAGGCCGATCACAAAAAGTATCAGCCATACCGGCAGTAATAATATCTTCCCAGCAAGTTTTAAAATAAACATGTGCACCTCCTATCTTACCAGTCCTGGCATATCATGGTTCACTTCTGCCTGATAATACCCATTCATCGTAGACGGTGCATTAAACAGGGCTGCTAATAAATATTTCTTGATGTTCTTCACCTTTGTGGTGTTACCACGCATACAGTGTAAGACATACTCGATATGTGAATAGGTCAGCATCAGAAATTTTTTCTTCACCAGAGATGCCGGATACCAGTTGCTGGCAATCAAGATCTTGTCATTTTTACACATCACAGTTTCTACGATCAGGTTCACGACTTCATCTACCTGTCGCATATCGTCATGATGGGTTATTTCCAGTGATTCATAATCAATGGTCTCCTTGACAAGGTTTTCATAAGCCTGATAATCCTCAGAGCGATTATCGCTATCACATCTTTTCTCATCCACAGATATGATATGATTAGATTTATTATCATTCATTTCAGTATCACTAAGATTAGTATTATTAGGGTTTGAAATGTAAACTTCTTGAAGTTTGTTTTCGGGACTTCTAGAAGTTTGATTTTGGGACTTCATGAAGTTTAAATTGTAAACTTCTGCAGTCTCTTCATTTTCCACAGAAGTTTGTTTTTTAAACTTCTCTAATTCCTCTCCAAATTTTTTCTCATCTGTTTTCTCAGGCATAAAGGTTTTTACGTAGATAACATTCACCTTTCCAAATCCCTGTCTACGTTTCTCAATCAGACCAATTCCTGTTTCGTCATCCAGTTCTCTCATGGATTTGATGGCTTTATTTCTGCCACAGTTCAGTAATTCCATGATATCTTCGATGGAAAAGTAGATATATGCTCTGTTTTTGTCGTCAAACCACTGATTCTTGATGGAAAGAGACATTCGATCCAACATCAGTCCATATAAAATTTTGGCATCGCTTGATAAATCTTTAAAGTAGCTGTCTGTAAATAATGCTTTTGGTATGCGGTAGAAGCTGAACTGATCAGCTTCGGTACCGTAAAAATAATTAAATGTCATTTTTTTCTCCATAATTTCCTCCTTTCGTTTTCTGCTAAGAAGTCCTCTTTTTAAACTTCTTTGACTTTGTTTTCTTAGCTTTTTCTATCCTTAACAGGACTGTTCCTGCATCCATTTTTCTAATAATGATTCAATTATCTGTTCCATATCTTTGGCTGTATAATCATCCGGAAAATACTTTGTCAGTTTCTTTTCTGAGAAAGTAAGAGACCGGGATACTTTCTTTGCCATTACACAATTATTGAAAATCGATAACATCTGGATCTGATTGATTGGTCCATCATTCAGCTGATTTCTAAGTGCTGCAATCTGTTTTGGTTTGATAAATCCTGTGTCGCAGATATATTCGTAAATCCATCCCTGTACTTCCTTATCGATGTAAGAGATATCTACAGCAACCGTGAACTGAAGCTTTTTGTTATCTACCAGATCAAGAAGTTCCGGAATAAGCTCTGTCAGTCGGATATAACGAGTCACCTGCACACTGCTTATTCCAACTTGCTCACCCAATAATTCTCGTGACTTTTTACCTGACTTGTGTTCATTTTGTACACAAGTTAAATCTGTTCTGATTCCCTGTCTTTTCATTGCATCAAGTTTCATCTTGTAGGCAAAGGCTTTCTCACTCGGTAACAGTTCCTCTCGCTGAATGTTAGCGTCCACCATCGTCACAATGGCATCATCATCTGATAATTCTCTTACGATTGCCGGAATAGTTGTGAGTCCTGCAAGCTGTGCTGCATGCATTCTTCTGTGACCGGATACCATTTCGTAATCTTCGTTTTCATCCATACGGAGAAGTACCGGTGTCAACACTCCATTGATCTTTACGCTCTCTACCAGATCCTGCATCTTTTCATCATCCAACACCTTGAATGGATGATTCTTAAACGGATGGATCTTACTGATCTCTATCTCCATTGCAGATTCTTCATTTACCACACCGAGCAGTTCATCAATACTTGCCAGCTTAATCTTTTCACCACTTCTATTTTTCATTCTTCAAAACCTCCTGTGTTAAATTCATATATGCCTCAGCAACTTTTCCCTTCGGGCAGTGCATGTAGATACTTTTTCCTTCCGCACTGGTCTCAGCAGCTTTTACAGACATCGGGATCACATTTTCAAATACCTCAATCTGACTTCCGTAGGTTGTATGTACTCTTGATGCAATGTCCCTTGCGTAATTGGTTCTGAAATCTACCATAGTCAGGAGAATGCCCTCAATCGCCAGTTTCCGATTCAATCTTTTCTTTACTGTAAGAATGGTCTTAATCAGCTGTTGAAGTCCTTTAACAGGCAGATATGCGGCCTGTACAGGTATCAGCACGGAATCGGAAGAAACCAGTGCATTGATTGTCATCATACCAAGACTTGGCATACAGTCGATCAGGATATAATCGTATCGGGATCTTATCGCATCGATATATTCTTTCATGATCATTTCTCTGCTCATAACATTTCCCATCGTTACTTCCAGTGCGGAAAGCTCAATATTTGCTGGAAGCAGATCTACATTTTCCTGATGATGTAAGATACCATCTTCCAGATTAATATCTTCTTCATTGATAACATCCATCATCATTGTTGCCAGTGTAATTCGAAGATCATCCGGTTCTTCATATCCAAGACTTGCTGTTAAACTCCCCTGCGGATCTGCATCAATCAACAGTACTTTTTTACCTTCTCTTGCCAGTCCAATACCTACATTTACGGTTGTGGTGGTCTTGCCGACTCCACCTTTCTGGTTTACTACGGATATAACTTTACACATGATTTCTTCCTCCTTTAACTTTCCCATGATTCTTTTTTCCATAATTTCAGCAGTGCCAGTATTTCCCGTTTCATCATTGCCGGTGTATAGGAATTTGGAAAATACTTGTGTAACTGCTCGTTTGTGAATGCCACTCTTGTGATCTCACCCTTTTTAACTTCACACATGATTTCTTCCATCTTTTCCAGCGATAACTGTTTTTCTTTACTCAGCTGCTTTATCCGCTGAGCCTGTGAGAGTGACGGAATCGCCTGTGCATAATCCATTGCTTTAAGCAGTTCTCTTTGTTCATTTTCTTTCAGTGCTGCTATTTCCACAGCCGGGCAAAAAGAAATAATTTCATCATCCAGCTTCTGCAACATTTCTGGTATCAGCTTTGTCAGTGAAATATAACGCTGCACTTGTTTTGGGCTATCACCACAATCCTCACTGATAATATCTATCGAACGTTTTCTTGTTTTTTTGTGGTCAACTTGGCTCTTTTTTCGACCACTTTTTCTTTTCAATACGTCATTCTTTAATTTGTAAGCAAAAGCCTTTTCACTGTAGCTGATCCGTTCTCTATGAAGATTCGAATCCACCATGCTTAAGATGGAATCATCTTCACTTAATACCCGGATGATCACCGGTACTTTACGGTATCCAAGTTTCTCTGCAGCATGTTTTCTTCTGTGACCGGATATGATTTCATAGTAGCCATCCGGTACCGGTCTGACGATCAGCGGATTTAAGATTCCATATTTCTCAATGCTTTCCTGCAGAAGAAACATTTCCTTATCATCTTTCACCTGAAACGGATGCTCCTTAAAAGGGCGGAGACGTTCAATCTCAATTTCTATGATTCTTTCTTCTTTTTCTCCTGATTGTCTGTTTGCATCAGTCATCTTGACTCCTTTCCTCCAGGATTCAGGAAATAAAAAATGCCTGCCTGGAACTTTTGTTGTAAGAAAAGTTCCAAACAGACATTGCCGTTTGACTATTAGCTGTAGCTAATAGAATTGAATACTGTTTCAGCTAATTTATGTTTGCAGGTTTCGGAGAGATTGTTTCTTTTCCTGCCTTTTCTCTGATTTACATCCCCAAATAAGGGGTGACAACAGAGCGGAACCCAAATGTTAGCTGGACTCTTGAAAAACCATGTTTGCAAACCGGTGATTTTGATTAGCTGTCAGCTAACAAAAATCGGATTGTGTTAGCTGGAAATGGATCATTTTGAATGGAATTTCATGCCACGAACGTGATTAGAAAATAAGAAAAGCGTTCGCTGTCAGCTAATCCAGCTAACATTTTCGAACGCTTTGAAGCCCGTCGCCAAGAGGATTTGAACCTCCGACCCCTCGCTTAGGAGGCGAGTGCTCTATCCAGCTGAGCTATGACGACACATGCCGCAAACCCTTGATTTTACTGGGTTTCTGGGATTTTTCCCTTCGGCCATATATAAGATTATCAACTCTTTTTCGAGTTGTCAATCTACAGATTTTTTTACTTTGGTAACATTAGAACGTTCCCCAAATTGGGGAATGCTTTGTTGTCACCTTTGGCATTTTTCAGAATAGATTCGAACTGAAAGTTGTTTTTCATTTTTTCCCTTTGGGGAATGCCTCGGCTTTCTCTTAGGAGGGGGACGCTCTATCCTGCTGAGCTACAGAAACAAGAATTATAAATGTTTCAGCCAGGTCAGAAACAAAAATATTATACTATATTTTTGCTGCTTTTTCAAGACGAAACACATACTTGCGATTCCGCAGTTTACTTCAGGAATTTTCCATTGTGAGTACCTGATAAATTCTCTTATAGGCTTTTTCATAGGTCCAGCAGCCTTCGACATTGTTGTAGTATTCATTATTTTTTTCGACAACATATTCTAAATCGTTTTCTGTTATGAGTCTGTATTTCATCGTACACCTCCAATGTTAAAAACAGTAATCTGCCAAAATCCAGAGGTCATTATATCATATTCCGATGGGAAAGGAGAAGAGAGTCTTACAGCAATGAATTAAAATAAAAAAAGAATCTCGGCAAAGCAGTCGAAAGGCTGTGACGCAAAGCTACAGGGCCTGTAAAATGGCAGCCAGCTGCGTAAATATGGAACATTTCGGTGATGGATGGCATCGAGGCGACGAAAAAAATTCGAAACAGTGTGCGTGAGGACAATGATGTTCCGATTTTTGCGATGACAGCAAATACCTTTGCAACGGACCGCAAGCGGTGCGCGGACGCGGGCATATTCCGAAACCGGTGAATTTAAAAGAGATTCAGACGACGCTGGACGAGAAAGTGCGGACGGCATGCGCCGGATAACGGGACGGATTAATAACAGAAAAATTTGGAGAAGGGGCTCTACTGCTTTGGATTGCAGTGGAGCCTTTTTATGGTGTATCATAGGAAGTAAAAGAAAACAGGGGAGAATCACGGAATGGAAATTGCAGAAAATATCACATGGACCGAGGAACTGGAAAGGCTGGATGTGCTTCTTTCGCAGGGGCAGTTCGAGCTGCTGCTTCCGGGTGAGCGGTACGGTGGAGGAGAAAAGGAGATCTGGCTTGTCTATCTGATGAACGATGCGGCAGAGAGCTTTCTCGTTTTTCATGACGCGGAGCTGACGGGAACGTATCAGAAGGAATACGAGGGAGAAATAGATGCTGCACTGGAAAAAGACGGGGAGCAGTACGTTCTGATCGTGCGGCAGGGAGAGACGGTGTGCACGCTGTTTTTCAGCCGCCTTTCACTGGAAGTGCATCTGTTTGATTACGGAAAAACGGGTCATTTCTGGGTGGACGGATACGAGTATCTGCGGCAGATTGAGTTCCGTATTGCGATCCTGCGGGACAAGCTGGAATACCTCGGCGAGGCGTTCTGCACCGAGGAAGAAATGCGTCTGGCATCGCTGGCCAATTTCCCGCCGCTCAATTTCTGCTGCTACCCGGCCGTGCCGGATCAGTATCTCGTACCGTCATGCCCGTGGTGGGAAGCGACGGAAGAGGCAATTACGGAGATGAAAAAACTGGCATCGGAGGCAGGCGATAAAGTGCTGCTGTGGTATCTTGCACTTTATGAAAAATGGCAGGGAAAACTCCTCGCAAAACAGATCGCAAAACTGCTGCATACGAGCCGCCACGCGAAAGTCGTGGATTTACTGGAAAAAAAACTGGCCCGCGAAGCACAGAATTATCCGAAACGACGCTTCACCGGCGAAGAAGGAACCCAGATCCGAAAAATCCAGGAGCAGGCAATGAAACGGAAAAAGATACTGGAAGCCGAAGGAAAACGCGCATCATTGCTGCGCGAGGAGCCATTCTTTTATGCACGGGATTCGGTGGAATATAAGGTCCATCTGATGATCTGGGGAACGAGAGGGAAAGAGCGGGTTGTGGAGGTTGAGACGTTTAAAATTTCCAGAACGCAACGGCAATGATCAGCTCCTTTACGGATGAGCCGGAAGTGATTCAGTTTTAATACCAGTAGACAAGAAGTCCCCCGCTTCTAAAGTGGTGGGATGAATTGTTAAAAGAAACATAACGGCAGTGGCGGGCGGAGAGAAATCGGTATCCTCCACAGACATGAGGCAAGTCACAGTCGAACTATTTTCGACATGTCAGACTCCGTGAAAATACCGACTGTGAATTGAAACAAGGGATAAGGTAAAATAGAAAGCGCTTATTTGAGGCGGGAATGAAATCTCAAATAAGCGCTTTTTCTATACGCTGCCGCCAAGTCAGGCTGCGGGCAGTTTATAATATTTCGATGTATGCTGGCGGTAGAGCAGCAGCAATCCGCGGATGCAGAGCTCGATAGCCATGGCGATCCACATGCCGCGCAGGCCGAGCGGGGTGATGAGAAGCACCGCGAGACCGAGGCGGATGACCCAGATGCTGCCAAGGTTCAGAAGGCTTGGCACAAACGTATCGCCTGTTCCGCGGAGGGCTCCGGCGGCAACGATGGAAGCGCCGAAAAACGGCTCGGCGAGCAGTTCGATGCGGAGTACCTCGGCGGCAAACGAGCGCACCTGCGGGTCAGGAGTCAGAATGCTAAAGACGAACGGACAGAAGATCATCATCAGACCTCCAGTGATGGCCATCAGGACTGCGCCCATGGCAATGCAGATATTTCCGTAGCGTTTCGCCAGCTTGTAATTTCCGGCGCCGTAGCTTCTGCCGACGAGCGTTGTCGCGGCGGAACCGATGCCGTAGCCTGGCATGTAGCAGAGGCCTTCGGCGGTGACGGCGAACGAATTGGCCGCAATCGCAATGGAGCCGAGCGGGGCAATCAGCATGGTGGCAGCAACCATGGCGCTGTTCATCGCGATTTCCTGTACGGCAACCGGCACACCGATTTTGAATGCAGTTTTCAGAATTTTCGTATCAAAAACCGTTTTTTCCTTCCGGCGGAGACGCAGCCGCGGATTGCGGACACAACAGAACCAGGCACCCGTGAGGCTGATGACGGCGCAGGCCAGCATCGTTCCCATACCGGCACCCATGACACCGAAAACCGGAATCAAAAGAGCATTGAAAATGATATCGAGCACGCACATGACGGCATTTAAAATACTGGGCGTCACCATATCACCGCTGCACTGCAGGAAGGACGACATCAGCGAGTTGAGCTGGGAAAACGGAAGCATGATGGCAAACATCATAAAATAGAGCGTGGCATTCCGCCGGATCTCCTGCGCACCGCCGAGCCACCCCGGCAGCGGATGACTGATCAGAAGCCCGATCAGGCACAAAACAGCCGACACAACAAGCGCGGACGCGATGCCATGCCGCACAACATCCCTTGCCTTCTTGTCATGATTTCCCCCGATCTGATGCGCTACCTGAACAGAAAAACCGGCTGAAACCGCATAAATCGTACCGCTGAGGAGCCACGTCGTCGACGAAACCAGTCCGATCGCCGCCGAAGCATTCGCCCCAAGCGCGCCGACCATCGCGGAATCAATGTATTGCATCGCAATCGTAGTAATCTGTGTAAGAATCGCAGGCAGACTTAATCGCCCGACCTGCTGAATCTGCGGTTTCAGTTCAGTCCAGTTTATTCTATTCATCATTTTCTCCAGAACATGTATTTTATCGTATGGTTTTTCTTAAGAATGTAAAGATAAATGCGTATTTTACGCTAACATGTTTTGAAGAAAGTGTCAATCAAAAACGAGGTTTAATTTGACTTTTTTCTATGCGTATTAGGCATAGGGGCGGAGAGGATTCGAATTTAATTTTCCGGCGGAAGGTTGTTCTTCACAGCGGGGTTCGCCTGGGTCGTGTTGGTTGCAGTCGGCAGGGAATCTGTCGGGGCGACCGGGCTCATGAGGACGCGGCCGGTTCCGCGGTAGACGTTGACGAGGCCTTCACCGCTGACGGCGGATCCGACGAGGGTTCCGGTGGAGCGCTCTACGGTGAAATCAAGGTTGGAGGACCAGCAGACGGCGAGGTTTCCATCGATTTTCAGTTCGTCGTTTTCGAGTTCGACTTCGATCAGCTCGTCCTCAGGTACGTTGCTTTCGAGGGCAACGGCGCCTCTGCCGACGAGGCTCAGATTGAAGAAGCCTTCGCCGCCGAGGACAGCGGAGGAAATGCTCTTGCGGGCGGTCAGTTTGGTTTTGACTCTGCCGTCGCAGGCGAGGAACATGCCGTCCTCAATCGTCATTCCGGAGGAGCCCCATTTCTCGACATCCACAAGAATGATGTATTTGTAGGTCGGTTCCAGCACGAGATATCCGTCGCCGACGTACTCCGGTTTTACGGCAGATTCCTTTGTCATGGCGCCTTTGATGGCCTTTCCGAACAGGTCGCCGATCCCTTTGATTCCGGCGGTCGCCTGTACATGGCCGCCCATCCACTGCATCGCACCGGACTGGATAATCGCGGAGTGCTCCTTGTCCAGTTCAATGACAACCTGGCGGCGGCGCACATTCATTTTGCTCATGTAATACTCCTCCATGGCAGTCATCGGCGAGACGCTGGAATCCTGGAGATATTCCATGACGTGGAAATTTTCGATGGACTTGGTGAATTTCCGGTTTTCGTTTTCGAGATTTAAAATTTTCATAGGCACGTTCCTTTCTTTCATTAAGAAGAAAAATAGTGATCCGTCTTGTTTCTTTTATTATACAGGAAAGAAAGCAAAGAGCACAGAAAAATTTAGAAAAAAAGGAAATCTGGAAATCATGTTGTCCATTTTTCAGCGGAGTGATAAGATAAAGTTCAGAAAACGCAAGCAGTACGGTCAGAGGAGGAGTTTATTATGAGTACAATTACTGTCAGAGATGCAAAAATAGAGGATGCCGCACGCATTCTGGAGATTTATGCTTACTATGTAGAATACACCGTCATTTCTTTCGAGTGGGACGTGCCGTCTCTGGAAGAATTTGAGAACCGCATGCGTGATATCATGAAAAAATATCCATACCTCGTCATCGAGCAGGATGGAAAAATCGAAGGTTATGCATACGCACATGCCTTTGTCGGCCGCGCCGCATACGACTGGTCGAGCGAGCTGACCATTTATCTCGATCACAATGCAAGAAAAGGAGGCCTTGGCCGGAGACTGTATGAAGAGCTGGCGGACCGCCTGAAAAAAATGGGCATTCTGAACCTCTACGCCTGCATCGGCTATCCGCAGGTCGAGGATGAATATCTGACGAAAAACAGCGCCGAGTTCCATGCGCATCTCGGATTCGAACTCGTGGGAACCTTCCACAACTGCGGCTACAAATTCGACCGCTGGTACGATATGGTCTGGATGGAAAAAATCATCGGCGAGCCGCACGCGGGACAGCCGGCAGTAAAATCATATAGTGAGATAAAAGAATGAGCACAATAACAACGTATACAAGAAAACATTTTGACCCTGTGCATCCCGCTCCGGAACTGCTCTGTGTGGAGGATTTTGCGCATGCGCTGCCGATGATCTGCCGCGGAAACGGCCATGTGACGACGTTCTGGTCAGTGGGAGAGCACTGCATCTGCTGTGCGAAAGAGGCGGCCGCGCGCGGCTATTCCCGGCGGCTGGTGCTGGCGTGCCTTCTGCATGACGCGAGCGAGTGTTACATGTCGGACGTGCCGCGGCCATTAAAACAGGAAATGCCGCGGTACCGCGAGATCGAGGACCATCTGCTTTCGGTGATTTATGAGAAATATCTTGGCAGTGATCTGACGGCGGAGGAGCAGCGGATGATGAAACAGATCGACAATGATCTGCTGTGGTACGATTTGACGAATCTGCTGGAGGAGCCGCAGGAGGGGGATGCACCGAAGCTTCACATCACGCTGGACTACGCGGTGCGGCCGTTTGATGCGGTGGAACAGGAGTATCTGGAATTATTCGAACAGTATCGGGAGACGGGCGATGAGAGAGGATAAAAACGAAAACCGCTGGGACAAGCTGCTTCAGATCCACACAATGGGGCGGGACGACAGCCGGTCGGATCTGTACCGGTATCCGTATGAGCCGACCCCGTACTGCGTGCTGGAGCGGATGGCAAACACGGGGATGATCCGAAAGGGAAATACGCTGCTCGATTACGGATGCGGAAAGGGCCGCGTAGATTTCTTCTTATCGGCGCAGACCCGGTGCCAGTCCATCGGTGTGGAGTATGATGAGCGGATTTATGCGAAGGCAATGGAAAACAAAAAGGCGGCGGCCTCTGGTGCGCGGACGGAGTTTGTGCTGGAGAGCGCCGAAAATTTTCCCGTTCCTGCGGAAGTGGACCGGGTGTATTTTTTTAACCCGTTTTCGCTTGAAATCTTAAGAAAAGCGATGGCAAGACTGCTGGAATCGTACTACGAAAATCCGCGGGAGATCCAGCTGTTTTTCTATTACCCGTCGGATGCTTATATCTCGTATCTGATGACGGTGCCGGAACTGGAATTTCTCGATGAGATCGACTGTATGGATCTGTTTCCGGGCGGGGATAGCCGGGAGCGGGTTGTGATTTTTACGATTCAGGAATAAAAAGTTTTGTAACAGCAAAAACCGTGTGGAATACAAAAAAGCATGAATTATATTTGAAGAAAGGGCGTTTTTATGAAATATCAGGTAATGCGAATTGAGGAAGACCTTGATTTCGGCTGTGAGGAGCGCGGTGCCGACGAGCCTGTCATGGCAGTTGTTGTTTTGAAAGATGAAAACGGAACAGAATCGCGCATCCGCCAGGAGGATCAGATGCTGTATGACTGGAACATCGAGGAGGGCGACACCGTTATTCTGAATGAAAACGGCGAATTGCGAAAAGTACTCTCCGGTGATTGGACGCAGAATTGCAATTCGAAAAATGTAGATACGACAAAATTCGTCAACATGATGCAGGCCGTCAAAGCCGGAAAACAGATTGACTGGATCTGTCCGTTCTGCAGCGGAACAGTAGAACGATTGGAGCAGAAAGGCGGAAAAAACGTAATCGGATGCACATCGTGCGATATGTGGATTCAAATAGAAAATTAAACGATTTTGGCCTTTAAGGCCGAAAGAGAAAGGAAACACAAATGGTAAAACCAATTATGAGAGACGTTCTCTTCCTCGGACAGAAATCCGTCCCGGCGACAGAGGAAGATCTGCAGGTGGGAAGAGATCTGCAGGACACACTGGCAGCAAACCGCGAGGCATGCGTCGGCATGGCGGCAAATATGATCGGCGTGAAAAAACGCATCATCATCGTAAACGCCGGATTCCGCGACATCATCATGTTCAACCCGGTGATCGTCCGCAAAAGCGGCCCCTACGAAACAGAAGAAGGCTGCCTTTCCCTGCCAGGCGTGCGGAAAACAAAGCGGTACCAGAACATCGAAATCGAATACTACGACTGGAACTGGAAAAAACAACGCCAGAAATTCACCGGCTGGCCAGCCCAGATCTGCCAGCATGAGATGGATCATCTGGAAGGGATACTTATTTAGATCCTACAGCAGACAGGAGGACAGTATGACAGACAGAGAATGAATGGTAAAAGGAATCATTTACAACCCGAATGTGGAAGAGCTGGCCAAAGAGCAGTCCGGCTATATGGAGCGTCTGTGGAAGTTCAACCAGCTGAAGCCGTCAGAGGGAGACAAGAAAGTCAAATAAATCAGGACAAATTTCGAAAATATAAAATTTTTGTAAAATAATGTCGAAAAAACGATTGACAAGTAGCGAAAAGAAACATATGATAATACCTGTCAATATACATATTCGGCAATAGAGGCGCGAAGGCTAAGAGTAGCTGTCCTGAGACAACGGGGTCTGGGACGGGCAGGGAAAGGAGCATTCGCCGAAACGGGGCAGTTCCCGAAAAACTGTCTGCGTTGGGGTACAGTCGAACAGGCTGTGCACTCTCACCGTACTGGTGGAGGAGCTATTGCTTCATGAACGTAGATTTAATGGAGCAGTGGTGAAGACCGCTGCTCTTTTTATTGTACTGCAGTTGGAACCGTGACAAAAGGTTCCAGGGGTGGAAATCTGTTTGGTTGGAGAACGAAAGACGAAACGGGTGTTACAGGATACGTCTGAAGAAAACTGTTGCCGGAAAAGAAAAAAGGGAGGATTTTGACATGATAGCATTTCTTAACTGGCTGGACGGTGTCCTTTGGGGCGTGCCGCTGATCGCGCTGATGATTCTGACCGGTCTGTACTTTACCGTTCGTTCTGGATTTTTCCAGTTCCGTCACTTTGGCTGGATTATGAAGAGAACCGGCGGAAAACTGTTCCAGAAAGAAGACAAAGCAAGTGAAGGAAAGGGTATGCTTTCCTCGTTTGAGGCGATTTCGACCGCTATCGGCGGTACCGTAGGATTCGGTAATATCGCCGGTGTTGCAACTGCAGTTGCAGCAGGCGGCCCGGGAGCCATTATGTGGATGTGGCTTTCGTCTCTGCTTGGTATGATATTAAAACAGGTTGAGGTTACCCTCGGCTGCTACTACCGTCACACCAACGAAAAAGGTGAGTACTACGGCGGTCCGACTTACTACATGGAGTGCGGACTTGGCGAGGAGCGCCACTGGGGCAAGCTGTGGCTGATCCCGGCGCTCATCTTCGGCATCGGTATTTTCTCCACCTTCTTCGTAACCTCTTCCAACCTGACCGCATCTCAGGTCGTAGCCGGTGCGTTCGGTATTGAGAATATCAATCTTGGAAGCTTCAAAGTAGAAGGCGTTATCGTGATGGGCGTTCTGCTCTGCATTCTGACCTATGTCGTTACAAGCGGCGGTACGAAGAAAATCGCAAGTCTGTTCAGCAAGCTCGTTCCATTTATGAGCGTTCTTTATATCTTGATGGGAATTGGCATGATCATCATCAACATCAACCGCGTTCCTGGCGTATTTGCAGCCATCGTAACAAACGCATTTACCGGAACAGCAGCGATCGGCGGTTTTGCCGGCTGCGCAGTCAGCGAGATTATCCGTGTGGGTATGGCGCGTTCCGTATACTCCAATGAGGCTGGATGGGGTACTTCTCCAATGATCCATGCTTCCGCAAAAACACCGCATCCGGTAGAGCAGGGTCTGTGGGGATCTTTCGAGGTATTCTTTGATACCATGGTTATCTGTACGATCACCGCACTTTCCGTTATCTTAAGCGGAAACTGGACCGACGGAACGAACGGCGGAACACTTGCTTTAAGTGCATTTGCAAGCGGATTCGGCAAATTTGGAAGCATCCTTCTGGCAGTCATCATGGTCATTTTCACTGTAACGACTTCCGGCGGATGGTTCACCTACTATCTGGCAATTCTGGAGCATCTGTATAAAAAAGAAGGCAAGATGAAAGATATCGTCATGAAAATCTTCTACGCAGTCCGCGCTCTGCCGGGCGTACTGTGGACGATCTATCTGGTAAAGACAAACAACCAGGGCTTTATCTGGACTGTCGTTGATATCACATCTGCGATCCCGACCTTCGTCAACGTAGCAGTGATCCTGATTCTCTCGAACCAGTATTTCAAACTGCTGAAAGACTACAAAGCAAGAAACTTCGGCCAGGGCACGGTAGACAAGAACGCCTGCCTGTTCTACGAAGAGAAAACGAAATAAAAAATATTCAAAAGCGAATCCAGACACGCATGAGAATAGCGTGTCTGAATTTGTATATTGCGCAAATGGGCAGAAAAGAATAGAATCAAATTTAGATGACAGTAGGAGGATAATGATATGAAAACAATTTACAAAAACGGAGCTGTCTACACCGGAAAACTGCCGCTTGTCGAAGCGTTTGCAGTAGAAGACGGCAAATTTGTTTTCGCCGGAAGCAGCGCAGAGGCAGATGCCCTTGCAGCAGCCGGCGACAAAGTTGTAGACCTCGGCGGAAAATTCGTCTGCAGCGGTTTTAACGACAGCCATATGCACCTTTTAAATTACGGAAGCTCCCTGCTGAAAGCGCAGCTTGCCGCACATACCGAAAGCCTGGAAGATATGCTCGCCTGCCTCGACACCTTCCAGAAAGAGCATCCGCGAAAAGACGGCGCATGGCTGATGGGCCGCGGCTGGAATCAGGATTACTTCACGGACGTGGACCGCATGCCGAACCGCTACGATCTTGACCGCGTATCAACTGAAGTTCCGATCTGCGCGACGAGAGCGTGCGGCCACTGCCTCGTAGTCAACAGCAAAGCGCTGGAACTCCTCGGCGTCACCGCAGATACCCCGCAGCCGGAGGGCGGAGAGATCGGTATGGAAAACGGTGAGCCGGACGGAAGATTCTTCGACAATGCAATGGAACCGGTTTACGACAGCATTCCGGTGCCGAGCAAAGAGGAAATCAAAGATATGATCCGCAGCGCCTGCAAAGCCCTGAACAGCTACGGCGTCACCAGCAGCCAGAGTGATGATTACTGCGTTTACCGCGCCGTTCCGTGGCAGACCGTCAACGAAGCATACAAAGAACTCGAGGATTCCGGCGAGCTGACCGTCCGCGTTTACGAGCAGAGCAACTTTACCGATCTGGAATCCTTAAAAGGTTTCGTTGAGGCTGGAAATGTGACCGGCATCGGCACAGACCGCTTTAAAATCGGCCCGCTGAAAATGCTCGGCGACGGCGCACTCGGTGCGAGAACAGCATTCCTCAGTCGCCCATACGCAGACGACCCGTCCACCTGCGGAATCCCGGTATTCACCCAGGAAACCATGGATGAGATGATCGGCTACGCCAATGCACACGGCATGCAGGCTGCAGTTCACACGATCGGTGATGCGTGCCTCGACCGCGTGTTAAGTGCCTATGAAAAAGCCCTTGCTGAAAACCCGAGAGAAGATCACCGCCACGGCATCGTGCACTGCCAGATCACAAGAGCCGATCAGCTTGAAAAAATCGCGAAAATGCATCTTCACGTTTACGCACAGAGCATCTTCCTCGATTACGATAACCATATCGTAGAGGAGCGCGTCGGCAAAGAGCTTGCGAGCACAAGCTACAGCTGGAAGACGCTGATGAATAACGGCGTCTCCGTCAGCAACGGAACTGACTGCCCGGTAGAGCTGCCGGATGCCCTCGCCTGCATGCAGTGCGCTGTCACAAGAACAACGCTGCGCGACCATGTCGGCCCGTACCTGCCGGATCAGAAATTCACCGTACAGGAAGCACTCGACAGTTACACGATCCGCAGTGCCGAGGCAAGTTTCGAGGAGAACGTGAAAGGCCAGATCGCAGAAGGCATGATGGCAGACTTCGTCGTACTGGGTCAGAATCCGTTTGAGGTGGATGAGAGCACGATCAAAGACATTCCGGTGTGCCGGACGTATCTTGCTGGTGAACTGGTATATGAAGCATAAAGATATAACTCAAATGAGCGATAAATGTCAAATGAAAATTCATACAATGAAGGGAAAAACGTGAAATAAGATAACCTGGAAATAGTATGGAATAAAGGCAGAAACAGAGGAGAACCTCCTGCGGCGATAAACGGTCGCAGGAGGTTCTTTTTTGATCCTGATAGGACCATACGGTCGTAAAAGAATCGAACAAATGGTTGCATAAAAGGGCGGGAATGTGCTATGATAAAGGAAATTTTACGAAAGGAAAAAACAGACAAATGCTTGGAAGAACACATTTTTTTATTGGAACAGCAGCGGCACTTGCTGTTTTACAGCCGCAGACGGTTCCCGCGCTTGTGGCCGGTGCCGGGGCTGCCGCGATCGGCGGTTTGATCAGTGACATTGATGTCGGCACTTCACAGGCGCACCGCGATGCCGATAAGATTATTACGGCAACAGTTGCAGTTGCGGTGCTCACAATTCTTGCGGAGTATAAACTGAATCTTGGAATTTACCGCCGCCTCACAAGCGACAGCAGCGTGCTGCGTCTCCTCACCGGAACGGCAGCATTTTTGCTGATCTGCGCCTATGGGAAACAGCAGCCGCACCGCTCCTTCATGCATTCATTTGCGGCGCTGGCATTGCTGACGGCGTGCGTGGACATCATCTACCCGGATGCGTCCGCTTATTTTACCGTGGGCTTTCTGTCCCATCTGGTGCTCGATTTTTTCAACCGGAAACCGGAAAAGCTGTTCTGGCCCTGGAAGAAGGGATTCTGCCTCGGATTCTGCTCAGCACGGGGACTTGTGAACCGCGCACTGCTCGGGTGCGGCATGGTATCTCTTGCTGTAGTACTGGTGCTCTCGGCGCCTGCAGGGCGGCTGATGGCTAAAATCATGCGGGCAATTTACGGATGAGATGGGATTGACAAAAAGATAACAAGACAAAAGAAGAAAAAGCAGGAATTTTTCGGTGTTAAAGTTAATATTTTATACATTTTATAGTAGGATTTTTGATTAAAATGATGTAAAATAGAAAACAGAAATCCGGCGTCCGTAATTGTTTTTGAAATGAACGAACAGGGAACCGCCGGCCCGTTACCGCAGCCGATTGCGGAGCGCAGCGCAACCGACCACAGAGATTAGAGCACAACAGGCAATACAGGAGTTAGTATGAACGAAGAAATGAAAAACCAAACAGAACAGTTACCGCTTTTAAAAGTACACATGATGGGAAGTTTTTTCCTGGAGTACGGCGACCAGCCGATTTCCTTCCGGAAAACAATGGCAACAAAATCGATGAGACTTCTGCAGATTTTCCTCTATAACAAGGACAATGGAATTTCCAGAGGAAGACTGTTGGAGAGCACATACGGAAGAGAAGATGTGGCGGACGCGGCAAACAGCCTGCGTGTCGGCGTACATCGCCTGAAAAGAAGCCTTGTCGAGGCAGGACTTCCGCAGTTTGAGTACATTTATACACAGAAAGGCGTTTACCACTGGACCAGCCCGATGCCGGTCGAGGTAGATGCGATTGATATCAAAAATAAGATCCTGGAAGCAGGAAAAGAGACGGACGAGAAAGCGCGCATGGATCAGATGATCGAAGCACTGGAGCTGTACACCGGAGAGTTCCTTGCAGATTTCGGCGAGGAAGAGTGGGTACAGGCGGAGCGCGCGCAGCTGAAAAAAGTATATTCCGATGCACTGAAAGAAGTAAGTGAGTATCTTCTGAAAAACGAGGAGTTCGATGAGCTGCAGAAACTGACTTCTGTTGCTTCCGAACTGTATCCGTTCGACGAGTGGCAGGCAGTCCAGATGCAGGCGCTGATCGGCCTGGAGAGATACAAAGAGGCCATGAAACTGTACGAGCAGACCTCGAAACATTACTTTGAAGAGCTTGGCGTTACACCGAGCGAGAAACTGGTGGAGCAGTACCGCTATCTGGGAAGCCGCATGGGCAGCAGACACCGCGTGATCGAAGAGGTACAGGCAGATCTTCAGGAGAGCCCGGGAGAAAAGGGCGGAGCATTCTTCTGTTCCCTCGCCGGATTCCGTGACTGCTACCGACTTGTTTACCGTATGTCCGAGCTGAACGGACAGATGCCGTGGCTGATGCTGTGCACCATTACAGACGGAAAAGGTTACCCGGCAAAAGGCGGTCCGCGCCTTGACCGTATGTCCGAAAAGCTGCTTGAGGTAATGAAACGCAGCCTGCGTCATTCCGATTTTTTTGCAAAATACAGCCCGTCCCAGTATGTGATTCTGCTGCAGGGCGGCAGCCAGAGAGGATGCGAACTCGTCTACAAGAGAATCAGCGAGCGCTTCTCCGAGGAGAAAAAAGGCTGGGCAAAGAATCTGAAATACAGTGCACTGCCGGCAATTCAGATCGAAAAAGAGCTTGAGTTCTTAGAAGGAGACGATGTTTTATGATTCGCGTACAGCTGCTTGGAAGATTCCGCATGTACGATGAAACACGCTGCCTCAACGAGGAAGCGATTCATTCCCCGATGATCACAAAGCTGCTGGTTTATATGATCTGCAACAAAAACCACATCGTAACACTGGAACAGTTAACCGAAGCACTCTGGACGGATGAGGAGAGTGAAAATCCGTACGGAGCACTGAAAAATATGATGTACCGTCTGCGCGGAACGCTGCGGAAGGTATGGCCGGTTAAGAGAGGATCATGCCTGCTATATGAAGGCTGTCATGGAACTGACGAAAAGCCTGGAGCACCGCAGACCGCAAAGGAAAAGTACAGGTTCTCAGTGATCTAAAAGAGCTTTATCAGGAACCAAGAGAATTAGAAAAAATAAATTAATTTTTAAGTTGACAGCAGACTAAACAAATGGTAACTTTAAGCTGTGATGAAACGAGCTTAAATCCAGAAAAAGTCTGCTGTCTTAAGTTAAATAAAGTACAACAGACAGGGAGGATAACAAACATGAGTTACAGAGAAGTATATGAAAAATGGTGCAATGATCCATATTTTGATGAGGCATCCAGAGAAGAGCTGAAAGCACTCGAAGGAAATGAGGCAGAAATCGAAGACCGTTTCTACCGTCAGCTTGAGTTCGGTACCGGCGGACTCCGCGGTGTCATCGGAGCGGGTACCAACCGCATGAACATCTACACCGTACGCCAGGCAACCCAGGGCCTTGCCAACTACATCATTTCCCAGAACGGACAGGAAAAAGGCGTAGCCATCGCACACGATTCCAGAAGAATGTCTCCGGAATTCGCACGCGAAGCAGCACTCTGCCTGAATGCAAACGGAATCAAAACGTATCTGTTCGAGTCCCTGCGCCCGACACCGGAGCTTTCTTTTGCTGTCCGTGAATTCGGCTGCATTTCCGGTATCGTCATTACCGCAAGCCACAACCCGAGAGAGTACAACGGATACAAAGTATACTGGGAGGACGGCGCACAGATTACACCGCCGCACGACAAAAACATTCTCGCAGAGGTAGCAAAAGTAACCGAGTTTTCTGCCGTTAAAACGATGGAAGAAGATGATGCAAGAGCAGAAGGCCTGTTCCAGGTCATCGGAACCGATTTTGATGACCGTTACGTTGCAAAATTAAAAGAGCAGAGCATTCATCCGGAAATCATCAAAGATGCGGCAAAAGATATGAAGATCGTCTACACACCGCTTCACGGAACCGGAAATGTGCCGGTACGCCGCGTTCTGCGCGAGCTTGGCTTTAATCAGGTTTACGTTGTAAAAGAGCAGAAAGTGCCGGACGGAAACTTCCCGACGGTGGCTTACCCGAACCCGGAAGACGAGAAAGCATGGACACTGGCGCTGAAACTGGCAAAAGAAGTAGACGCTGACATCATCCTTGCAACCGACCCTGATGCAGATCGTCTCGGCGTTTATGCAAAAGACAGCAAGACCGGCGAGTACGTAAGCTTCACCGGAAACATGTCCGGTATGCTGATCGCAGAGTATATTCTGCGTGAGCGCACCAAGAACGGAACCATGCCGGAGAACCCGGCACTCGTTGAGACGATTGTTACGACCGATATGGCAAAAGCAATCGCAAAAGCTTATAACGTGGCACTGATCGAGGTTCTGACCGGATTCAAATACATCGGCGAGCAGATCAAATTTTTTGAGCAGAGCGGTGCACACAATTATGTATTTGGTCTGGAAGAGAGCTATGGCTGCCTGGCCGGAACATATGCAAGAGATAAAGATGCCTGCGTGGCAGTTATGATGCTCTGCGAGGTTGCTGCATACTACAAACAGCAGGGCAAAACACTGTGGGATGCCATGGTGGATATGTACGAGGAGTACGGCTACTACAAAGAGGGTCTTGCAACGATGACCTTAAAAGGTATCGACGGTGCAAAAGAGATCCAGACCATGATGACCAACTTCCGTGAGAACCCGCCAAAAGAGCTGGGCGGTTTCCAGGTTCTTGCCGTACGCGATTACAAAGCAGATGTACGCCAGGATCTCGTAAGCGGAGAGAAGAGCGCGACCGGACTTCCGTCCTCCAACGTTCTTTACTATGAGCTGGAAAACAACGCATGGTGCTGTGTGCGCCCATCCGGTACTGAGCCGAAGATCAAATTCTATTTCGGCGTAAAAGGCACATCCCTTGAAGATGCAGCCGAGAAACTGGAAAAATTAAAAAATGCAATGGTAACTGCTTAAACGCTGTGTGATATAGAAACAAAAAAAGGCCTCAGCCCGGCGGGTGAGGTCTTTTTGTACAAAAATCGGCCCGGCGGATCAAGCTTACCTGAAATAAGGAGAAGAAAATGGCGATTTTATATTATGATGAGAAAAAGCTTTTTCAGTTAAATACAGAGAATACGACGTATGTGATCGGCCTGAGCCCGGAAGGCTACGTCGGACATGTTTACTACGGACCCCTTCTGCACGGAGAGCCGGATCTGTATCCGCTCCGCATGGATGAGCCGCCGTTCACCCCGTCCGTCAATAAGAGAGAGAAATCTTCGTTCCTCGACCGTTTTCCAATGGAATACCCGACCGGAGGAGTCGGCGATTACCGTGAGAGCTGTCTGAATATAAGAAATGCACAGGGCCGTATGGGATGTGAGATTTTCTTTGATTCCTATGAAATTTTCAAAGGAAAACGCCCGCTGACCGGTCTTCCGGCTTCTTTTGGAACCGAGGACGAAGTAGAAACTCTGGAAATCACCTGCAAAGATCCTGTTCTTGATCTTGTTGTTATCCTTTCCTACTCTGTTTTTACAAAAGAAAACGTTATCACCCGAAGTGTCCGCGTGAAAAATGAAGGCAGTGAAGCGCTGAAGGTAGAGAAAATCTACAGTGCCTGCCTCGATATGGACAACGAAGACTTTGAGATGCTTTCTCTTCATGGATCCTGGGGAAGAGAACGCCACATCCAGCAGGGTGCGCTCCGTTACGGAAAACAGCTCGTTTCCTCCGGAAGAGGCGAGTCCAGCCATCAGGAGCATCCGTTCGTGGCAATGGTAACACCGGGAACGGATCAGGAGCGCGGCGAGGTTTACGCAATGCATTTCGTATATTCCGGAAACTTCATCGGTCAGGTGGAACGATGCCAGTTCGACACCGTGCGTATGGTGATGGGTATCAACCAGGAGGAGTTCTGCTGGAATTTAAAAGCCGGCGATGAATTCCAGGCGCCGGAGGTTGTTATGGTCTACTCTGCCGAGGGACTTGGCAAAATGACGCGTTCCTACCATGCATTTTATCGCAGACATATGATCCGCAGCCCGTACAACCACAAAAAACGCCCGATTCTGATTAACAACTGGGAAGCAACTTACTTTGATTTTGATACCGATAAACTCCTCGATATCGCAAGAGAGGCAAAAAAAGACGGCATCGAGATGCTTGTTATGGATGACGGCTGGTTCGGAAAACGAAATAAAGACGATTCTTCCCTCGGTGACTGGGTTGTCAACGAAGAGAAGATCAAAGGCGGCCTGAAAAATCTGGTTGACAAAGTGAATGAAATCGGTCTTGAATTCGGTATCTGGTTCGAGCCGGAGATGATCTCCCCGGACTCTGATCTCTACAGAGAGCACCCGGAATGGGCGATTCAGATTCCGGGAAGAGAAGCGACTGAGATCCGCTGCCAGTACGTGCTGGATCTCTCCCGCCCGGAAGTGCAGGATTATGCGTATGAATGTGTGGCAAAAATCCTGCGCAGTGCAAACATCAAATACGTGAAATGGGATATGAACCGTCAGTTAAGCGACCTGGGAAGCACCTACCTGGACAAAGATTCCCAGCAGGAGCTGTTCCACCGCTACGTGCTCGGTATGTATGCGATGCAGGAGCGTCTGGTACAGGAGTTCCCGGATCTGCTTCTGGAGAACTGCTCCGGCGGCGGTGCACGTTTCGATCCTGGAATGCTTTACTACAGCCCGCAGATCTGGTGCTCCGACGACACCGATGCGATTGAGCGTCTGGAAATCCAGGAGGGAACAGCCCTCATTTACCCGCTCTGCTCAATGGGTGCACACGTCAGCGTATGCCCGAACCACACGGTTGGCCGTGTAACTCCGTTTACAACGAGAGGCCATGTGGCACTGGCCGGAACGTTCGGCTATGAGCTTGATATCACAAAACTGCCGGAAGAAGAGAGAAAGCTGATTCCGGAGCAGACCGCGATGTATCACAAATATCATGAACTGATCCGCGAGGGAGAGTATTATCGTATTCTTTCCTACCGTGAAAACCACAGATCCGATTGCTGGGCAGTAGCTTCTGAGGATAAAAACGAAGTGCTTGTAACTTACGTACAGGTGCTGGCACAGGTAAATATGCCGTCCCGCAAGGTACGCCTGCGCGGCTTCGATCCGGCGAAAAAATACCGTCTGGAAGGAACCGATGAGGTTTACAGCGGCGAGATGCTGATGAATGCCGGATTCCGCATGAAAGATTTCTGGGGCGATTTCGTCAGCAGACTGTATCACTTTATCGCAGTGGACTAAGGAGTAACATATATGGCAAAAGTAAGATTGGCAGATATTGCAAAGGTGGCGGGCGTCAGCGCCGTCACCGTGCATAACGCGATTACAGGACAGAAAGGGGTCAGCGATGAGATGCGCGCCCGGATTCTGGAAATTGCAAAGGAAATGGGGTACCGCCAGCCGGGAAGCGGAGCGAGAAATACACAGGGAAAAAGCCTGCGCTGCATCGGAGTGGTGATTCCGGAACGGTATCTGGCAGAGTATACGACATTTTACTGGAAAATGTATCAGGAGATGGCACTGGCGGCGACGGAAAAGAGCTGTATGGTGACCGTGGAGATCCTGAAACAGGAGATGGAAGATGAGATGATCGTGCCGTGCATCGCCAAGGAGCAGACCGTCGATGCACTGATCCTTATGGGAGACACGAGCCGCGATTACATCCACTATCTGAAGAAAAACGTGGATCTTCCGATCGTATTTCTGGATTTCTACGACAATGAGCTGGCAAAAGATGCCGTGATCGCAGATAACTTTCACGGAATGTATCTGATGACGGAATACCTGTATGAGCATGGCCTGACCAAGCTGGCTTTTGTCGGTTCGATTCATTTTTCCAGCAGTATCATGGATCGGTACTGCGGTTTTTCCAAGGCTGTTCTGGAACACCGCGATGTGACACCGGCGGAATGGATTCTGGAGGACCGTGATGAGCAGGGCCAGATCGAAATTCATCTCCCGGAACAGATGCCGGAAGCGTTCGTCTGCAACTGCGACCTGACCGCCGGCCTTCTGATGCTCGAGCTGGAAAAACGCGGCATCTCCGTGCCGGAGGATGTTTCCATTGTCGGCTTCGACAATTACCTGTATCCGGGTTTCCCGGATCTCAAGATCACTTCGTATGAGATCAATACGAAGGCGATGGTAAAAGTAGCGCTCGAAAAAGCGCTGAAGCAGATCCGCGGCGCGGCATCCGGCAAAAATATGGAAATTGTCTCCGGACAGCTGGTGCCGAAAGAGAGCGTAAAGCTTTGATTTTTATAACTGAATTATAAATTAAGAAACGGGGCATTTTGAAATGCCCCGTTTTTGTACATATTACACAACAAAGTCACTTAAAAATTGACAGTATCTAACGGAACTTATTTTTTAAGTGATTTCCAGTTGAAAAATTAATCATCTATGTTAAAATTAAGCTAAAGGACTGGGCGTGAGGGTGATAAAACACGGCGGTTCGGAGAAAAAAGAATTAAAAAACAAGATTCTGTCCACTAACAGAAACTTAAAAAAACAAAGTACAACTCATAAACAAACAATATTTTTCATGGAGGTTTCAAAAAATGAGCGAAGTTAAAATTATTGGAGATGCTGTCAAAAATATGCCATGGCAGGAAGGCCCGGCTGAGTTTTCCGGTGCACCGGTATGGAGATACAGCGAGAATCCGATTATCGGAAGAAATCCGGTGAAGGAAGTAGCAAGAATCTTCAACAGCGCCGTTATGCCGTACGGCGACGAGTTCATCGGAGTATTCCGTGGTGAGCAGACAAACGGAATCCCGTACATCTACCTTGGAAGAAGCAAAGATGCGATCCACTGGAATTTCGATGAGAACAAAATCCAGTTCGTTGACGAAGAAGGCAAACCGTTCATGCCGGTTTACGCATATGACCCGCGTCTTGTAAAAGTAGAAGATACCTACTACATCATCTGGTGCCAGGACTTCTACGGTGCAGCCATCGGAATGGCAAAAACAAAAGATTTTGAAACCTTCGTACGTGTGGAGAATCCATTCCTTCCATTCAACAGAAATGCCGTTCTCTTCCCGAGAAAAATCAACGGCAACTTCGTGATGTTGTCCCGTCCAAGCGACAGCGGCCACACACCGTTCGGTGACATCTTCCTGTCCGAGAGCCCGGATATGCTGTACTGGGGCAAACACCGCCACGTCATGAGCAAGAGCCCGGAGTGGTGGGAGTCCTTAAAGATCGGCGGCGGCGCAGCTCCGATTGAGACCAACGAAGGATGGCTGCTGTTCTACCACGGTGTAAGCGGCACCTGCAATGGCTATGTATACAGCATCGGCGGCGCAATCCTCGACAAAGAGAATCCGTCCATCGTAAAATACCGCTGCCAGAACTTCCTTCTGACACCGGAAGAGTGGTATGAGGAGAGAGGCTTCGTTCCGAACGTAACCTTCCCGTGCGCAACCATTCACGATGCAGAGACCGGAAAGATCGCGATCTACTACGGCGCAGCCGATACGTATGTAGGACTGGCATTCACAACCGTAGATCTGATTGTAGATTATATCAAGAAAAACAGTGTCGTACGCGAGTCTGACACCGAAATTGGAAGAAGATAAGAAAGAAGGAAAGAAAAGATGCAGTCTTTGGCAAAGGAAGTAAAGCAGGAGCTTACTGGACGGATCGTTCCGTTCTGGGAGGGCTTAAGAGATGAGGAATACGGCGGATTTTACGGCTATCAGGACTTTGATCTGAACGTGCAGAAAACGTATGAGAAGGGCTGCATCTTAAACAGCAGAATTCTCTGGTTTTTCTCGAATGCGTACCTGACCTTAAAGGACGAGAAGCTGCGCGCCGATGCGGAGCATGCGTACCGCTTTATGAAACAGGCGTGTGTGGACCGCGAGTACGGTGGCGTGTTCTGGTCTGTCACCTACGACGGAAAACCGCTCGATACGACAAAGCATACGTACAATCAGGCATTTGCAATTTATGCGCTGTCTACGTATTTTGATGCGACGGGCGACACCGAGGCGCTGGAGCTGGCAAAATCGCTGCAGCAGATCATCGAGACACACTGCACCGACGAGTACGGTTATCTCGAGGCATTTACCCGCGATTTCAAGCCGGAGAGCAATGAAAAGCTCTCGGAGAATGGCGTCATGGCAGAGAAGACCATGAATACGCTGCTGCATGTTTTCGAAGCATATACCGAGCTGTACCGCGTGACAAAGGATCCGTTTACCGGTGACCGTCTCCGCTTTATGATGGATCTCTTCGCGGATAAAGTATATAACAAAGAAAAAGGCCGTCAGGAAGTATTCTTCGACCGGACATGGAATACGCTGATTGATCTGTATTCTTATGGCCATGATATCGAGACTTCCTGGCTGATCGACCGGGGTACAGAAGTGCTCGGCGATCCGGCTTACCGGGAAAAACTGCTGCCGATCACCGGAGAGATTGCGGAAAATATCTACAACACGGCATACAAAAATCATTCGCTGATGAATGAGTGCGAGCGCGGTGTGGATGATACCACAAGAGTCTGGTGGGTACAGGCAGAAGCAGTCGTTGGATTTTTAAATGCATGGCAGAAAAAACCGGAGGAAACAAAGTATCTCGATGCGGCAAAAGACATCTGGGGCTACATCAAGGAATATGTGATCGACAAACGAGAGGGGTCTGAGTGGTTCTGGTGCGTGAATGCAGACGGAAGCCCGATTCATGAGCCGATTGTAGAACCGTGGAAATGCCCGTATCACAATGGACGTATGTGTATGGAAGTAATTGGGAGGTTAAAAGATGCTGAATAAACAGTATTATGTGGAAAAAGCCAAGGTAGACCGCCTTGTGGCAAGAAAGAACACAAAAGCAGATTTTTACAACGGTATTTATGACCGCTATGAGTATCCGGTGCTGACAAGAGAGTTCGCTCCTGTTCACTGGAGATATGATCTGGATGAGGAGACGAATCCGTACTTTATGGAGCGTCTCGGCATCAACGCTGTGATGAACTCCGGCGCGATTTATCTGAATGGAAAGTATTATCTCGTTGTCCGCGTGGAGGGCAATGACAGAAAATCTTTCTTTGCTGTTGCAGAGAGTGATACTGGTATCGACGGATTCCATTTCTGGGATTACCCGGTTGTGCTGCCGGATACCTGCGCAGAGGAAACCAACGTTTATGACATGCGTCTGACCCAGCACGAGGACGGCTGGATTTACGGAGTGTTCTGCTCTGAGAGCAAGGACAAAAACGATCCGGATCTGTCCGCGGCTGTTGCTGAGGCTGGTATCGTAAGAACGAAAGACCTGAAGACCTGGGAGCGTCTGGACAACCTGAAAACCTTACGTTCTCCGCAGCAGAGAAACGTTGTTCTGCATCCGGAGTTCGTAGACGGAAAATATGCCTTCTACACCCGTCCGATGGATGGTTTCATTGAGACCGGAAGCGGCGGAGGAATCGGCTTCGGACTCTGCGATGATATCACACATGCTGTCATCGACGAGGAGAAGATCATCAGCAAACGTATTTATCATACCCTGACCGAGTCCAAAAACGGTGCCGGAGCAGTGCCGATCCGCGGTAAGAAATGCTGGATCAACATTGCACACGGTGTAAGAAATACAGCAGCAGGCCTTCGCTACGTTCTGTATGTCTTCGGTACTGATCTGAACGATCCGTCCAAAGTCATTGCAGAGCCGTCCGGTGTATTCCTGGTTCCGCTTGGAAAAGAGAGAGTCGGAGACGTTTCCAACGTTGTATTTACAAACGGCGCGATTGCGCGTGAGAACGGAGAGGTTTACATCTACTATGCATCCTGCGATACAAGAATGCATGTAGCAACCACCACAATCGACAAACTCGAGGACTATCTGTTCAACACACCGCAGGATCCGCACAGATCCCCGGACTGCGTAAAACAGAGATGCGAGCTGATCTCCAAAAACCTGGAGCTGCTGAAAAACGAGAAATAAAAGCGTCCGCTGCGGCGCATGAAAAAAGGAGCTGTTCTCTTTACGGGAACGCTCCTTTTTTCATGCATATTATTTGTTTTTGGGTTTCTGATCGTCGATGGAAGTTAAAATTCCATAGAAGAGGCGCGGTGCATCGGGATCTGTAAAGGTCATGAAAACCTGGAAAGTGTTTCGAGAAGAACCGAAACGTCAACGGGTTTCGCGATATGGGCGTTCATGCCGGATTCCAGTGCTTTTCGGCGGTCCTCTTCAAACGCGTTTGCCGTCATGGCGACAATCGGGATTTCCCCGCGTTTTCCCGGGAGTGCACGGATCGCTTCTGCGGCCTGATAGCCGTTCATGTTCGGCATCTGAATATCCATCAGAATAACATTGTAATAATCTTCTGGTGCGTTCTGGACTGCTTTTAAGCAGAGGGCGCCGTCTTTTACGTGCTCGGCGTGAATGCCGTTTTCTTCCAGAACGGTGAGTACAATTTCTGCATTCAGGTCATTATCCTCGGCAAGCAGCACACGTTTTTCGGAAAGCGTCTGCAGGGACTGCTCGAGAATCTCGTCTTTATGCTGGTGAGCCGCAAGCTGTTCTTCGGTCGGAAGTCCAAACGTGAGGCAGACCGTAGTTATTGTTCCGGCACCGAGTTCGCTTTCCACATCGATCGTTCCGCCCATCAGATTCACGAGGGATTTGACGATCGGAAGGCCGAGGCCGGTTCCGGTGATGTGGCTTTCGGTGGAGGAATGTTCTCTTGTAAATTCTTCAAAAATATGCGGCAGATACTCTTTGCTCATGCCGATACCGTTGTCCTTCACGGTGATGCGGTAGGAGGCAAAGCCCTTCCTTGGTGCCGGTGTCTCTTCGATTTTTACGAAAATTTTTCCGCCCTCCGGCGTATACTTGATGGAGTTGCTGATGATATTCAGCAGAATCTCCCGTATTTTTGTCCGGTCGCAGAGGATGGCATCGTGTTCCACCGTGTTGTAACAGAGATAGGAAAGCTTTTTGCTTTTTAACGAAGGCTCAAACACTGCATTCAGGGAATTGATCAGCTCGCTGTAGCTGCCGAGCTCGATTTTCAGCGAGGCCTTACCGCTCTCAATGCGCGCCATCTCAAGCACGTAGTTGATCAGGGAGAGCAGAAAACTGCTGGAGGACTTGATTTTTGCAATGTAGTCGACCGCGCGGTCCTTCTCGTCGATGTGCTTTTCCAGCAGATCCGAGAAACCGATGATGGCATTCATCGGAGTTCGGATGTCGTGGCTCATGTTGAACAGAAAACGTGTTTTTGCTTCGTTGGCAGACTGTGCTTCCTGTACGGCTTTTTCCAGTTCTGCTGCGTGAATCTCGTCTTTATAGCGGCGCATCTGGAACTGCAGAAAACCAATAGAGGCAAGCAGGGAAAGGATGAGTCCGAGTGCAAAGGAAACAAAAACCTGCAGCGGACTGAGCCAGCCGTTTTTCGGTACAATTTCAAAATGCCAGGTGTCGTTCGGCACGGTGCAGAGAACTTCGATGGCATCGGAACGCCGGGAATTGCCGGAGTGTGCGATGGAAACGTGTTCGCCGGTGGCCGGAGAAATTTTCCAGAGTTCGTAGGTGTAGCCGGCTTCTTCCAGTGTATCCAGTTCAATTTCGTTCAGAAACGATTCCCAGTCGAGAACGAGAATCGAAAAGCCCCAGAAGGTCTGGTCACCGTTGGCATCGGTGGTATAAATCGGGTCAAAGAGCAGTGCTCCGATGTCGCCCTGCTGCAGCTCAAACGGTCCTGCAATCGTGTATTCGCCGCTCTCTTTGGCAAGGCGTGCCTCCTGTTTCCGGGCAGGATGCTCGAGCATGTTAAGTCCGAGTGCGGCTTCGTTTCCGCTCATCGGATAAATCAGTGTGACAATGCCGTCCTTTGCAAGCTCATGTGCTTTGATGACATTCTGGTCGTCCTGCATCAGCGAGGAGAGGACGGAAAACTCTTCGTCATTGACGGTATAACCGGCTTCAATCATGTGTTTCATCAGATTGGATTCGGCAAGATAATGGTTTAACTGCGATTTCACGCGGCCGATGGTCGTCTGTGCGGTATAGTCAGCTTTCAGCTTTGCTTCCTTTAACTGATTCTGATACAGAAAAACGGCGCAGAGCTCGACAAGAAAAAATGTAATAAAAAACAGCAGAAGCGCCTGAAATCGAATCTGTTTTTGCGTTAATTTTGTTTTCATATCGGATGCTCATCTAAATTCGTAATATTTCCGGCTTTTTCAGGTGATTTTTTTGAGTAAAAACGAAGGCCGGAGTTAAAAATATTATATCGGATTTACCCTGGGATTTCAATAAAAGAAGCGTTAAGTTTGAAAGAGAACGGGATGAAATGAATGGGAAATGTAATGCATAAGAAGAAAATTGCCAGAATGGGCGGAGAATGGAATTGCCAGATAGTTGCTCATTATATCAAAATCATTTATAATAGGGACAGACGACACAGAATGAAGGATTGACAATACAATGGACTATGTGATTTTTGACCTGGAATGGAACCAGTGTCCCTATGGAAAAGGAAAAGAGAACCCGAAGCTGCCATTTGAGATTATTGAGATCGGCGCGGTGAAGATGGATGGTGAGCGGAATGTGCTGGGAACGTTTCACCGGATTGTAAAACCGGTGGTCTACCAGCATCTCCATCACCGGACGCGCGAGGTCGTCGGACTGACAGAAGAGGATCTGCAGAACGGAATCCCATTTGCGCAGGCCGTGCAGGAATTTTTTGCATTCTCCGGCGGTGCGTGCATGTTCGGCACCTGGGGACCGGGAGACCTGACGGAGCTCCAGCGGAACATGAAATTTTATAACCTCCTGTCGCTGATCCGCGGGCCGATTCATTTTTACGATGTACAGAAACTGTTCGCGATCCAGTACGAAACGATGAAGAGCCGCCGGGCGCTCGAGTACGCCGCCGACTTCCTCCATCTCCCGAAGGACGAGCATTTTCATCAGGCGCTTTCGGATGCAAAATATACGGCCGACATTTTTGCGCGCATCGATATGGATGTTGTGCTGGCGTACGACTCGATCGACGTATATCAGAACCCGAAATCGAAAAAAGAGGAGATCCACGCCGTCTATAATGGCTACACGAAATTCATCTCCCGCGAATTCGACACAAAAGAAGAAGCCATGCACGACCGCGAGGTCTGCAGCACGCACTGCTGCATCTGCGGGAAAACGGCAAGAAAACGCTTACGCTGGTTTTCGGCCGGCGGGAAAAACTACTACTGCGTAGCCTGGTGCCCGGAGCACGGATATTTGAAAGGCAAAGCCCGCATGAAACATTCGGATGAAGGAAAACTCTTCGTCGTGAAAACCATCCGCATCAGCAGCGAACAGGAGGCGGGGGAAATCCGGCAGAAGAAAGAGAACCTGCGGAAGAAGAGGAATCAGAAGAGGAAAGAAATGTAAGAAAGGCAGAGGAAATGGAAACGGGATAAAAGGTTTCATTTCTTCTGCCTTTTTAATTGGAAAACAGAGCGGGATCGGTTATAATAAAAAATAATGGAACGTATGAAAAGAGGAGGCGCAGAATGGGAGCTTATTTAAACAGTCAGACACCGTATACCCTGTATCAGAGTGAGAGCCGCAGCCCGTATTTTGTGGATAAAACAATGCTGCTGCAGGAACTGTTTCCCTATGTGGCTGCAGGGAATCGCCATCTTTGCGTCACAAGGCCGCGCAGATTTGGAAAAACAATTGCGGCCAATATGATCAGCTCGTTTTTTCAGAAGGGTATTGATTCAGGTGAACTTTTTGACCGGCTTAAAATTTCAGAAGCGGATGACTGCCAGAAATACAAAAACAAGTATAACGTCATTCGGATTGATTTCAGTAAAATGCCGAGAAACTGTGAATCTTACCGACAGTATATCGAGCGTGTGGAAGAACTTCTGATCAGTGATCTGCGGGAAGCGTATCCGGATGCAAAAACCAGTGAAACAGATGCGATTGGAGATATTCTGGAAGAGATCTTTCAACAGTATCATGGCGAAAAATTTATTTTTGTTCTGGACGAATGGGATTTTATTTTTCACAGGGGATTTATAACAGAAGCGGATAAAGCAAAGTATGTGGCATTTTTAAGTAATCTGCTGAAGGACCGTCCCTATGTGATTTTATCGTATATGACGGGAATTTTGCCGATTGCGAAATATTCCAGCGGATCGGAACTGAATATGTTTGCGGAGTTCACGATGGTAAATTCACCAATGTTCGGAACATACTTTGGATTTACAGATGACGAAGTGGATGATTTGTATGAAAGGTACTGTAGAGAATGCGAAAAACAGAGAAAAATAAAAAATGTGACGCGAAAAGGTCTGCGAGACTGGTATAACGGTTATTATACAAAATCGGGAGAGCGGGTATACAATCCACGCTCCGTTGTTTTTGCACTACAGTTTAACAATCTGGCAAATTACTGGACCAGCTCAGGTCCATATGATGAAATTTATTATTACATTCGAAATAATGTATCCGACGTCAGGGATGACCTTGCACTGATGGCAGCAGGAGAGTCAGTTTCGGCAAAAATACAGGAATATGCGGCCACTTCCATGAACCTGTCTACGAGAGATGAAATTTACTCTGCGATGGTGGTGTATGGATTTTTAAGCTATTTGAATGGAAAAGTGTCTATTCCGAACAGGGAATTGATGGAGAAGTTTGATGAGCTGCTGATGAAGAATGAATCTCTGGGATATGTATATCGTCTGGCGAAAGAGTCCGAGAAAATGCTGAAAGCGACTCTGGCGGGAGATACGCATACGATGGAAAAAATTCTGGAACTGGTGCACGATACGGAAGTTCCGCTGCTGTCGTACAACCATGAGACAGAATTGTCAGCCATTGTCAATCTGGTATACCTGGCTGCGCGTGACAGTTACCGGGTAGAGCGTGAGGATAAGGCGGGAGTTGGGTATGTGGATTTTATTTTCTATCCATATGATCTGACCGCAGATGGAATTATTCTTGAACTAAAAGTAGACCACACTCCGGAAGAAGCAATTCAGCAGATCAAAGACAGGAAGTATGCATTAAAATTTGTGCCGCGGCTTGCAGAACAGAAAAAGTATACAGGAAAAATACTGGCTGTGGGAATTGGGTATGAAAAGACGGAGAAAAAGCACAGGTGTAGAGTGGAAAGCTTAAATTGAGTGCTTGAGAGGTAAGAGAACTATCGATAAAAGCAGGTTTGTCGGTAGTTTTCTGTTATAGAGAAGAAATGGGGGCAGAGCAATGAAAACAATCCATAAAATTTCCGGAATTTTTCTGTGGTGTGTCGTTGGCGTGTTTCTTGGAAAGAGCGTTTATACGTATTATGACTACACAGCACACCCCGGTTTGTATGAGACGTGGTCTGCACCGTGGTATACAGGGATTCTGCGGGATGGCGTAATTGCGGCGGTTCTGATTGCGGTGACGCTGGCGGTTCGGTGGGTGATTCAAAGAAAAATGAGGAAGGAATAGAAGGCGATGATTTTTAAGAGACTTGGCTTGATGAGGAGTCGTTTTTACGGAAAGAACTGAAAGAATAAGAAAAGACAAAAGGACGAAAAACAATGGCAAAATTATATTTCCGCTACGGCGCGATGGGCAGTTCGAAATCTGCTAATATTTTGATGGTTCGCTATAATTATGAGGAGCGCGGGCAGTATGCTGTCCTGTTGAAGCCGCGGACGGACAACCGCGACGGAGAACATGAAATCAAGTCCCGCATCGGGCTGGAGGCACCGGCGGAATATGTGGATGAATTTTTAAAAGAAATTTCAGAGACCTGGAGTGCAGACAGCGGGGAATACCGGTATCACGGAAAGAAAGTGGATGCGGTTCTTATCGACGAGGCGCAGTTTCTTTCTCCGGAGGAAGTTGATACGCTTTCGGACATCGTGGATTTTTATGGGATTCCGGTTCTCTGCTACGGTCTGCGTGCGGACTTCCAGACACATCTGTTTCCGGGTTCGAGAAGATTGATGGAAATCGCTGACATCATCGAGGAAGTCCCAACGGTCTGCTGGTGCGGAAGACGGGCGCAGTGCAATACGAGATACGCAGACGGAAAAATCGTTCGGGAAGGCGCGCAGATTTTCCTTGGATCGAACGAGAGTTATGTGGCGCTTTGCAGGAAACATTATAAAGAAGGAAAGCTGTGGAAGGAAGATGAGTAAGATAACAATATATGAAGTACAGGAGAGAATGCCGCGGATGGAAACGCTGGTGGAACTGTGGGAAGCTTCCGTCCGTGCGACACATCATTTTCATCGTTAATAGGAGCTTCTTTTGCAACAACATCCATTCGTATCAGTTTATCAAGAATATCCACAAGAGCAGGTCCGCTGGAAACATTTGATTGCTGCAATATAATCTTTTCTGGGATAATACTCCGTTTTGCACCATGCTTTTTATCGCTGGGGAACATCAGAAAAAGGATATGGAAAAAAGCCGATGGAGATGTTTTTGATTAAAAAACTTTAGGAATAACAGCAGGGGAGAGTGAAGTGAAAAAAATATTTTTAATGAGGCATTCCATCCCGGAAAAAGGGGATATACCGAATGAGCAGATTCCTCTATCGGAAGAGGGAAAAGCGCTTGCTGTATCAAAAAGAAATATATTTTCAAATGTGGACAGATGCTTTTCTTCACCTTATCGGAGAGCAATGGAAACGGCTGAATTCATCGCAGATCACCCGGTCATTGTGAAGGAGCTGCATGAAAGAACGATCGGGGATGCCAGGGAGGATTTCTGGCTGAAACAGTATGAAGATCACGATTTTCGCAATCCGGGCGGGGAATCGTTAAATCAAGTGAAGGTGCGGATGAAAACCGCGATCGATTCTATCGTCGGACAGATGGAAGAAGGAGAAACAGCACTCGTGGTTTCTCATGCGACGGCGATCTGTGCATATTTGCTTTCTTACTGTGAAATTGAAGTGAAAGATGCGGAAAACAAAGTAAGAAAAATATCCTTCCATGGAAAAGAAATCCTGAATGGCAGATTTCAGCCGGCAGATGGATTTGAAATCCTTTTTGAAAACGATATTTTTTCGGACATTCGTGTTATGGGGAGAGAAAAATGAAAACATTATATTTGATCGGCGGAACGATGGGCGTTGGCAAGACGACGGTAAGTCAGCAGCTGAAAAAAGATCTGGCGAACAGCGTTTTTCTTGACGGCGACTGGTGCTGGGACGCCGATCCGTTTCAGGTGACGGATGAGACGAAAGAGATGGTGATGGACAACATCTGTTATCTGCTGAATAACTTTCTGCATTGCAGCGCTTATGAAAACGTTATTTTCTGCTGGGTGATGCATGAGCAGAGTATTGTTGATGAAATCGTCAGTAAGCTGGACACGGAAGAATGCAGAGTGATTAAAATTTCGCTGATCGTGGATGAAGCAAATTTGCGGAAGCGGTTATTATCCGACATCGCAAATAAGATTCGTACGGAAGAGATTATGGACAAAAGCATTGCACGAATTCAGATGTATCAGGTACTTGATACGGTAAAAATTGATACGAGTAATAAGAGTGTCTGTGAAATTACAGAGGAAATTGCAGCACTTTAAGATCAAAAAACAAGGAGCCAAACCAAAATGACCGAACGAATCATAGACAATGAACTCCGGCTGATCCCATATTACAGGAATGACGAGGCCTCTCTTCCGTGGTATCAGGATCTGGACGTGTGTAGGCAGGTGGACAACCGGGAGAAGCCGTATGATGTGGAGCTGTTGCATCGGATGTATGATTATCTTACCGCGCACGGTGACTGCTATTATATAGAATATAAGGGCGTGCTGGTGGGAGATGTTTCGCTGAGAGAGAATAGTGAAATCGCTGTCGTTGTCTGTAAAGAATACCAGAATCAGCATATTGGAAGACGGTGCGTTCTGGAGATGCTGAAGCTTGCAAGAGAAAAGGGAATGGAGCGGGTAAAAGCCAATATTTATTCTTTTAATGGACAAAGCCAGCGCATGTTCCAGTCGGTCGGATTTGAGAAAACGGCGGAGGAATGGTATGAGTCTAAGCTGTAAGTGATTGCAGAGAAAGAGAGAAGAAATGAACATAAAATACAATCAGCTGTGCATTAGAAATGCCGAAAAGAAAGATTGTGAACAATTAGCCGTCTGGTGGAACGATGGAACCGTCATGGCCCACGCCGGATTTCCAAACGGGCTTGGGACAAGCGCAGCGGAAATTGAAAAACAGATTGCCGACGACAGCGATGAAACAAGACGAAGACTCATCATAGAATACAACGATGTGCGAATCGGCGAAATGAGTTTCTATGTATTCGAAAATCATCGATATGAAATCGGAATCAAAATCTGCGAATCCGATTACCAGGAAAAAGGCATTGGAAGAGTTGTACTGAGCATGCTCATAGAAGAATTGTTCCGCATGGGAGCCAACGTTATTTTTCTTGATACCAACCTCAAAAACACAAGAGCACAGCATGTCTACGAGAAACTCGGCTTCCGCAAAACCGCAGTCCATTACAATTCCTGGAAAAATCAGCTGGGGGAAATGGAATCTTCTGTCGACTATGAGCTGACGGCGGATGAGTTTTGCAATCTGAAATAGAAATTGTAAAATAAATGAGGGACGAGTGTAAAGAAAGTTCGATGGGAGAAAGAAGTATGGTATCTTTGACATTGTCTAAAAAAGAAATGGGTTTTCACTGGGTAAGGTTTATGCCTGACAGGACTTGCTCGTTTCTTTTTTTGCTTTATAAACGATTATAATTTATCCATTGCGGCAGTGTTAATGTAAAAACAGCAAGTCCTCTTGACAATGTGATTAGCCTGAACTAACATGAAGCTATAAGAAACATAAACGGTAGTCTGAGGAGGAATGTGAGATGCTGTTGTTGCAAAACATATTATACTGTCTTCTGTTTATTCTGATGGTAAAGTGTCTGGTAAGAAATGATGGAATGAACTGTGTTTATTTTTATCCAAAGGAATATATAGAAGAAGCCGATAAACGTGGACTGATCGACAAAGATGCGGTCATGAAAAAAGGAAAGCAGGTTATGATTCCATTTTGCATCATTTTGTTCGTGGTGCTGATCGCGATCATTTTTGTCTGGAATAAAGTCACCGATTTCAAGACGGCATATCTCCAATCCTACCTCTTCCTTGTGGTGATGAACTGGTTCGACGGAATTATGCTTGACCGGGTGTGGGTTGGACACAGTAAAATATGGGAGATCAAAGGAATGGAAGGGATTCCGTACATAAAACCATGGAAAACCGTGCTGACAAAACGAGGCCTGGCGACGATTCTGTATCTGATCATTGCACTTGTGACAGCTGGGATTGTAGTGCTGGTTGGGAAAATCTGTTAAGAGACAGCATTGAAAAAAAGAGAAGAATATTATATACTACTCATGAGTAGTATTTTTGCGTAAGGGACTTTCGGAATATATAGGAAGTTAAATATCTCTGTTTTACTGGAGCAAATCAGTAAAACAGAGATATTTTTATGCCGCAGGCGTACCAAATTTGATTCGAAAAATTTTTGGCATTGAGAACGAAGGGCGGAGACGGTATAATGGAAGCAGAATTTTAACATCAGTAGACAAGAAGTCCCCCGCTTCTAAAGCGGTGGGATGAATTGTTAAAAGAAACATAACAGCAGTGGCGGGCGGAGAGAAATCGGTATCCTCCATTGACATGAGGTAAGTCACAGTCGAACTATTTTCGACATGTCAGACTCCGTGAAAATACCGACTGTGAGTTGAAACAACAGAAAAGGTATAAAACATGAGATATCAGATCAGAAATGCCAGAGTCCAGTTTGGCGCAGACACGATTTTAAACAGTGTGAATTTCGAAATTCACGACATAGAAAAAATTGCAATTGTCGGCAGAAACGGATGCGGAAAAACGACGCTTCTGCGGCTGATTGCCGGGGATATTGAGATGAGTAATCTGGACAGCGACGAGAGCTGCGGAATTACGATGAGCGGAAAACAGAACATCGGTTTTTTGCGCCAGATTAATTTTACCGATGGAGATGTGCCGGTAAGAGTGGAGTTGGAGAAGGCTTTCGCGGAAGTCTTTGCGTGTGAAGCGCGAAAAAAGGAAATCGAAAAGCTGCTCGCCGAGGCAGAAGATCACAAAAAACTGCTGGGAGAATACGACTATTTGGAGCGGAGAATGGAGAGTCTCCACGGATACAGCTGGAAACGGGATATGGAAACGATGTTTCAGAAATTTGGTTTTGCGCTCGAAGATCTGGAAAAACCGATCGGTGAATTTTCGGGCGGACAGCAGACAAAAATTGCCCTAATTCAGCTCCTCTTACAGCGCCCGGACATCCTGCTTCTGGACGAGCCGACCAACCACCTCGACATCGCTGCAGTGGAGTGGTTGGAAAATTATCTGAAAAGCTACGAAAATGCCGTTATCATTGTATCACATGACCGCATGTTTCTGGACCGCGTGATTGATGTGACGTATGAAATCGAATACGGTGACATCAAACGGTATCCGGGAAATTATTCGGCATTTGTGAAACAAAAAGAAGAAGCACAGATCAAACAGGAAAAAGACTATGAAGCGCAGCAGAAGGAAATCGAGCGTCTGACGGCGTGGATTGAAAAATGGAAAAACACACCGACAAAAGTTGCGGCCACCCGTTCGAAACGAATGGCGATCGAGCACATGGTAAAAATTGAGAAACCGCGGCGGTTTGACACGAGGACATTCCACGCCTTATTCCATCCGGTACGCGAAAGCTATACGGATGTGCTCACGATGAAGAAACTGAAAATCGGATACGATACCGTCCTGAGCGAGGTTTCGGTCGTCATCAAAAAAGCAGAACGGATTGTGATCATCGGAGAAAACGGAAAAGGAAAGTCGACGCTTCTGAAAACCGTTGTGGGCGAAATCAAGGCATTAGGCGGAAGCTATCAGTTTGGAAACCGCGTGGATTTTGCCTACTTCGATCAGCACCAAGCAGTCAACCAGAAATTCGACCCGGAGCAGACGGTGCTCGACTATTTCTGGAGTCTTTATCCGAACCTGCTTCGCAACGATGTCCGAAGCGCACTGGGAGCCTTTCTGTTTTCCGGTGAGGATGTCGAAAAGAAAATGGGGCAGCTCTCCGGCGGTGAAAAAGTGCGGCTGGAGCTCTGCCGGATTTTCTATACGAAACCGAATTTCCTGATCCTGGACGAGCCGACGAATCACATGGATCTGGCGGGAAAAGAAGCGCTGGAAAAAATGCTGACCAGCTACGAGGGAACCGTTCTGTTCGTATCGCACGACCGTTATTTCATCAACCAGGTGGCAACCGGCATTCTGGAGTTCGGCGAGAGCGACGTACAATTTTACGGAATGAATTATGCACAGTATCTCGAAGAAATCAAACGGCAGACACCGGGCAGAGAAACGGGAAATGCGGGAGGAATTGTACGGAAATCAGCCGACGTTCCGACACTGGATGATGTGTTTGACAAAAAGAAATATTATAATCCGGGAAAAATTCTGTCCCGCTTAAAACGGCAGCTCGAAAAATACGAGGAGCAGCTTGCGGAGAGTGAGAGCAGAATGTCAGAACTTCAACTGGAAATGATGGACCCGGAACTTTCCGCAGATTACGAACGGCTGATGGAGCTTCAGACGAAAATAGACGAAGAAAATCAGACACAGGAATCCCTGCTGGAACGCATGATGGAAACGGAACTGGAACTCGAAGAGATGGAAACACAGGACGAATAGAGAGGTGAGTACCATAGAAAAGATAGATCAGTCTAAAAATGGACTATCATGAAAATGAAGTTTTTCTCGTTTTAGGATATTCGGTTTGTTATATTTTGTAAAGTATTCTGCACCCATGACTGGTATGCATTCGTAAGCGGGGCTGAAATCTTTCGGATAAAAAAGTCAAATTTTGTTGACAACCCCGAAGACATTTGATAGTATTTATCAAGTAATGTAATATTCCATGAGGGAGTAGTTAGCACGAATGTGTGATTTGTCAACATTCTGATTATAAGAAAAGAGTATAATCTGGCAAATCTTAAATAATGAGACTCATGTATATCGATGAATCACCGGTGTATCGCATATCGGATGTTCCTTGATATACATGAGTCTTTTTTTGCGGATAATGAGTAAAACCTGCTTCTGTTAACGATACTATTTTGGAATATATGCTTGGAAAACAAAGGAGGAAAACATGGAAAATTTCATCAACAACGCCCCGTTTGCTCTTGTGCTTGTCTGTCTCGTCATCGGTTTTGTCCTGCTGATCAAAGGTGCGGACTTTTTCGTAGAAGGAAGCTCAAGCGCAGCAAAGAGACTGCACGTTCCGTCGATCATCATCGGACTGACCATTGTTGCCATGGGAACATCACTTCCGGAGACCGCGGTCAGTGTATCGGCTTCACTTACCGGCAACAACGAGCTCGCAGTCAGTAATGTCATCGGTTCCAATATCTTTAACCTGATGGTTGTCATCGGTGTCTGTGCCGTACTGACTACCGTAGAAGTCGCAAAGGAAACCATCAAAAGAGACATCCCGCTGTCC
The DNA here is from genome assembly GCF_003460565.1 of Blautia sp. AF32-4BH. Taxonomy (NCBI): domain Bacteria; kingdom Bacillati; phylum Bacillota; class Clostridia; order Lachnospirales; family Lachnospiraceae; genus Blautia; species Blautia sp. AF32-4BH. The sequence continues at coordinate 36,725 of NZ_QTVL01000013.1, read as the reverse complement.
CTGATCTGCGCCGGACTTTTAATGGTTTTAGGAATCAGCGGACTCGGCGATAAATCCGGTATGATGCTCGGTCACCTGGACGGCGTGATCTTAATTGGATTCTTTGCAGGTTACATTGTCTACATGGTTCAGATTGCATTAAAGGCAAACCGCGAAGGAAAAAAAGTCGAAATTGAAGGCGGTTCCGACGAGGACATCAAGCTGCTTTCCGTTCCGAAGAGTATCGTGTTCATCGTCGGCGGAGCAGTCGCCATTGCAGTCGGCGGAGATGTGACCGTAGATGCCGCAGCGAGAATTGCGGGCGATCTCGGAATGAGCCAGACTCTGATCGGACTGACCATTGTTTCCATCGGAACTTCCCTTCCGGAACTCGTAACTTCTATCGTTGCTGCGAGAAAGAATGAAGTTGATATGGCACTTGGCAATGCGATCGGTTCTAATATCTTCAACATTCTTATGGTACTTGGCATTGCATCCGCAATCAGCCCGATGGCCATCATTACGGAAAATATAATTGATTTGTGTGTATTGATCGTATTCACGGTATGTGTATGGATTTTTGCAGGAACCAAAAAGAAAATCGGAAGAGTCGAAGGTTTCTGTATGGTCGCATTTTATGCCGCATATGCCATTTATATCATTATAAGATAAGGGGAATGGAAAATGGTGTTATTTCTAAAGGTGTTTCTTACCGAGTTCATCGCAGAGATGGGCGATAAGACGCAGCTCATGCTGATTGCGCTTACTTCGAAGTACAAGCTGAAAGACATTATCCTGGGAACCGCAGCCGCGATTCTGGTACTGAATGGAATGGCGGTTCTCGCAGGCGGCCTCGTCAGCGAATTCATTCCGGACTGGCTGATTAAGACGATTGCAGCACTCGCATTTCTTTACTTCGCAGCATCCACCATTTCCGGTGATGATGACGAGGAAGAGGAAGAAGGCGGCAAATCCAAAATTCGGTTCGCACCGCTCGCCGTTTTCTGTACGTTCTTCGTAGCAGAGCTCGGAGACAAAACACAGCTTACCGCAATCACCTTTGGTGCAAATGAAGGTATGGGATCCGCATTCGTTGTATGGATCGGATGTTCTCTCGGACTGTTCGCAGCGGATATTCTCGGAATGCTGGTCGGCTACCTCTTAAAGAGCAAGACACCGGATGGGCTGCTGAATACACTGGCGTTTGTCATCTTTTCAATTTTCGGTGTATACACACTTTACCAGGGACTGAAACTGATCAGCGCAAGCGTCTGTCCACTGCCGGTATGGCCGGTACTGATCGCAGCAACGGCTGTTTTTGTTGTTGTATGTGTCTGTCTTTTTGTGAAAAGAGAGAAGAAAAAAGCAAAATAAAAACTGCGTGCCGCATACTCATGATTTTGATGAGAAATGCGGCGCGTATTTTTTATGCGGCAAAATGAAAGTTTACCATTGAAGCATTTATAGGGTATAATATTTTGTAACTATTCAGAGCCCCATCTCGCCATATGAAATTCCAGAAAAATAGCTCATTCATGTAAACATGATTCGCGATTTTTCTTCCATTTCGCATGGCTCTGAATAGTTACAATATTTTCAAATCATTATTTACGAGGATGAAGGATAATAACATGTCTGATTTTAGTATCAACGAAATGCAGGAAATGCAGAAAGCGGGAAAAATGCGGACTGAAAAACAGAAGACCGGAATTGTATGGGATTCTCACAGGAGGACGAAAGTGAAAAACCGGAAGCTGCGTGGGAAAATCCTGTCCTTGTGATAGTCAGAGGGATCAAGTATAATGAGTCATATAAAATGTTGACGGGAGGGATTTGCATGGGAAGTTATCTGAATCCGGGAAATGAAGCATTTGCGGTTGCATTAAATTCTGAGATTTATGTTGATAAAACAGGACTGCTGACTTATACGAATAAAGTCATGAACACTCTGCAGGGATATATCTGCAACAGCCGCCCGCGGCGGTTTGGAAAATCAATTACGGCAAACATGCTCACCGCGTATTACAGCAAGGGCTGCAGTTCGAAAGAAATGTTTTCCGGGCTGGAAATCAGCAGGGCAAAGGATTTTGAAAAACATCTGAATCAGTATGATGTGCTCCACTGGGATATCCAATGGTGTATGGAACCGGCAGGCGGACCGGAGCGGATTGTTTCTTATATCTCAGAAAAAACGATTTCGGAGTTAAAAGAATATTATCCCCATATACTTCCAGAAGAAATCCGGTCACTGCCGGAGGCGCTGTCACGGATCAACGCGGCATCCGGGACAAAATTTATTGTGATTATAGACGAATGGGATGTTCTGATTCGTGACGAGGCGGCGGATCTCAAAACACAGGAAGAATATATCAATTTTCTGCGGGCGATGTTCAAAGGGACGGAGCCGACAAAATATATTCAACTGGCATATCTGACAGGTATTTTGCCTGTAAAAAAAGAAAAGACACAGTCGGCGCTGAACAATTTCAAAGATTATTCGATGCTGCATGCCGGGCCGATTGCACCATATGTAGGTTTTACAGAAACAGAAGTTCAAAAACTATGTGAAGTATATGGTCAGAAGTTTGAAGAAGTCAAACGATGGTACGACGGTTATCAGATTGGGAAATATCATGTATACAATCCAAATGCCGTTGTGAACCTGATGCTCGAAGGCGAATTCCAGAGCTACTGGTCCGGAACCGCATCCTATGAGGCGATTGTTCCGCTGATCAATATGGATTTTGATGGCCTGAAAAGTGCCGTAATCGAAATGCTTTCAGGAGATCATGTTCCGGTTGATGTTACCTCTTTTCAGAACGATACCGTTAGCTTCGCCAATAAAGACGATGTGCTGACGTATCTGATTCACCTTGGATATCTGGCCTATGACCGGACATTTAGAACTGCTTTTATTCCGAATGAGGAAATCCGTCAGGAATTGATTCTGGCAACGAAAAGGAAAAAATGGAATGAGTTGATTGTATTTCAAAAAGAATCAGAGCAGCTTCTGAAAGATACAATTCAGATGAATGGAAACGCAGTAGCAAAAGAAATTGAAAAAATTCACAGGGAATATACTTCTGTGATTCAGTATAACAATGAAAACTCACTCAGCAGTGTTCTGTCCATTGCCTATTTGAGTTCCATGCAATACTATTTCAAACCAATCCGCGAATTTCCCGCGGGTCGTGGATTTGCAGACTTTGTGTTTATTCCAAAGCCGGAGTTTCAGAATTATTACCCGGCGCTTGTTGTGGAACTGAAATGGGACAAAAGCGTCAGAGCAGCATTAGATCAGATCAGAGACAGAAAATATCCGGAGTCTGTTGCATGCTATGCAGGGGAGCTTTTGCTGGTGGGAATTAACTACAATGAAAAAACAAAAGAACATGAATGCCGGATTGAAAAGTATGAAAAATAAGGGCATATTTCAATTTCAGTTTACAGAGATAAGAGAGTATGGATAAGATAGAGATATATCATTATTTAAAAAGGCAAAATATAGCGTATGAAATTACGGAACATAAGGCAGTTTTCAATATGGAAGAAGCAGATGCTGTTGATTTGCCGTATCCAGAGTGGGGCGCTAAAAATTTATTTGTTCGCGACGATAAAAAACGTAATTATTATTTGATAACGATGAAAGGGAACAAGCGAGTAGATTTGAAAGCGTTTCGCAGGCAACGTGGTCTGCGTGCACTTTCTTTTGCAGCTGCGGAGGAATTATTTGATATTATGAAACTGATACCCGGTGCCGTTACGCCGCTTGGTATTCTAAACGATGCCGAACACAGAGTTCAAGTCTTCATGGACGTGGAATTTGTCGGAAATAAAATTGGTGTTCATCCAAATGATAATACAGCAACCGTTTGGATGCAGGCTGATGATTTAATGAAAATAATTCAGAAGCATGGAAATACTGTGGAATACGCATGTATATAATCGAAAGGTATTGCTAAAAAGTCTGAAAAAAGAAAAATTCACAAACAAAAATGGTTCTCATTCTGCACTAAATATATTTACCGAGTATTCCATGACAGATCCCGGTGATCTGGCGGAATATTTTGGCTTCACAGAGCAGGAGATATCTGCCCTCTGTGAAAAATATGAGATGAGTTTTGAAGAAGCAAAAACGTGGTACGATGGTTATCAGTTGATTGCGCATCGGCAGACTGGAGATGAAATTTATTCCATGTATAGCCCGAAATCTGTGGTAGAAGCCATGCTGCGCCACAAATTCGGAACCTATTGGAACCAGACGGAAACGTATGAGGCCTTAAAAATTTATATTCAAATGGATATGGATGGCCTGAAAGATTCTGTGGTTCGAATGCTTGCCGGTATCAATTATAATAAAAAAACGAAGAAACATGAATGTGTTATTGAAGTAATGCAAAAATAAAAACGGAAGTCTCATGTCTGCGCAGTAAGGGTGGTGGATATGGGACTTTTTGGTAAAGATAAATAAAATTTATGGAGGAAACAGAATGATTATTGATTCTTATGATATCAACAGCGAGCCGATTGTAAAGCTGGAGAATTTTTATGGGGAGAAGCAGCATCTGGTAAAAAAATGTATGGTAATTTTTTCAAAAGTAATATATGAATACATGCTTGAAAAATTCCCATGCCGACAGATTGCAGAAGTAAGAGCATGCAATGGAAATATACCGGTTTGGACTCTGCCATATGAGGAAGAAACGATTGCTTTCTACCTGACACCAATTGGTTCCGCTCTTGCAGCAGGAACGATTGCCGAAGTCAATCATTTAACAGGAGCATCCGTCTTTATCATGTTTGGCTCGTGCGGCAGTCTGGACAAAGAAGCAACCGATGGAAAGTTTATTCTCCCAACGGAGGCATACCGGGGAGAAGGACTGTCCTATTATTTTGCAGAACCGCAGGACTACATAAAAATAAAAAACACGGACAAACTGGCGGAATTTTTCAAAGAAAGGAAACTGCCATACGTTCAGGGGCGCGTATGGACGACAGACAGTATGCTTCGGGAAACGGTAAATCTTGTAAGAAAACGAAAAGAAGAAGGATGCATTGCCGTGGAAATGGAACTCGCAGGCGTTCAGGCGATCAGTGATTTTTATGGATTTGAACTGTATGATTTTCTTGTTGCGGGAGATGTGCTGATCGAAGGAAACTATGAAACGGATGGATTATCTGCCGCTAACCACGATCTGGACAAGCTGTTTCTGGCGCTGCAGATAGCGAAAAACATGAGGATAGAGGGACGGTAAAATGAAATATAAAGAAAACATAATTTTGAAAAATGGGCAGGATTGCATAATACGAAATGTTCTGTATGAAGATGGGTCGAGATGTCGGATTTGTATGTAGTAACACATAGTGAGTCCGATTATCGGAACCGAAATCTGTAAACTATACGTAGATCCATGTCTGCAGAACAACGGGGTCGGCCACGCGCTGATTACCTTTGTAATTGAAAAGTTTGACGCAGACCATCTATGGGCATTGGAGAAAAATACGCGTGCCATTGCGTTTTACAACCGCCACGGATTTCGGTGGGCAGGAACGAAACAGCTGGAAGCAGGAACGACAGAATATCTGCTGGAATTAAGACGATGAGAGCGCGGCGTGCTTTCTGTCCTTCCTGCAAAAATTAAAGCAGGAGAAAACGGTCTTGTGTTTTAACCGAATCAAGCAAGTAGCGAAGCGGATTGCGAATATCCGCTTTACTGAAGCAAAAATAGCCGAAAAGCCTGTTCTACCGTATCGGCCATATTTTCTGCCGCATTTTTCACATCCATAGCTTCTTCGAGTGAAACGACGCTCCGCATAATAGGGAAAAAGGCATCAATTCCGGCGGCGTTGCATGTGGATGCATCTTTTGTAACACAGCCTGAGAACGCAAGGACAGGTTTGCCGTATTCTTTTGACAGTTTTGCAACTCCAATCGGCGCTTTTCCCATCACGGTTTGCCCATCGAGCTGTCCCTCACCGGTGATGACAAGATCAGCGTCTCTCACATCATCACGAAGTCGGGTTTCATCCAGTATGATCTGAATGCCGGGTTCCAGTGAAGCAGAAAGAAACGTCTGAAAAGCAAATCCAAGTCCGCCCGCAGCACCCGTTCCGGGAAATTCCGCGTCAACGTTCAGGAATGTTTTCCGGCAGAGCGCGGCGTAGGAGGCAAGCGATGTGTCCATACGTTTGATCATGACAGCATCCGCGCCCTTCTGCGGTCCGAAAACGGCGCTGCAGCCGTTGGAACCGCAGAGCGGATTCGTTACATCGCAGGCAATACGGAAGGTGCATTCCGAAAGTTCCGGCAGAACGTGATCTGCCGTAATCGCGGTAAGAGATTCCAGTCCGACAGCACCAAAAGGAACCTGTTTTCCTTCTGCATCGAGCAGTCCGAAACCGAGTGCCTGTAGCATACCAATACCGCCGTCATTTGTGGCACTTCCGCCGATTCCAATGATAAAGCGGTGGCAGCCATTGCGGATGGCATCGCAGATAACCTCACCGACACCGTACGTTGTGGCGTACAGCGGATTTTTCTCATCGCCGTGTACCTGCGTAATACCGGCAGCCCCCGACATCTCGATAATGGCGGTCTGCGTCCGGTCGATGATGCCATACGGGCAGATAACCTGCTTTCCGGCAGGACCGGTCACCGAAACGGAGACAAGCCGTCCGCCAAGACCTTCGGTCAGTGCCTGAACGGTACCTTCACCGCCATCGGCAAGCGGGCGCACAACCGTCTCCACCTTCGGATCGACACGATAAATCCCGGTGGCGGCCGCTGTTCCAGCCTGCAGAGAGGAAAGGCTTCCTTTAAAAGAATCAATTGCAATCACAACTTTCATCATTTTTCTCCTGATTTCAAATATTTTTCAATCCGACACTCATGCACCTTCGTCTTCTTATCATAATTAACACCAACCAGCAGAATATCCCCTGTATAAGATGCAATGGAAGCCGGGTAATGCTGTCTTTTAATCTGATCCAGTGCCGTTTTCGCATTCTTGTTCCATTTCAGTTCTACTACAAGCGCCGGAAAATCGTATCGGTATTCCGGCTTTGGCAGAAAGACAAAATCGGAAAAACCGCGCCCGGTCGGAAGTTCACGAATGGGTTTGAAGTAATATTGCATCGTACTTAAATAAGCAATCGTGAGGACACAACTGAGCGAATTTTCATTATGATACTGAATCACGGAAGTATATTCCTCATGGACCTTTTCAATTCCGGCAGCGACAGCATTTTCATCCATATCGAGCGTAGCATCTAAAAGATCCGCAGATTCCTGCTGGAAAGCGAAAAGTTCATTCCAATGATTGGAAGTCACCGCAGTCAGAAACTCCCGGCGGATTTCTTCGTTGGGAATATATGCCATCTGTGTCTGCTGATTGTAGGCAAGATAGCCCAAATGAATCAGCAGCGTCAGAACATCATCTTTATTTACAAAGCTGACCATGTCATTTTTAAAAGAGGTAACCATGACAGGAACTGCGGCGCCGGAAAGCATCTCCAGAATTGCTGTTTTCAATCCGTCAAAATCCATATTGATAAAAGGAACCATCGAGTCGTATGTGCTCGTCTCCGACCAATAGCTTTGGAATGTCCCATCCAGAAGCAGACTTGTTACCGCGTTTGGATTGTATACATGGTAATTTCCAAGCAGATAGCCGTCGTACCATCGTCTGACTTCCTCAAAATTTTGTCCGTATTTCTGACAGAGAGCGGAAACTTCATCTTCTGTGAATCCAATATAGGAAGCCAGCGGGCCTGGATTCAGCATGGAATACTGATGAAAATTATTTAAGGCAGACTGCGTTTTCAATTTTTTGATCGGAAGAATACCCGTGAGAAACGCAAGCTGGATATATTTCGTCGGTTCCGTCCCTTTGAACATTCCACGAAGAAAATTAATGTAATCATCCTGAATTTTCTGGTTGGAGGCCTCATCACGAATCAGGACATCCCATTCATCAATAATAATCACAAATTTCTGTCCGGTCGCCTCTTTGATCCGGGACAGAGCGTCGGGAACGGTGGAAACTTCCGGCGGAAGCTGATCTGCATAGATGGTACGCAGCTCGGCCAGTGTACATTCTGTAATGTAGGCCACAATCTGTTCCGGATCGCTGACATTCGAAAGAAACCACTGGATGTCCAGATGAATCACATCGTACTGGTTCAGATGCTTCTCAAAGTCTGCCGTCTGGCTGATCGCAAGGCCAGAAAACATCTTTCTGGAATCACAGCCCTTGCTGTAATAGGCCGCCAGCATATTTGCAGCAAATGATTTTCCAAACCGCCGCGGGCGGCTGTTGCAGATATAGCCCTGTATGGTGTCCAGAACTTTGTTGGTATACGATAAAAGTCCTGTTTTGTCCACATAGATTTCAGAATTGAGAGCAACCTGAAATGCACTGTTGTCCGGATTCACAAATCTTCCCATGATTTCACTTCCTTTCCGTTTTTTGATTATACCCCGATTTTACCATTCCCCCATCCAAATAGCAACGCACACCCCCGAAAATCCCGTAAAATCGCGGAAAAGAACCGATAAAATATGCTTTCCACTCTTGACAACGCTTACAGCCCCTAGTTATAATAAGGCATGAAAAACGATGACGAAGACAGTAGTCTGCGCGTGAACGGTCTGTGGAAAGCGAGCCGGGGATGGTGGGAGTCCGGTACAAGTAGCGGCAGGTGAACATCACTTCCAAGTTGCAGTTCTGAATCTGCGTACCCGGCGCATAAAATATAGAAAACCGGAGAGCAGTGGTAAGAAGTTGCCGGTTGTTCCCCGTTACAGGAAATGCATATGATAGTATGTAACAGGTGGTTACGATAAGTACAGCTTTCGTCCTATTACAGGGCGGGAGCTTTTTCTTATTTTACGCGAGCAAATCAAACGAGAAACTTAAGTTTCAGGAGGTACAAGCATGTACAAGAAAGTTTCAACCGACATGAACTTTGTCGAGAGAGAAAAACAGGTTGAGAAGTTCTGGGAAGACAATCAGATCTTCGAAAAAAGTATGAAAGTGCGTGAAGGAAATCCGTCCTACGTGTTCTATGACGGACCGCCGACCGCAAACGGAAAACCGCACATCGGCCACGTAGAGACCCGTGTTATCAAGGATATGATCCCGAGATACCGTACCATGAAGGGTTATCAGGTGCCGAGAAAAGCAGGCTGGGATACCCACGGACTGCCGGTAGAGCTGGAAGTTGAGAAAAAACTCGGTCTGGACGGAAAAGATCAGATCGAAAAATACGGCGTAGAGCCATTCATCGAGCAGTGTAAAGAGAGCGTATGGAAATACGAGGGAATGTGGGAAGACTTCTCCCATACCGTTGGCTTCTGGGCTGATATGAAAAATCCATACGTTACGTATCATAACGATTACATCGAGTCCGAGTGGTGGGCATTAAAAGAGATCTGGAAGAAAGGTCTTCTGTACGAAGGACACAAAATCGTTCCTTACTGCCCGCGCTGCGGTACCCCGCTTTCTTCTCACGAAGTAGCGCAGGGATACAAAGATGTCAAAGAACGTTCTGCCGTTGTCCGCTTTAAAGTAAAAGGCGAGGACGCTTACATCCTGGCATGGACCACCACACCGTGGACCCTTCCGTCCAACGTTGCGCTCTGCGTCAACCCGGATGAGGATTATGTAAAAGTAACAAGCAAAGGATATACCTATTATATGGCAGCCGCTCTGGTAGACACCGTTCTCGGTGAGGGCGCTGAAATCCTGGAGCATTATCAGGGCAAAGATCTTGAGTTCAAAGAGTACGAGCCGCTGTTCCCGTACGCTGAGAAGAGAATCGGAAACAAAAAAGCATACTATGTAGTCTGCGATACCTACGTAACACTGACCGATGGTACCGGTGTTGTTCATATCGCCCCTGCATTTGGTGAGGACGACTCCAAGGTCGGTCACAGATACGATCTTCCTTTCGTACAGTTAGTAAACGAAAAAGGTGAGATGACCGAGGAAACTCCGTGGGCAGGTACTTTCTGCAAGAAAGCAGATATGGCCGTTCTGCAGGCACTCGAGGATAAAGACCTTCTGTTTGATGCGCCGCTGTTCGAGCACAGCTACCCGCACTGCTGGAGATGTGATACTCCACTGATCTACTATGCGCGCGAGACCTGGTTCATCCGCATGACTGCAGTAAAAGAGGATCTGATCCGCAACAACAACACCATCAACTGGATTCCGGAGAGCATCGGAAAAGGACGCTTTGGCGACTGGCTGGAAAATGTTCAGGACTGGGGACTTTCCAGAAACCGTTACTGGGGAACTCCGCTTCCGGTATGGCAGTGTGAATGCGGCCATCAGGACTGCATCGGCAGTATCGAAGAGCTGAAAGAAAAAGCAGACAACTGCCCGGATGACATCGAGCTTCACCGCCCGTACATCGACGCAGTGACCATCAAGTGCCCGAAATGCGGTAAAGAGATGCACCGTGTACCGGAGGTTATCGACTGCTGGTTCGATTCCGGATCCATGCCGTTTGCACAGCATCACTATCCATTCGAGAACAAAGAAACCTTCGAAAAACAGTTCCCGGCACAGTTTATTTCCGAGGCTGTAGACCAGACACGTGGATGGTTCTACTCCCTGCTTGCAATTTCCACTCTGCTGTTCAACAAAGCACCGTACGAGAACGTTATCGTTCTTGGTCTGGTACAGGATGAGAACGGACAGAAGATGAGTAAATCCAAAGGAAATGCGGTAGATCCGTTTGACGCACTGCAGACCTACGGTGCCGATGCGATCCGCTGGTACTTCTACACCAGCAGCGCTCCGTGGCTGCCGAGCCGTTTCGCAGGCAAGACGGTCGTGGAAGGACAGAGAAAGTTCATGGGAACCCTGTGGAACACCTACGCGTTCTTTGTTCTGTATGCAAACATCGACAACTTCGATGCAACAAAATACAGTCTGGAGTATGACAAGCTGGCTGTTATGGATAAATGGCTGCTGTCCCGTCTGGAATCCACTGTAAAAGCTGTAGACGACAACCTGGCAAATTACCGGATTCCGGAAGCAGCAAAAGCACTGCAGTCCTTCGTGGATGATATGAGTAACTGGTATGTACGCCGTTCCCGTGAACGTTTCTGGGCAAAAGGCATGGAGCAGGATAAGATCAATGCTTACATGACTCTGTACACCGCACTGGTGACCGTTGCAAAAGCAGCAGCTCCGATGATTCCGTTCATGACAGAGGATATTTATCAGAACCTCGTAAAGAGCATCGATGCAAGTGCACCGGAAAGTATCCATCTGTGCGACTTCCCGGAGGTACATGAGAACTGGATCGATCCGAAGATGGAAGAGGATATGGCAGACCTGCTGGAGATCGTCGTTATGGGACGTGCCGCAAGAAACACCGCCAATATCAAAAACCGTCAGCCGATCGGAACCATGTACGTGAAGAGCGAGTTCCAGCTTTCCGAATTCTACAAAGAGATCATCGAGGACGAGCTGAATGTCAAAGAAGTTGTATTTAAAGATGACATCGCAGATTTCATCAGCTACAGCTTCAAACCGCAGATGCGTACCGTAGGACCAAAATACGGAAAACTCCTGAACAAGATCAAAACAACCCTGTCTGAGCTGGATGGAAACAAGGCTATGGCAGAGCTCAAGAGCACCGGCGAACTTAAACTTGACATCGATGGACAGGAAATTGTATTATTAGAGGAGGATTTGTTAATTGACATGGCACAGATGGAAGGCTATGTATCCGAATCCGACCATACAATCACCGTTGTTCTGGATACCAATCTGACTCCGGAACTGATCGAGGAAGGTTTTGTTCGTGAGCTGGTAAGTAAAATCCAGACCATGCGTAAAGAGGCCGGCTTTGAGGTTATGGACAAGATCAGAGTATATGCAAAAGACAACGACAAGATTGTAAGCATCATGAAAAACCATGGTGATGAAATTAAATCTGAAGTTCTGGCAGAAGAAATCGTGACTGGAGAGACAAAGGGCTATGAGAAGGAGTGGAATATCAACTCCGAAAAGGTTACCATGGCAGTAGAGCGTATCTAAGAATACTTCTGGATGCGTTTCCACGACGATCGTTAATATAAAAATCAGCCTGCGAGCGGGGATGCAGACAAGCTCTCCGCTCGCAGACTGCTATTGAGGAGGACGCAGATGTTAAACGCCGAGTTCAACAAAGAAACTTTTAAGAACAGTGTCAAAGAAAACGTAAAAATGCTGTACAGAAAAAATCTGGAAGAGGCTTCCCAGCAGGAAATTTACCAGGCAGTCTGCTACGCAGTAAAAGACGTTATTATTGACAACTGGCTGAAAACCCAGAAAGCAATGGATGAGCAGGATCCGAAGATTCTGTACTATATGTCCATGGAGTTCCTGATGGGACGTGCGCTGGGAAATAACCTGATTAACCTGACTGCATACAAACAGGTACAGGAAGCTCTTGATGAGATGGGACTGAACCTGAACCTTCTGGAGGACCAGGAGAGAGATCCTGCGCTTGGAAACGGCGGTCTTGGCCGTCTGGCAGCATGCTTCCTGGATTCCCTGGCTACACTGGGATATCCGGCATACGGCTGCGGTATCCGTTATAAATACGGTATGTTCAAACAGCAGATCCGCGACGGTTATCAGGTAGAAGTACCGGACAACTGGCTGAAACACGGCTATCCATTCGAGCTGAAACGCCCGGAATACGCAAAAGAAGTAAAATTTGGCGGATACGTAGCACAGGAGTATGATGAGGCTACCGGACGCGTAAACTTCGTACAGAAAGATTACCAGTCTGTAAACGCAATTCCTTACGATATGCCAATCGTAGGATACGACAACGATGTTGTAAACACGCTGACCATCTGGGATGCAGAGGCTATTCAGGACTTCTCCCTGGATTCCTTCGACAAAGGTGATTACCACAAAGCGGTTGAGCAGGAAAACCTTGCAAAAACCATCGTAGAGGTTCTGTATCCGAACGACAACCATTACGAAGGAAAAGAGCTGCGTCTGAAACAGCAGTATTTCTTTATTTCTGCAAGCGTACAGAGAGCAGTTGCAAAATATAAAAAACATCACGATGATATCACAAAGCTGTATGAGAAGGTTACCTTCCAGCTGAACGATACTCACCCGACCGTAGCCGTTCCGGAGCTGATGCGAATCCTCATGGACGTGGAAGGCCTTGGCTGGGATGAGGCATGGGAGATCACCACAAAGACCTGCGCATACACCAACCACACCATCATGGCAGAGGCACTCGAGAAATGGCCGGTTGACCTGTTCTCCAGACTTCTTCCGCGTATCTATCAGATCGTAGAGGAGATCAACCGCCGCTTCCTGATCCAGGTAAGAGAGCAGTACCCGGGTGATGAAGAGAAAGTCCGCCAGATGGCAGTCATCTACGACGGACAGGTTCATATGGCCCGTCTGGCTATCGTAGGCGGCTATTCTGTCAACGGTGTTGCACAGCTTCATACCGAGATTCTGAAAAAACAGACCTTAAAAGACTTCTACGAGATGACTCCGGAGAAGTTCAACAATAAGACGAATGGTATCACACAGCGTCGTTTCCTGCTTCACGGAAACCCGCTCCTGGCTGACTGGGTAACCGAGTACGCCGGAGACGGCTGGATCACCGATCTGCCGAAGATCGAAAAGATCGCTAAGCTGGCAGATGACACCCAGGCACAGAAGGAATTTATGGAAATCAAATATAAAAATAAAGTTCGCCTGGCAAAATACATCAAAGAGCATAACGGCATTGATGTAGATCCGAACTCTATTTTTGACGTTCAGGTAAAGCGTCTGCATGAGTACAAACGCCAGTTTATGAACATTCTTCATATTATGTACCTGTATGACCGTCTGAAAAAGAACCCGGATATGCCGTTCTACCCGAGAACCTTCATCTTCGGAGCAAAAGCATCCGCAGGTTATGAGCGTGCAAAAGCGATCATCAAACTGATCAACTCCGTTGGTGATGTGGTAAACAACGATCCGACCATCAAAGGAAAGATCAAAGTCGTATTTATCGAGGATTATCGTGTCAGCAACGCAGAGCTGATCTTTGCCGCTGCCGATGTTTCCGAGCAGATTTCCACCGCAAGTAAAGAGGCTTCCGGTACCGGTAACATGAAGTTCATGCTGAACGGTGCCCTGACTCTTGGAACCATGGACGGTGCAAACGTAGAGATCGTTGAGAAAGTTGGAAAAGAGAACGCCTTCATCTTCGGACTTTCCGCAGATCAGGTTATCGAATATGAGAACAACTACACCTACGATCCGATGAGCTACTTCATCCACGATCAGGACATCCACAACGTAGTGATGGATCTGATCAGCGGAAGATACTCAAACGGCGACACCATGATGTTCCGTGATCTGTATGACTCTCTGCTCACACCGAAGAATGCTCCGCGCCCGGATATGTACTTTACCCTGGCAGACTTCAAGTCCTATGCGGCAGCACAGGAGCGTGTTGAGGATAAATACAGAAATACTTCTGCATGGGCAAGAAGCGCGATCCTGAATACCGCACACAGCGGCAAATTCACATCCGACCGTACCATCCAGCAGTATGTAGATGATATCTGGCATCTGGACAAGATTACTGTCAGAAAGTAATCAGAATCAAATATAAGTAGTTAGGGGACACCTGCTTTTCCGGGGAAAACCGGAGGGGCGGGTGTTCTTTTTTTGATGCCCGCTGGAAGGATCTGCATCCCGAAAAATGCCTGCAAAACAGGCATTCTTTTGACATTCTACGGGGAGTGTGGTACACTGTTCGTGTCTATGAACTAAAACAATCTGAAATGTATTGAGGTGAAAAGATTGGATAAAGCTGAATATCAAAGCCGGCTGGAAGAGCTGAACAGTCTGGTAAAAAAAGAGGACTATGAGGGGGCACTTGCAGTTGTAGAAGCCGTTGATTGGCAGCGTGTCAAGAGTCTGCGCACGCTCGGCATGGTAGCGGATGTCTATGAGGCGAACAAACGATATCCGGAGGCGAAGAAGATTCTGCTGATGGCGTATGACCGTTCCTCCATCGGAAAGGGCATTCTGTACCGCCTGGTAGAGGTCTCCGTAAAAATGAAAGACTTTGATGAGGCGATTGACTTTTACAACGAGTTTGAAGCAGTCGCACGTCACGATAATTCCCGGTATCTGCTGAAATACAAGATTTTAAGAGGACAGAAAGCGCCGCTTGAGGAGCAGATTTCCCTTCTGGAGGAATACAAAGAGCGGGAATTTACCGAGAGATGGGCATATGAACTGGCAAACCTTTACAGCAAAGCCGGAGAGACGCAGAAATGCATCGATGCCTGTGATGAGCTGATCCTGTGGTTCAGCGAGGGCAAATATGTGACAAAGGCAATGGATCTGAAAATGAAGTACGAGCCGCTGTCACCGTCCCAGCAGATCAAATACGAGCATCGTTTTGACTACAAAAAGAATGAAGAGCCGTCTGAGGATCCGGAAGCACTTGAAGTGCGGTTAGCCGGAGAGAGCGGAGCCGGTGAAATGGCTGCGACGAAAGAGCCGGCAGAGACGCCGGAAGTAAAACCGGTAAACGGCGGTGTGATGAGCCAGTATGTGGCCGGTGAAGAAGAAAAAGAAGCCGGTTCGCCGTACGAAGCATATGAGAAAACACAGCAGGCCGAGGCAGATGCAGAGCAGGTGCAGGAGTACGAAGCACTGCAGCAGACAGAGGAGCCGATCGAGGAGATTCCGGAAGAGCAGGCGTATGCAGACAGCACGCCGACGTACCTTGGAAATACGATCGATCTTCACGCAGAGCTTGCAAAGAGCATCCGCGATGTCTTCTCCTTCCGCGGAAAGAAACAGGAAGAGACGGCAGTCGAGGAAGAGACAAGCGAAGAGCCGGTACAGTACGAAGTAAAAGATCTGGAGCCGGAGCAGCTTGATGTAAACGTAGAGGTATCCCCGGATGCCAACACGACAATCAAGACAAGACCGCAGCCAAAACCGAAGGAAAAAGCCGAGCCGGTAATGCCGAAAGCACCGAAGCCGGAGAAGAAATACGAAGAGCCGGACCTCGAAGCACTGTTCCAGGAGACCGCAGCAAACCTGTCGGAGGAAGTTGCGGAGGAAGAAGCAGAAGAGCCAGTGGAACCGGCAGCAGAAGCCGAAACCGCAGAGCAGCCGATGGATCCGGAGTCCGAGACAGAGGCACGGGAAACGGCAGAGGAGCCGCAGGCGGAAGCTGAGCCGGAAGAAGATGCAGAACCGGCAGATGAAGCGGAAACCGAAGAGATCACAGAACCGGCGGATGAGGCTGAAACCGAAGAAGCTACAGAGCCGATGGATGAAGCTGAGATCGAAGAGATTATAGAACCGGCAGCCGAGGCTGAAATCGAAGAAGCAGAAGTTACAGAACCAGCAGTGGAAGCTGAAACAGAAGCAGCCGAGAAGGCTCAGGCGGAAGCCGAAATTGAGGAAACCGTAGAACCGGCGGAGACACCGTCCATGGATGCAACGGTTGTCATCGCGGATCTGAAACCGGCAGAGGAGACACGGCCGACCATCGATTTTAGTGAGCTTCAGGCAGCGCTGAACGCAGAAGTGCAGGAAGCTGAAAAAGCATCGGAAATCGAACTGCCGGATGAGCCGGAAACTGCGGAAGCAGAACCTGCTGACGAGCCGGAAAGCGAAACAGAGCCGGAAACTCCGGCCGAGACTGAGCCAGCCGATCCGTTTGAGCCGGCAGGAACCCAGCCGATCGAGATTACCCCGGAGGAAATCGAAATCGAAGTTCCGACCGAGCCAAAGCGTGAGCGCGTATCCGATGCGACGATCAACATGAGCATCGAAAAAACAACGGATGCCACCGTTCAGCTGATCCGCGACAACATTCCGGAAGGAACTGTTGCGAAATCGATTGAAGAGGTGCTCCGCGAGGAGACGCCGGAGGAGGCAAGACTCCGCATCCTGAACGACACCCAGCCGGATAAGCTGAGTGACGAGCAGAAAGCGCTGTTTACTTACTTTGCGAAAGTTCCAGGCATGGATATCCAGATTCTGGATGCAATGCATGGTGTTTATCATTACGCAGGCGACCGTACTTCCCGTCATGGAAACATTGCCATTATGGGCGGATACGGTACTGGAAAAACGAAGCTGTCGGAGGATCTCGTCCGTGCAATCTGTGCTGACTTAAAACTTCCGGCAACGAAGATGGCCCGTCTGGATGCATCTGTTCTGAACAAAAAGGACTGTGCGCAGATTGTTTCAAAGCTGGCGGGAGGTTTCCTCCTGATCGAGCGTGCCGGTCTGATGTACCCGGAGACGATCGAGAAGCTGTCGCAGGCAATGGATTTCCGTACCGACAGTCTGGTTCTGATCATCGAGGATGAGAAGGTCAGCATGAGAGGTCTTCTGCGGAATTACCCTGATTTTGCGAAGAAGTTTGAGACGGTCATTTCGATTCCTGTTTTCACGAACGACGAGCTGGTTACGTTTGCCCGCACGTATGCGCGTGAGAATGGATACAAGATGGACGAGATGGGTGTGCTTGCTCTGTATACACAGATTGGCAACAATCAGAAGGAGGGCGAGCCGATGACGATTTCACAGGTCAAAGATATGGTGGATCGTGCCATCGCCCATGCAGAAAAGGGAACCCGTAAATTCGGAAGACGCATGTCCAGAAAGCATACCGATGCGGACGACCGCGTGATTCTTTACGAGAAAGACTTTGAGTTCTAAATACATGGAGAATTTATGGAGAAAGTAAAACCGTGGCTCGGGGAGCCGCAGAATACAATAGCCGTACTGCAGAAGTACGGCTTTGTATTTCAGAAAAAGTATGGTCAGAATTTTCTGATCGATCCACATGTGCTGGATAAGATTGTAGCCGCTGCAGGTATCGGACCGGACGATTTTGTTGTGGAAATCGGACCTGGTATCGGTACGCTGACGCAGTATCTTGCGTATGCTGCGCGGAGTGTGTGTGCGGTGGAAATTGACAAGAATCTGATCCCGATTCTGGAGGATACGCTGTCGGATTATGATAATGTTGAGGTTATCAACAATGATGTTTTGAAGGTGGATCTGGCGGCGCTGGCGAAGGAGAAGAACAACGGACGGCCGATCAAGGTTGTGGCGAATCTTCCGTATTATATTACGACGCCGATTATTATGGGATTATTTGAGAATCATGTGCCGGTGGATTCGATTACGGTTATGGTTCAGAAGGAGGTTGCGGACCGGATGCAGACGGGGCCGGGATCGAAGGATTACGGGGCGCTGTCGCTGGCGGTGCAGTATTATGCGGAGCCGTATATTGTGGCGAATGTGCCGCCGAACTGTTTTATGCCGCGGCCGAAGGTTGGAAGTGCGGTGATCCGGCTGACGCGTCATGAGGTGATGCCGGTGGAGACGAAGGATGAGAAGTTGATGTTCTCCATTATTCGGGCGTCGTTTAATCAGAGACGGAAGACGCTGGCGAACGGACTGAAAAATTCGGAGCTGCTGCATTTTTCGAAAGAGGAGATTGAGGCTGCAATCACAGCCTGCGGCTGGCCGCTTACGATTCGTGGGGAGGCATTGAATTTACAGGAGTTTGCGCGGTTGACGGATGAATTGTGTAAATAGAGGGGACGCCTCGCCGCCGCCCGTCCGCCCTTGCGTGATGCGCATGGCAGCGGTGGAAAAGCGGGGAAAAGGGCATGAAAAAAAGCACCGTTGGCGAAACAGTGCTTTCTTTCATTTTTATTTTTAAAGGAAGGAGAGCCGATTTTCTAATCGGCAATATGAAAAAGAAAATTGTGTAAATAATGTTGGCATTCATTATTTATGCTTTTAGTATACGGGTAAATTATGTTGAAAGCGTGTTCATGTTGTAAAAAAATCATGAACAAATTGTGACTATTCAGAGCCATGCGAAATTTCAGAACAAATTGCGAATCATGCTTGCATGAATGAGCACTTTTTTCTGAAATTTCATATGGCGAGAAGCCACATCAAGATGCAGCGCAGCGGAATCGAGATGGGGCTCTGAACAGGGACTTATTTCTGAGTTACAGGTCCAGCAGCTTAAAGGTGGAAATTCCGAGGAAGTTCCGGGAGCAGAGGCTGATTCCGCCCATGAGGACGGAGACATCCTGCAGGTGAGCCGGGAGGACGTGGAGGTACCAGCGGAGGCGGTTCTGGATTCCGGAGGTGATTTCGTCGATCAGACCTGGGATGTAGTTGGTGAAGGAGCTGTTGATGACGATGACGTCCGGGTTGAAGGTGTGGAGAACCGTGTTCAGGCTGATTCCGATGTAGTGGGTGAAATCCTGCATTACTTTGCGGGCGTTGGGGTTGCCTTCCTGGTAATACTGGATGAAGCGTTCGACGGAGACGTTTTCTAAGCCTTCGGCGGCGGCAAAATCGTTCAGGACGGCGGCTTCGGAGATGTACTGTTCGAGGCAGCCGTGGTTGCCGCAGGGGCAGGGCCGGCCATCGGGGAAGAGGATGGTGTGGCCGAATTCGCCGGCGTAGCCGTTCTGGCCGGTGTAGAGTTCGCCGTCAATGAGGATTCCCATGCCTACGCCTTCGTGGATGTTCAGGAAGATCATATTTTTAAAGTGCTCTGCGCAGGCGGCTTCGCCGATGACGGAGAGGTTGGCTTCGTTTTCTACGATGACAGGGACCTGAAATTCTTCTTCGAGGTAGTTTTTCAGGTTGGAGTGTTTCAGATCGTAGTAGGGTGTGAATAAAACGAGGTCGTCGCAGACGACGCCGTAGATTCCGATGGAGATTCCGACGAGGCCGCACGGGGTCTTGGGGAGGTCGGATTTGGTTGTGTGGAGGAGGGAAATCAGGTATTCCTCCAGGGAGAGGGATGGATCAATCGGGTATTCTTTTACAGTACATGATTTTCCCTTCAGATCTCCGGTGAGAATGGTGATCTTTTTTACGCCGAGATCGACGGCGATGATGGAACCGCAGCGATTATTAAAAGTAAGCAGAATCGGTTTTCGACCCATGGAAGTTTTTTCGGCGCTGCCGAGTTCTATGACGAGCTGGCGGTCGAGCAGTTCCTGGACGATGGTGGATACGGTTGCTTTTGTCAGATGCAGCATTTTCGCCAGATCTGCGCGGGAAAGCGGCGGATGGTTGGCGATTGCCTCGAGAACCAGGGCGCGGTTCATGTCTCGTATATATTCCTGATTTCCGGTACTCATAAAAAATCCTCCATTCTGCCGCATTGGCTGTACATCAATCTTAACATAAATGAGAGAGAAATGACAGGGAAAATCGGGGATGGGCAATACGAATAGAAAAATTAACGGAGAAAAACGATTTCTAGACAGAGTAGAGAGTAAGGGACAGAATTAGAAATAAAATATGTGATAAATACACAAAGAAAGTATAAAATAATTCTAAAAAATGTACAGATTCACAGAAGATTCACTGCACGTTCATAATCTGTTCATAATTAATTGGTATAGTTATCTCAGTTCCAAAGGAACAGCGTGTATGCAATCACTACACAATTAAGATTTTTTCATAATAATAGCCCAGGCGCCGAGAGGTTCCTGGGCACTCCTCATTTTTGAGGAATTTTTGATCTTGGGACAGACGGAAATCTGTGTAGACAGGGTAGTGATCTTTTTCTTGACTTTTGCGAGAAGCAGCCTTATAGTATAAATATAATAACAATTACTGTTATCGAAAGATACGAAAGGAAAAAAACTATGTCAACACTCAAGTATAGCAGACAAAGAGAAAGCATCAAAGTCTGCCTTCAGGGGCGAAAGGATCACCCGACCGCAGATATGCTCTATACCGATGTACGGAAAGAATTTCCCAATATCAGTCTTGGCACAGTATACCGGAACCTGTCTCTTCTTTCTGAATTAGGAGAGATCAAGCGTCTTACAACAGGAGATGGCCCGGACCGGTTCGATGGAGATACTTCCACGCATCACCATTTCATTTGCAGAAAATGTCACTGCGTGACAGACCTTACAATGCGTGACATCAGCGAAATCAAGAACGTAGCAGCGGAAAATTTCAGAGGTACGATCGAAGATTACTCTGTGAATTTTTACGGCATCTGCGAGAACTGCAAAAATCACCCGGGGAACGTATAGCATCCCCAGGAAGAAAGAAAAAATTAAAAATAGGTATTGACAAAAAGGGAAGCTTATGCTAAAGTAATATCAGTAACAGTTACTAATATCAAAAATAAAAAACTGTTATAAACCACAAAATTGGAAATGATAAAATTAAATACACAACAAAAAGAAAGGAAAGAAAGACTATGAAAAAATTTGTATGCAGCGTATGTGGATATGTTTATGAAGGAGCAGAAGCACCGGAAGTCTGTCCGATCTGTAAAGCACCGAAAGAGAAATTTATCGAGCAGGGCGAGGATCTGACCTGGGCAGCAGAGCACGTAGTTGGCGTAGCATCCGACGTTCCGGAAGATATCAAAAAAGACCTGAGAGCCAATTTCGAGGGTGAGTGCTCCGAGGTTGGTATGTACCTGGCAATGTCCAGAGTAGCATTCCGCGAGGGATATCCGGAAGTAGGTCTGTACTATGAAAAAGCAGCTTACGAAGAAGCAGAGCACGCAGCAAAATTCGCAGAGCTTCTCGGCGAAGTCGTAACCGACAGCACCAAGAAAAATCTGCAGATGCGTGTAGAGGCAGAGAACGGAGCAACCGCTGGCAAAACAGATCTTGCAAAACGTGCCAAAGCCCTGAATCTTGATGCAATCCATGACACCGTGCATGAGATGGCAAGAGACGAAGCTAGACACGGAAAAGCATTTGCCGGACTGCTGGCCAGATATTTTGGTAAATAATCAGGAAACCTTTTTGGGGGGCGGAATAAAATCTGCCCTCCTTTTTCCGTTGTTTACAATTTTTACTTGGGATTGCGAACTTGTTTCGAATTACCTGTTGTTTACAAATGAACATAGAAAGAAAAAGCGAGGTTTTCACCATGGAAAAACAGACAGGCTGTGTCCACATCT
Organism: Blautia sp. AF32-4BH; assembly: GCF_003460565.1. Taxonomy (NCBI): domain Bacteria; kingdom Bacillati; phylum Bacillota; class Clostridia; order Lachnospirales; family Lachnospiraceae; genus Blautia; species Blautia sp. AF32-4BH. Next base: position 14,753 of record NZ_QTVL01000013.1, on the reverse strand, counting down.
ACTGTGGGGATGGAAAAGGAAAGACGACTTGTGGTATGGGACTCTGCACGCGTGCGGCAGGGTATGGATACCGTGTTTTGATTTATCAGTTTATGAAAGATAACAGCACGAGCGAGCGGAAGGTGCTCTTGCTGTCGCCGAATGTGACGTTTGTGCCGGGGCAGGACAAGATAAAGTTTTCGTTTCTGATGACACCGGAGGAGAAGGCAGAGCAGAAACGGTATTATGAAGAGCAGTTTCAGAAAGTGACAGAAAAAGCAGTTCAGGAAGAATACGATGTACTGTTTCTGGACGAGCTGGTTTATACGATTGGAAGCAAACTGTTTGATGAGCAGCTCCTTCTGGATTTTCTGGATCACAAGCCGGAGAAGCTGGAAGTGATTCTGACCGGGCAGGGACCGTCGGAGGCGCTGATTGAGCGGGCGGACTATGTTTCGGAGCTGAAAAAAATCAAGCATCCGTTTGACAAGGGTCTTGCGGCAAGAGATGGAATCGAGCGGTAACGCTGAAAAAACAAGAAAAAAGATACTGTTCTGCGGGGAAGATGATTCCATGCAGAACAGTATCTTTTTTCTTGTTTTGCGGGCAATGAACCAAAATCTGTGATGGAACAAGTTTCTGGTGATTGCCGCGATAACCTGAGAAGTATCTGGAAGCCGCTGTAAGACAGAAAATAACGTTATTATTTCGCACCGCGATCCGCAATCATCTTCGTGGATTTCTTCACGCAGTACAGACATGTCGGTGCGATATAGCAGCAGGCGGCGAGCCATGCAGCCTGGTCCGCAAAGCAGATTGCGGTGAAGCCAAACGCACCGACAAATCCCAGGCAGACAATCGTTCGTGCCAGCATCTCCATTACGCCGGAGAAAACGGCTCTTCCCGAGTAGCCAAGTCCCTGCGTTACCATACGGCAGACATTCAAAATACCAAGCATCCAGTAGAAAAATCCGAGGCAGCGCAGATATTTTGCCGAAGCGTTGATTGCTTCAAAAGCAGAGCTGACAATAAAGAGCTTTGTCAGCGGCCGTCCGAACAGAATCATGATGACACCCGCAAACGCACCATAGCCGACACCGACAAGCACACCCTGGCGGAGTCCCTGACGGATTCGCTTTGCCTGGCCGGCTCCGAGATTCTGACTGCAGAAGACGGAAGCCGCGGTACTGATCGCATCAAACGGGCACATCATAAACTGTTTGATTTTCATAGCAGCTGTGAACGCCGAAACATAAACACTGCCAAGTCCATTATTCGCTGACTGCATTACCATACTGCCGATCGCTGTGATCGAAAACTGCAGTCCCGTCGGAATGCCCATTGCGAGGAGTTCCTGCGCGGCATCCTTTCGCAGAGTGCGGTTTTCTTTTGTCGGAAGCAGGAGCTTTACCCTACGGGAAATAAAAAACAGACATAAGAGTCCGCTGATCGCCTGGGCGGAAATCGTCGCAATCGCCGCTCCTGCGCATCCCAGATGCAGAATGATAATACAGAACAGATCGAGGAAAATATTCAGGATTGCCGAAAATGCCAGAAACAGAAACGGCGTGCGGCTGTCCCCGACGGCACGCAGGATGCTGGAAAGATAATTGTACAGAATCGAAAACGGAATCCCGAGGAAAATCACAAGCTGATATGCGTAGGCATCCGCGAAGATATCGGACGGAACCGACAGCAGGTGCAGAATTGGTGCACAGAGTAAACTGCAGAGTGTGGTCAGAATGGCCGCAATCAGGACAGCAAGTGCAGCACCATTAAAAATATAATCGCGCATTTTATCAAGCTTTCCGGCGCCGAAATACTTGGCAACCGGGACACTGAATCCCGTGCAGCTTCCCATACAGAAGCCGAGCACCAGAAACTGTACACTGCTGCTTGCACCGACGCTGGCGAGTGCCTCCGGGCCAAGTGCCTGGCCGACAATCGCCGCATCAATGATGTTATACGTCTGCTGCAGCAGATTTCCGATGAGAAGCGGAAAGGCAAACGAGAGCATCAGCTTTACCGGATTTCCCTTTACCATAGATGTTGCCATAAAAAACGCCTCCCCTGCTTAATATGCACGTGAATTATAAACGAGCGCCGTCTTATTCAGGTTCTGGATCATGAAATAGTCGGCAACGAGCTGGCCGATGCCGCCGGTCAGGTAGCCAAGCAGCGTCCACAGAAGAATGGCAGAACCATTTTCCTCAATCATCACCCCATAGCGGTCGTAGGATTCGCGGTACATGCGGTTCGCCTGCTTGTAACGCCAGTAAACGCCGTAAATTCCACAGGTAACCCAGGACAGAAGCAGCACAATAATGTAGTTCGGGCTGTCTTCGCCGTCACCGTAAAAGATGGTGTTCAGGTCTTCCACATAAACATACCAGAAGTAGATCGAGTAGAGTCCGCAGGTGACAATCGAAAGCAGAAGATAGACCCAGAAACTGCGGTTGTCTTTTACATTCATTTGTAAATACCCCCTTTAATTAAGATAGAACCATTGTAGCACGCGCCCGAGAGAGGGGTCAATAGAAAGGAGCGGGTCGTGGTAATAAATGCGCCAGGCATAAACGGCGAGAAGCAGCACGACAAGCACCGTAATGATCCCCTTTTTAAAACGCCGAAGTCCCGCCGTCTGTTCCGGCCCGAAGAAGAGCCAGACACCTGCGGGCAGTACGGCATAGACAAGCGGATGCATCCGAAACGCCGCCTGAAAATGACCGGAGAGCATTAACAGTACCGCGCGGCTCATTCCGCAGCCCGGGCAGGAAATGCCTATGAAAAAACGGATCGGACAGCCGATGCCTGTGAGGGTGATGAAGGCGACGTAAACGCCGAGGAGCAGGCAGAAGAAAAAGAAATCGCGGCAGCGTTTCCTCAGAAAAGAAAGATACGCGCTGCCGCGGCCGGGATCACGTTTCATGGAGTTTGGTAACGGCGTATTCATATAAAGCCTCCTTGCGCTCGCTGTCGGTCGTGAGAAAATGCGAGTACAGAACGTCGATCATAACGAGAATCGGGAACTGCGGAGAGATTGCGCCGCCGTTTTTCAGATGCTCCTTGACTGCCAGCAGCAGCACCTCATCGCAGAAGGCATCGTAATCGCTCGAACTGCGGGAGGTAAAGAGAATGGTAGAGGCTCCCTTTTCCTTTGCGGCTCCGAGTGCACGCAGCACCTCCGGTGTCTGTCCGCTGACGGTAATGCCGATTGCAGCGCAGCTCTCATTGAGCAGAACGGCATTCATTTTCATGATGTGAATGTCGGTAATTGCTTCAATATCCACGCCTGCAAGCATAAAACGCAGCTTCATTTCCTGGGCGGAAAGTCCGGAGCTTCCAAGACCGTAGACATACACCCGACGCTTCGAAGTGAGAATATGGCAGATGCGGTCAATCTGCGCGCGGTCGGCGAGCGAGTAGCTTTTATTCAGCAGCTCCTGATACGTATTCAGCACCTGTTTGATGTGATCGTCCGTGCCAGGCAGTGCGGCGTTCAGGCCTTCCTGGTAACGGTAGACAAATTCGCGGTAGCCCGTGTAGCCGCATTTTTTCGCAAAGCGGGAGAGCGAAGCCTCCGAAACATAGAGTAGTTCCGAAACGTGGCGCGCGGACAGATCCGACTCGTCGGTATTATGAATAAAAAAATCTGCTACCGTCCGTTCCAGGGGAGTGAACGAGGGATAGACAGACTCAATGACAGGAATAATCGATTTTTCAAAGTGTTCCATGGAACGTAAGTCCTCCTGGTATCTGTAAATATCTGAAAAAAATTCAGATCAGTTCTTGTTTTATTGTATCACAGGCAGAGTGGTGAATCAACTTTCAATTGTGTGTGAATTGCACGGGAAAGCGGGCGGAAAAATGGAAAGAACTTTAATGACGTGAAAGTAATTTCTAAAATATAAAAATAGTTGAAAATAAAATCAACATAAATTATAATCAGAACAGATCAAAGAAAGAAGGCAAGACAATGATTATCAAAAACGGACGTGTATTTCAGGAAGACGGAACGTTTGCGGAAAAAGATCTTTATATAGAAGGAAAACGTTTCGTTTCCACAAAAGAAGAAGTGATCAATCAGGAAGTGATCGATGCGAAAGGCATGATGGTTCTGCCGGGACTGGTTGACGTACACAGCCACGGCGCTGCCGGACATGATTTTTCAGACGGAGACGTGGAAGGTTTAAAAGAGATCCTGCGCTACGAGAAAGCGCACGGCATTACCTCTTACTGCCCGACATCCATGACACTGCCAAAAGACGATCTGCTGAAAATCTTCGGAACCATCGAAGCAATCAAAGATGAGCCGGAAGCAGAAGTGATCGCCGGCGTCAACATGGAAGGACCGTTCATCGATCCGATCAAAAAAGGCGCACAGGCAGAGGAGAACATCGTGGCTCCGAACGCTGAGTTCTTCCGCGCATGCAATGCGGCGAGCGGCGGAAAAATCCGTCTCGTAACCCTGGCCCCGAATATGCCTGGCTCACTGGAATTTATCAAAGAGGTTTCCGATGAAGTCATGGTTTCCATCGGCCATACAACAGCAGATTATGACACCGCGCTGGCTGCCATGAAAGCAGGAGCACACCATGTCACCCATCTGTACAACGCCATGCCGCCGTTCGCACACCGTAACCCTGGTGTCATCGGCGCCGCATTCGACGATCCGGAGTGCCGCATGGAGCTGATCTGTGACGGCTATCACATTCACGGTGCGGTTGTCCGCGCGACCTTCTCCATGATGGGAAGTGAGCGCATGGTTCTCATCAGCGATTCCATGATGGCAACGGGAATGCCGAACGGAACGTATTCCCTCGGGGGACAGGCTGTCTGGATGAAAGACGGAAAAGCAACCCTGACCGACGGTGAGACCATCGCGGGTTCCGCTACGAACCTGTACGACTGCATGAGAAAAGCAGTTTCGTTTGATATTCCGCTGGCAGATGCCATTTTTGCGGCAACAAGAAATCCGGCACAGAGCATCGGTATCTACGATGAAGTAGGATCCATTGCACCGGGCAAAAAAGCGCATGTACTTCTGGTGGACGACGAACTGAACCTGAAACAGGTTATTATGTAATTTATTATATAGAAGAAATTTGGAGGAAAAACAAATGTTATTAATTGAAGCAAAAGATTACAATGATATGAGCAGAAAAGCAGCAAACATCATCTCCGCGCAGGTGATCATGAAACCACACGCAGTGCTCGGCCTTGCAACCGGATCTACCCCGGTCGGCGCTTACAAACAGCTCGTTGAGTGGTACAACAAAGGCGACCTTGATTTCGCAAATGTCACCAGCGTAAACCTGGACGAGTACAAAGGACTCTCTCCGGAGAATGATCAGAGCTATCGTTACTTCATGAACACCAACCTGTTCAATCATGTCAACATCAACAAAGAGCGCACCTTCGTTCCGAACGGACTGGAGCCGGACAGCGAAAAAGCATGTGCAGCATACAACGAAATCATCCGCAGCGTCGGCGGCATTGACCTGCAGCTTCTTGGACTTGGAAACAACGGCCACATCGGATTCAACGAGCCGGGCGCAGTATTCGAGAAAGAGACACACTGCGTTGACCTGACCGAGAGCACCATTCAGGCAAATAAACGTTTCTTTGAAAAAGTAGAGGATGTTCCGACCCAGGCATACACCATGGGAATCAAGAACATCATGCAGGCGAGAAAAGTTCTGCTGATCGTCAGCGGCGAAGGAAAAGCAGAGATCCTCGACAAAGTTCTGTACGGACCGGTTACTCCGCAGGTTCCGGCTTCCATCCTGCAGCTTCACAACGATCTGACAGTTGTAGCAGATGAAGCAGCAATGTCTGTGATCAAAGCAAACCACAGATAATTGTTACGATGAATGAAAGGTCCGCCGAATGGGGAGAATATGAAAAAATCCCCGTACGGCGGGCTTTTTTGCGGTTTACAAATTGATGTAAATGTGTTAGCATAAAACCAGTGCATAAAAACAAAACACAGTGACGAAGAGAGTACATCTGCATGTGCGAATTTACAGAGAACACCCCCGAAAACTATTCCGGTTTTGCAGGCTGAGAGGGGAGGAGGAGCGGCAGATCGAACATGGCTTCCGAGAGGCGCACCGAACCGTGAGAACAACAATCTGAAACGGTAAGGCTGCGACAGGTTCCGCCTGTTACAGCGGAGAGGTATAGCACATGTACCTGCAGAGGTTTCTGCCGTGAGGCAGGGACGAAAAGAAGTGGTATCACGGGTAAACAAACCTGTCTTCTTCCGACTACAAGAGAGCGGAATAAGGCAGTTTTTTTATTTGAAAGGAGAAATGAAAGCAATGGAAAAAATCAGACCAAAATATTATATCACCACGGCGATTGCCTACACATCCGGCAAGCCGCACATCGGAAACACCTACGAGATCGTACTCGCGGACAGCATCGCCCGCTTCAAACGTCAGCAGGGCTACGATGTATTCTTCCAGACCGGAACCGATGAGCATGGCCAGAAGATCGAGCTGAAAGCAGAAGAGGCAGGTATCACGCCAAAAGAATTCGTAGACAACGTATCCACCGAGATCAAGAGAATCTGGGATCTGATGAATACGTCCTACGACAAATTCATCCGTACCACCGACGCCGATCACGAGGCACAGGTACAGAAAATCTTCAAAAAACTGTACGATCAGGGAGATATCTACAAAGGATATTACGAAGGTCTTTACTGTACACCGTGTGAATCCTTCTTCACCGAGTCCCAGCTCGTAGACGGAAAATGCCCGGATTGCGGACGCCCGGTTACGCCGGCAAAAGAAGAAGCATATTTCTTCAAGATGAGCAAATATGCACCGAGACTGATCGATTATATCAACACTCATCCGGAATTCATCCAGCCGGTTTCCAGAAAGAACGAGATGATGAACAACTTCCTTCTTCCGGGACTGCAGGATCTCTGTGTATCCAGAACCTCCTTCACCTGGGGAATCCCGGTATCCTTCGACCCGAAGCACGTTACCTATGTATGGCTGGATGCACTGACCAACTACATCACTGGAATCGGTTATGACTGTGACGGAAACAGTTCCGAGCAGTTCAACAAGCTGTGGCCGGCAGACCTGCATCTGATCGGAAAAGACATCATCCGTTTCCATACCATTTACTGGCCGATCTTCCTGATGGCACTTGATCTGCCGCTGCCGAAACAGGTATTTGGTCATCCGTGGCTGCTGCAGGGCGACGGCAAGATGAGTAAATCCAAAGGAAACGTGATTTACGCAGACGATCTGGTAGACCTGTTCGGCGTAGACGCTGTCCGCTACTTCGTTCTGCACGAGATGCCGTTTGAGAACGACGGTGTCATTACCTGGGAGCTGCTGGTTGAGCGTATGAATTCCGACCTTGCCAATACTCTTGGAAACCTGGTAAACCGTACCATCTCCATGAGCAACAAATACTTCGGCGGCGTTGTGACAAAGACCGGCGCAGCAGAAGAGGTGGATGATGATCTGAAAGCAGTCGTTACCGCAACAAAAGCAAAAGTTGCTGCAAAGATGGAAGAGCTGCGTGTGGCAGATGCAATGACTGAGATCTTTGGTCTGTTCAAACGCTGCAACAAATACATCGACGAGACGATGCCGTGGGCACTGGCAAAGGATGAGGCAAAGAAAGACCGTCTGGAAGAAGTTCTGTACAACCTGGTAGAGAGCATCACCATCGGCGCATGCCTGCTCGAGTCCTTCATGCCGGAGACTACTGAGAAGATCCTGGCTCAGCTGAACGCAGAGAAACGCAGCTACGAAGAGCTCAATCAGTTCGGACTGTACGTATCGGGCAATAAAGTAACCGATCAGCCGCAGATCCTGTTCCAGAGACTCGATGTCAAAGAGGTAATGGAAAAAGTAGAAGTGATCCAGGCAAAACAGAAAGCTGCTATGGCTGCTGCATCCCAGGAAGAGGAAAAAGAAGAGGAAGCAGTGATTGACCTTGAGCCGAAGGAAGAAATCACTTTCGAAGACTTCGGAAAAATGCAGTTCCAGGTAGGTGAAATCATCTCCTGCGAGCCAGTCAAGAAATCCAAAAAACTCCTCTGCTTCCAGGTCAAAGTAGGAAGCCAGGTAAGACAGATCGTCTCCGGAATCAAAGCATATTACAAACCGGAAGACACCATCGGAATGAAGGTTATGGTTCTCACCAACCTGAAACCGGCCAAACTGGCAGGAATGATGTCCGAAGGAATGCTGCTCTGTGCAGAAGACGCCGAAGGCAACGTATGCCTCATGACCCCGGAAAAAGCAATGCCGGCGGGTGCGGAGATCTGCTGATGGATTAAAAGAAAAATAGAGTAAATAGAGAAATCCCTTTCCATGCGTGATGTGTGGGGAGGGATTTTTTGCGTTTTAAAAAGTTAAGGAAAACGTCATATAAAGATTCTGAATCTTATGATAATATAATGATAAAGAGAGAATATTTGAACGGGTTTATCGAATATGACAACAGGAAGGAGGAGCGTTGTATGAGAAAAATGCGGACGTTATTTCTGGTTTTACTTTGCTGCGGACTGTCATTGTATGCGGGGGTATCTTATGTGAAGGCAGAGGAAAAGGTTCCTTCTGATTACGATGCTTATTTGCAGGAAACAGGGATGCCAGAGAATGAGATACAAAAGCTGGATGAGCATGTGAAGCAGTTTATCGTCGATGATTTAAAAAATGGGGATGGAAAATTTGAGTATATGAAAATCGATGTAGGAAAACAGGCGATGAATGGAAGAGAGGAAGATTTCGAAGGGATTGAATTTTCTGCATCAGCCTTCAAAAATGGTTCGACGATTTATGTTTATCCAACGTATGAATTCACAGAGGATAAAAAGCCATGTGGAAACGACAGCTTTTCGTTTTTGCTGGGAGAGGCGATAAGACCGTATAAATTTGGCGGAACCTTATGGTACAAAAACAGCAAAATGAACGACTGGGAAGTCAGTGGAAATCTTGTCGCAAATAATCAACAGCTAAACGGCGCCAGCTATTCCGGAAGCCAGTTGGGAACATCAAATTCTGCAATGAAATTTATGGGAACCACATATTGCCATGCTACAGTGGGGACGGGGGATGATAACAGAATTTTGATGGGGTATTCGTATCAGCCGAAGAAAGCAAGGGTTGAGTTATTTGGATGGGAGCTTTCAGGAAGGCAGATGATTTTTGTGCTGGCGGGAGGAATTGTTGTGGGGATCGTATGGTGGTGGAAAGAGAAAGTTTTAAAATAAGTGTCGAACGTAAAATACAACCAAAAAGAAACACTATAATATAACCGAAGAGAGTAAATTTGTTGTTGAAAGCTGATTGTGAAGAGGATATAATAAAAATATGGGTGCTATCAAAACGGTAGGCGGTTAGTCCTTCGACAGAGGGTTGCTGAGTGCCGGTGGCACTCGTTTAGCAACGACCGAAACGAAGTGTAGACCTGTGACCCTCTGATTACATAGAAACTCGAAAGAGAATCTTTTGAAAGGAGGGCTAAGCCAATGAGTATTATGGACTTTCTTGCAGTAATGAGCTTCGGCTTAACCTGCTTTAGTATCGGATATACGCTTGGCAAGGATAACAATAAGACACAAAAATAACCGCCATACAGTCTGACAAACGTTGCGGTTATTTTTGCAAACTATATCGGACTAACCGTCTACCGGTAGCACTCTTTTTCAATATCATAGTATCACGCTTTTGTGAAAATGTCAAAAGTTCTTTTTGCTTTGTTTTGAAAAAAGTTTGGATGAGGAGATGAAACCAGATGATCTATGCTTACGATAAATTATATCTTTCTGTTGCTCAAAAAAATCTTGCCTGCATGCTGGATTATATGGTGAATAATTTAAAATATCCATTGGAAACGGCATGGCAGTGGTTTTGCATGAGTAATACAGCATCGCGGTTTGAAAGAGGTGACTGCTCTATAGTGGCTGGAAGATCGGGAGTTGAGATTGCATATGAAGTATTAAGGGAAACTGGAAAACCACATCCGAAACAAACACCTTCATATTCCTACAATCGAAGCCCTGAATACTGGATCGGCTGGGCACTGGCCTATTATCAGTGGAGTACTAGTTTATCCTTTGCGGAAATAAATCAGGCCATCCCTGTAACTGAAGTACGAATGCTTTACACACCATACCATGAAATGGATATACGCCAGTTTGTGGACAAAATGAATGAATTATATCGTGAAGCAAAACCGGAGACGAACCTGAAAGAATTGCGTACCTTTGCAAATTTAAGTCAGAGTGAACTGGCACAGCAATCAGGTGTTTCAGTTCGTACTATTCAGCAGTACGAACAGCGAAGAAAAGACATTAACAAGGCGCAGACAGAAACGTTGTTGAAGATTGCACGGGTGTTAGTATGCAAGGTAGAAGATCTGGTGGAAAAAGTTCCGATGTAAGAAGAAAAATGAAAAAAAGCAGAGGCCATTTCCAATGAGGAGGTGAGCCTCTGTTTTTGCGTGTTGGAACTGGTAATCATTTGAAGAAGATAACAAGTTGCAATTAAAATAGTAACAAAAAAGAAAAGGAAAATATAGGAAAAGTGCTGCATTGTCTGGGAAAAGCGGGATCAGATATAATAAAGAAAAAAGGGAAGAGATGAAAAGGGAAAGGAGGGCGTTGCATGAAAAGAAAATTGGGAATATTTTGGGGACTGGTTGGTGCTGTTGCAGTATCAGCAATGAGTGTTTCTGCATCAACATTCGAAACATTGCCGGATTCCGGAGACTATGAAAAAATTGTGGCGCTTGCAGATGAAATTGTGTCTTCTACGAATGGCGGGCCTGTTTACGACCCGTTTTCAGAAGGGGTGACGGTCGATGATATTGATTTCGACAATGCGCTGAAAGAGTATATTGACACGCCGCTTTTTACTTCCGAGCTGCTTTCTGTTTCGGAAGTCGAAACGGCACTGGAAGAGAGTGATTATATCTGGATTGTTCCGATCAAAGCTTATGGTCATTTGTATGAGGCGTGCGCAGTGAGAGCTGATGGAGAGGATGGAAAGCCGGGCGATGCGTGGCACATCAGCGGCACTCGAGGGTATGAAAATGACAATACACCTACCTATATCGAGCAGTTAAAGACTTCGCTTGCTGCAAATCCAGACGTTGCGTGGGAAGATTATCAGTTTCATCTGGTCGGTGGAGCAGATCCCATCCGTTTTCCGATCTGGATTGCAATGAATGAAAAAAGTGTAGAATATCTGATCCCGGGACGCGAAGATGCGGCAGGCTGTCTTACCGACAGTTCACGGGCGGAAAATAATACGAATGATATGTTTGTGAAGCAGACGGCATTTCCGGCATACAGCTATCCGTCGGTTGTAGCCGCTGTTGCAGATTCCACTTACATAGAGCTGGAAAATTCCCTCGGAGGAACTAGCTCGGTTCTTGATGTAGCGGCACAGCCGGGGAAATATCAGCATAAAATGATGTATCGTATGTTGATGACGGAGGGGGGAGTTTTAGCAGCGATCATAGTATTGGGAGTGGTAGTTAGAAGAAAAAGTAAGAGAGAAGATGCATGAAAATCCAACCTGCCTTGGCGTATGGAAAGAAGTCTTTTATATAAAGAAAAATGTAAGAAGAATTTTAAATAAAATCATAGATTTTCAGATAATTTAGGCGTAATATGAACTTACTAAAAGGTACGTGAACACAACAACAAGAGATAAATTGCCAGAAGAAACACAGAAGCAGAAAGAGGACGGCGATCTTTCCTATTTTGGAACAGGAGATACCTACACGGTAGACGATGACAACACAGAGGCTGGAATTTACATTTCCGCAGATGATAAGGCAGCGAAGGTAGACATCAACGTGCGGCAGTACATTTACCGTCCTATGATGGGAAATCATTCCGGTACGGTGGAAGTGTATGAGGAATCTGAGAGCCGAGAAGGGTATTAAAAGCAAAGGTTTTGCTAGAACATAGAAAAGTTTCAGTGAAAGTGAGGACAAAAAAACATAGAAGAGATGAAAAAATAAATGGGAAAAGGGAAATTATGAAATTGGTGTGATGATTCGGAAAAAAAGAGGGCATAGTTGCAGAGCAAAGGAAGGCTTCGGTTTACGCTGGGGCCTTTTTTACGCCTAAGATAATCTTATACGTTTAAAAGAATGAAAAATTACACTTTTATTGAAAAAAAATGAAATACGTTGTTTTGTACAAAGAAAAGCACACAAATATGTATATAATTTCTCTTGTTGTTGCAAGAAATGAGAATTTATAATAGAAAGAATGATAATATTTGTAGTTTTGTCAAAATAAATCAAAATGTAACCAAAAGTATTACGAGAAAATTATGAAATAGACAAAAAAATCGGGCAGTTGTTGTGGACGTTAAGAGAGAAGGAGTACGTACGCCAGATTTAGTTCAAGTTAGCAAAGAATTGATTAGTAAATATGTAGAAGAACGAGATATAATAAAAGTCAAAAAATATAACATATAAAAGAGGACTTATTGAGAAAAAATGAAACAAATGCAAGGAATTGGACAGCTACTGTGGAAACTACGAGAAAAAGAAGGAATACGCCAAAAACAATTATGCATGGGAATTTCTTCTTTGTCGAAATATGCAAGAATTGAAGCGGATCAGCAGGAAATAGATTTTTTCCTGATTGATCGAATTATGGGGCGATTAGGAAAATCAGTAGAGCGACTTACTTATATATTGCCGATGGATGTTTATAAAATTTATGAATTACGACAGGAAGTTCAACAAAAAATATGTCAAAGAAAATGGGAAGAAGCAGAACAATATCTGGATGAATATGAAAAGAACAAACGGGCAAAAGAACCATTGCATCGACAATTCATAGAACAGGAACGTGCGCAGATTGCGTGGCTGCGCGGAGAATCGGTAGAACTGGTTTGTGAGCATCTGGAAACGGCAATTCTACAAACAATGCCGGAGGCAGAAAACCAAAGAAAGACGGGAGTTTTAAGTGCTGAGGAATATAAATTACTTCTTTTTAGGTGGGAAGTCTGTCAAGAAACAGAACAAAAACGAGCCAAAGATGAAATTAAAGCGTTAGTAGAAGAAATTTTCCGAAAAAATTTTGAAAAGACAGAACGAGTAAAAATAATTCCGTACGCAGCACTTTTAATAAGTAAAGTGATAGAAGAGGGTGAAAATACTACATATATAAAAATGAGAACAGAAGAAGCGCTGGAAGCGTTAAGAGACGAAGGAAAGCTACTTTATATGCCGGAAATTTTAAGTCAGTATATACGAATTTTAGAGAAAGAACAGTCAAATGCGGATTTTATTGAAATATTACGTCAGGAACAAAAATGCATATTAGAGGTAGAACATGATTATAATGTGTCGTTTGAGAATTATCGTTTGTTTGAACATGTAATTCGGAATTTTGAGGTGGATGCCGAATTAATTCGAAGAACGAGAAGAGCATCCAAACTCACACAAGAATCGTTAAGTGAGGATATTTGCACACAGGAGACACTGGCGCGGATAGAAAACGGAAATCAGCAGCCGCGAAGTGAAAAGCTTTGGCAAATTATGGAAAAAATGGATAGAAATGGAAAAAGAATTGAGACAGGAATTCAGGTAGAAGAATATGAAATATTAGAATTAAAAATAGAATTTTCAAAATATATGCATCGTAAAGAATATGAGAAAGCGGAAAAAATACTTTTTGAGATTGAAAGTAAGATAGATCGTAGTGAGCCAGAAAACAAACAGTATGTAGAAGTTGGAAAAATACAATTAAAATATCATAAACATCTAGGCAATTCAGAAGAACTGTAAGTGCAAAATAATTCGACGGATTGTGTTGCCCTAAAAAATATCCCATAATAATCAATAGAGAATGCAAGCATTTTACTTCATCTTTTCTTGCTAGAAATGATAGATGCGAGCATTTTACTCTATTAAAGTTATGGAGGTGTGCTCATGAGAAGCAAAAGAATACCTGCCGAAGAACAATACCGTCTCATCATGGAATGCCGTCAAAGTGGATTGACAGATCATCAATGGTGTGTGGAACATGATATCAAGCCAGGAACTTTTTACAACTGGGTAAAAAGACTGCGTCAGAAAGGTTGTGTGGATTTGCCGGCGTCAACTGGACGCACCTATCGCGCACCAGAAAACCAGGAAGTTGTCAGAGTGGAGTTTCATGATACTGACCCGATTCCTTATGAACAGCCATTAAATGTAATTCCGGCAGCTGCGGAGAGGAATAACTTTTCCGTAGCAGAGTCAATGAAGCTGTCTGTAGGCAGCTTTCATCTAACAATACCAAATGGAACAGATCCTCAGCTTCTGGCTCAAACGCTTCGAATTGTGAAGGAGCTGGAATGTTAGGGGATATCACAGCCGCCGATGAAATCTATATCGTAACAGGCAGAACGGATATGCGGAAATCCATTGACGGGCTGTGTGCTATTGTAGAGGATCAACTCCATATGGATCCAAGGCGAAGTGCCCTGTATCTTTTCTGTGGAAAACGTTGTGACAGGATCAAAGCTTTGCTCTGGGAATCTGACGGATTTGTGCTGCTGTATAAACGTATGGAAGTTCAGGGCAGATTCCGCTGGCCCAGAAATCAGCTGGAAGTAAAACAATTGACCTGGCAGCAATTCGACTGGCTCATGTCCGGGCTTGAAATCGAACAACCCAAGGCATTCAAACCTACGGAATGATCGCGTAAAACATCTATGCCAACCAACAGAAACGGAGGGGCTTCTCACCCTGTATCATGTCTGAAATCCCTTGTAAATGCT